>JAIYAV010000409.1 GCA_027488855.1 Saprospiraceae bacterium
ATAAAGGGGGAGGGGGGAGGCAAGTTTTTAAAATTGAACAATACATTAGCGTCCCTGGCGGGGTTAGAAAAGGTGGCTTATTTTTGATTCATCAAAAAAAAACATGAAACCAAAGTTTAGACACATCCAAGATCAAAAGCATAGCTCTGTTTGCCCTGGCCTAATCCAAGAGGTCCGCACTAATGCCCCTTCGAACGGAGGTCTGCTTGCACTCCAAATTCTTGGAATCCAGACAAATTAAACTTTGGTATTCGGGAGCCAGTGAGCTCTATGCTCACTTGGCTTCCATTCAAATCTCAATATACGATTGATCAGATAACTTTTTTAAAGTCTAGAGCACAAATTTTTATTTAACTGATTAGAAATCCTAACTGTTTGGTTCAGCTTAACTCAAAAAAATAAACAATTAAACAGCACTAATTAGCCTTGGGACGAATAAGCTTGAATGCTAAAAGTTAAGTTGAATTATAATCCGTGTTTAAGTTCTTTACCCAGTTGATACCAATTTTGCCGTAGTAAGATGAAGACAAAAGGCTTAAACATTCCCAAACCGAGGAGTTGAAACAAACTCCTCGGTTTTTTTATACCTAAACCATAGCTGAATAATGTATTTCAGCCAATCCCCGCAAGCGCTCTGCGGCGTATTCTGCCGTCACATCCCTTTGAGGCTCAGCAAACAACTCATAGCCAACCATGAATTTCTTCACCGTGGCCGAGCGCAACAGTGGTGGATAAAAACTCATGTGCCAATGCCATTCAGGATGTTCCAGGCCATCGGTAGGGGCTTGGTGGATGCCTGCAGAATAGGGAAAAGAGGTTTCAAACAAATTGTCAAAACGGATGGTCAAGGCTTTTAGGATTTGAGCAAAAGCATGTTTTTCCGGCTCATTCATCTCTGCAATGTGGCGCATTGGCCGGCGGGGTATAATCATGGCTTCGTAAGGCCAGATGGCCCAAAAAGGCACTAGGGCCACAAATTCCTCGTTTTCGAGCACAATGCGGCTACCCTCACTTAGTTCCTGTGCCAGATAATCCCCTAGCAAACTGCGCTGGTTTTCCTTCCAATATTGTTCCTGCTGGATGGTTTTCAGGCGGGTTTCTTGGGGGATGGTGGATTGCGCCCAAATTTGGCCATGGGGATGAGGGTTGCTACACCCCATAATTTCGCCCTTGTTTTCAAAAATCTGGACATGTTGAATGAAATCAATGGCACCCAATTCCAGGTATTGTGCTTGCCAGAGTTCGATTACTTTGCTGATGGCGACCACTTCCATTTGTGGTAGGGTGAGACCGTGATCGGGTGAAAAACAGACCACTTTACAAATGCCTCGTTCCCCCTTGGCCTGGAGCAGTCCTTGTTGAAAAGGGGCGTCTGAAGATACTTCCAACAGCGCAGCAAAATCATTGGTAAAAACAAAAGTATCTGGATAATTGGGGTTTTGGAAGCCTCCCGCACGCTCGTTGCTCGGACAGAGGTAACAGCTGGCATCGTAACTTGGTTTGCGGCTGGTATCGGCTTTTTCAACTTTACCTTGCCAGGGGCGTTTGGTGCGGTGGGGTGAAACCAGCACCCATTCACCGGTGAGGATATTGTAGCGGCGGTGGGGATGTTCGTGGAAGTCTAATGATTGCATGTTTATTGGTTTGGGGCAAAAATACACATTGACTGGAGCTTGAATAAGGTTTTTACACAAATAACCGTTACAATTGTCCCTGTCAATTGTGACCTAATGCAACCTTTTTTTTACAATAGATTGTTCATTTTTGCGAAACAATCGCCTGTAAGCGGGTTAAAGATCACAACAAATTTTTGATTCTCGATTTTATTGGGATGAGGGAAATGGCCCTCATCCCAGCACCTTGTTCAAGTCAACTAAGATGAGTACTGTTTTTCAGCAACGTTTGGCCCAACTCGAGGCCCAACACCAGGATTTGATCCAGACCACCAACCAGGCAATTGTTCCCGGCAATGGTATTTTTGAGCGCTACCTGCACCCGGTGCTAACGGCTGCGCATGCCCCCCTGTTTTGGCGTTACGACCTGAATCCACAAACGAACCCCTTCTTGATGGAGCGTTTTGGAATCAACGCCGTGTTCAACGCCGGCGCTATCAAGTGGCAAGGAAAATATGTGGTAGCTGCCCGGGTGGAAGGTATGGATCGCAAATCCTTTTTTGCCATTGCCGAGAGCCCCAATGGCATTGATCAATTCCAATTTTGGGATTACCCGATCACCATGCCTGAAACCGCCGACCCCGATACCAACGTGTACGACCTGCGTCTGGTGGCCCATGAAGACGGCTGGATTTATGGCCTCTTTTGTTCCGAACGCAAAGACCTTTCAGTCCCTCCTTCCGATACCTCCTCCGCTGTAGCGCAGGCGGGAATGGCTCGTACCAAAGACCTAGTCAATTGGGAACGGCTCCCTGACCTTAAAACGGCTTCGGCACAGCAGCGCAATGTGGTGTTGCATCCCGAGTTTGTCAATGGGAAATATGGCTTTTACACCCGTCCACAGGATGGGTTCATCAGCACGGGCACTGGCGGTGGCATCGGTTTTGGATTGGCGGATAACATGGACAACGCCGTGATTGAAACTGAAACCATCGTGCACGAGCGGCGTTACCACACAGAAAAAAAAAAAAAAAATGGACAAGGCCCAGCACCGATCAAAACTGCCCATGGCTGGTTGCACCTGGCACATGGGGTACGCAATACTGCGGCTGGATTGCGCTACGTCTTGTACCTGTTTATGACGGATTTGCAGGATTTGACCAAAGTCATTCACCAACCCGCTGGGTATTTCCTGGCACCGGAAGGCGTTGAAAGGGTAGGGGATGTGTCCAATGTTGCCTTTTCGAATGGCTGGATTCTGGACGATGATGGGACGGTGTTTATCTACTACGCATCTTCCGATACCCGCTTGCATGTGGCTACTTCTACGCTGGAGCGTTTGGTGGACTATTGCATCAACACTCCCGAGGATGGGTTCCGCTCAGCGGCAAGCGTAGAAACCCTCAAGGCAATTATTCAACGAAACAAAATATAGATGAAAGATGAAAGATGAGAGATGCGAGATGAGAGATGAGAGATGAAAGGCTACCGCAGCGGCAGCGGCGACAAGTCGAATCTTTCCTCTCTCATCTCTCCTCTTTCCTCTTTCATCTGTCATCTTTCATCTTTCATCTTTCATCTTTCATCTCTCATCTCTCCTCTTTCATCTCTAATAAAAAGTATGTTCTCCAACGATAAAGCCATTTTCCATCAATTTCATGCCGAGCTCCAAAGTGAGTTGACCGAAATCCTGCATTTCTGGTCAACCCAAACCATTGATCATCGGCAAGGTGGGTTTATTGGCAAAATGGACAACCAAGGCCTAGTGGATTATACGGCGCCGAAGGGGCTGGTGCTCAATGCAAGAATTTTATGGACTTTTTCTGCCGCATACGCCAATCTCCATGATCCGATGTATTTGGCGGTGGCACAGCGAGCCTTCGGCGTTCTTTCCACTCATTTTTATGACGACGACTTTGGGGGGTATTATTGGTCGGTCACCGCAACTGGTGCCGCGCTGAATACCCGCAAGCAGATTTATGGGCAGGCTTTTGTATTGTATGCTTTGGCGGAATACCTACGGGTGTTGGATGCTGAGTTGCAAGCTGAAGTGTTACCGCGTTCCAGGGCCATTTTTGATTGGATTGAACAATACAGTTTTGATCCACAATACAATGGATACTGGGAAGCAGTGGCCAGGGATGGTTCAATTTTGGAAGACCTGCGTTTGAGTGAACGCGACCGCAACGACCCCAAAACCATGAATACGCACCTGCATATCTTGGAGGCTTATGCCAATTTTTACCGCAGTTGGCCTGATCCGGAATTGCATCGGCAGCTCAAGAACCTGATTGATTTGTTTTTGGATAAAATCATCGACCCTCAAACGAATCACCTGATCTGTTTTTTTGATGCCCAGTGGAATCCCTCTCCGGCTCCTGTATCCTATGGACACGACATTGAAACAGCCTGGTTGTTGCTGGAGGCCGCAGAGATCGCTGGGTATCGCCTTGAGGATGCCCGTGAAATGGCAGTAGCTGTAGCTGGAGCAGCGGCGGAGGGTTTTGATGCACAGAGCGGTGCCTTATTGTACGAAGACCATTTGCCCGAAAAACACTGGTGGGTGGAAGCGGAAGCTATGGTGGGTTTTTTGAACGCCTGGGAATTGACCCGTGAGGAACATTTTTTGGAAAAATCCTTGTCCTGCTGGGCTTACATCCAAAACCATTTGAAAGACAAACAAGGTGGAGAGTGGTTCTGGGGTATCGATGTACAGGGCAATGTGATGGCAGCTGAAGACAAAGTGGGCTTTTGGAAATGCCCCTATCACAATACCCGGGCCTGTTTGGAGGGGTTGCGGCGCATCAGCAAATACATACAAGCGCAATAAGAATCAGTTTCATACATCATCAATAGTGTGTTAACCAGCCATTCAGGAGTGCTTCCTGATGGCTGGTTTTTTATACTTTGCGCTCCAACATTTCGAAAATGGCGATGGCCAATAGGATGGCTTCTTCCTCCTTACTCAAATCATTGCGTACAAAATCAAAGCAACGCTGGCTCAAGGTGTCTTTGGCACCGGGCCGAGGCGCTACGATGTTGCCCACTGCCCGTCCTTGAATGGTCATTTCCATTTTCGCGGGTTTGGATTTGTCTAGTTGGGCAATTACCTTTTGGCTGCGTGCGCCAATGAGTTGGCCTGTTTTTTCATTGTAAGAACCTAGTTGCTGTTGATCAATCGCTATGATGGTGTCATCCCCTTTGATCCAGTAAGTGTATTCGTGGTGATAGGTTTTGGCAAAAATCAGGGCATCACGTTTGTTGGACAAATATTTGCGGTAAAAATAAGCCGCAGCGGGTTCTTCAAAAATGGTCACAAAGACACCACGCTGATCAGTGGTAGCCCGTTTTTTTATGCTTTTGTCCATTTCTTTGGAAGACAAGGACTCCAGATCCTCTGTACGCAGCGGAGTCAGGTCGGGCATACTTTTGAGTACTTCCTGGCGAATGGTCTTGAGGTCAGCCTGGATCTTTTTTTCTCCTGGCTTAAAATTGGGGAAACTTTGTGAAAACAAATAAAAGCCTGCCCCGGCTACCATGATGGCTGAAATTGCAAGTATGCCCATTTTATTTTTTATTTCGTTCTTCCCGCCTGCACATCCGTTCTAAGACCATAGGTTTCTGGCTTCTGAAGTTGTCGTAAGCGGGTTTCGAGTGCAATTTTATCCGCTTTCGTCAAGACCACCAAATCTGAGCGACAGATTTGTGTCAATTCAGCGATAATCTTTTCCCGCGTTTCCCAAAAGGCCGCGCGCGAAGCGGTAATATCGTCAATGCAACGATTTTTATAAGCAATAAGATCAAGGTCAAAAGCTGTTTTTCGACGGTACAAGGCGTCTAACTGTTGAAGGGCTTGAAAATGCAGACCACGGCCTAGTAGGCTATGGGTTACCCCATGATTCGTTTCGATGACGTAATGAGGATAGAGATATTCAATGCTGTCGCTTGGAAATTGTTGGATGCACCAATCAAAAAAATCATCATCACTTTGGCCTGTGGTCTGTAGTGCTTTTCGTTTGTAGTCCCCAAAATGGGTGAAGAAATAATAGGTATCTCCTCGAGGATTCATTTGGGGGACTACGCCGGGCAATACCTGAGGCAACCAAACTAGATTGGGCAGGGTGTAAGTGGGATCCACCGCTAGTGCAAAAGAAGTATGCAAGGCCAGTGAATCCAATACCTCGCGGAACTGGTGATAAGCCTGGGCCAATTCCAGATCGGTTTGGGCGGCTTCGTAATTGCGGCTGTACGCATCGATTTTTTGGGCTAAAGAAGCGCCAAAAAGAGCAGCTAGGCGTTTGGGCAGTACTTGTTGCGCTGCTTGCTCCTGGCGGTTGTACAAGACTGCACCGTAGACCCAGCCAATTTCTCCTTTGTGGCTACGCACCTTGAGCCAGGGCTCGGTATACCCCTGACCATTGAGGGATAAGGGGGTCAAAAATGGGCTTACCTCACCCAGATCCTGAAGCACTTCACCCACTTTGAGCTTGCGCAAGGCTTTGCCTTGACTCCCTGGAGTAGAAAACAAGCGTAAGCCCGGGTTAAAAACCACAATTTTGGAAGGATCAGTTGGGAAGGCAGCATCTTTGGATGTGCAGGCCAAAAAATTGAGACAAACAAGGCACAACAGAGAGCGGAGGGTTGCCTTGAAAAAAAGCTGCATACTGGCAGAGGTTTGATCGAGCGTAGAAATAGAAATGGGGACAAAAGACAGTATTCAGTGGTTCTTCACTTCCGCCGCACAATCAGTAATTACTGATGCCTCTCGTCCCCTCCGTTACAACAAAGAAGTTGTTGCTCAGGGGCAACAACTCACCCAATTAGCCTAAATAAGATCTTAAATTATTGCGGTTGTATGATTTGCGCAAGCGGCGAATGGCGCGCTCCTTGATTTGGCGTACGCGTTCGCGGGTCAAACCATACATCTCACCAATTTCTTCCAGTGTAAGGGGTTTTTGGCCCTCCAGTCCGTAATAAGCCGAAAGCACTTCAACTTCACGGATGTTGAGGATTGACAAACCTTGTTTCACTTCGTCCTTGAGGGATTGTTCCATCAGGCGGAAGTCGGGGCCCATGTCGTCTTGGTCAACAATGACGTCCAACATGGTTGAATCACCTTCTTCACCACTCAAGGGAGCATCTACACTCACGTGGCGGCCGTTGCCTTTGAGCATGTTCCCCACTTCTTTGGGGTTCATTTCCAGCAGTTCGCCCAGTTCTTCGTTCGTCGGTTCGCGTTCAAACTCCTGGATAAAGGCCAGATACGCTTCATTGACTTTATTGTATGAGCCTACTTTATTCAGCGGCAAACGGACAATGCGCGAATATTCTACGATGGCTTGCAGGATGGACTGACGAATCCACCACACCGCGTAAGAGATGAATTTAAAACCTTTGGTTTCATCGAAACGTTTGGCGGCTTTCATCAAACCTACGTTGCCTTCGTTGATCAAGTCACTGAGGGAAAGCCCCTGGTTTTGGTACTGTTTGGCTACGGATACTACAAAGCGCAAGTTGGCACGGGTCAATTTGGCCATAGCATCGTCGTCGCCTTGTCGAATGCGGCGCGCCATCTCTGCTTCGTCATCGGCAGTAAGCATAGGAATCTTACCGATGTCGTTCAGATATTTGTCAAGGGCCAAACTTTCGCGGGCCGTAATCTTGTTCGTAATTTTTAACTGACGCATACCTTAGGAAGTTTTGGAATTAAGTTTTAACAATGGGGTTGGTTTCTTAAGTTAAATAAAGAGTAAACAACGGTTGAAGGCAACATGTTCGTGTTGATGACTTCACATTCAACTCCCCTTATCATACGCTTTCCTCTTAAAAATAGTTTCAAAATTTGAGAAAAACTTGATTTTATGAGAAAAAAATTGCAAATCGGAGGTTTTTTCTATGATCTGCACTTTTTACAGTTGTTTAGACGCAAATTGTACGATAAAGGTGCGGGGAAAAGTATGATAAAAAAAGAAGCTGCCCACTATATCAGACCAAAGCAAACAAATGAGCTATTGCAGTAGGGCTGATTTCGACCAAATGAAAAGTTTTTTTTGTGTATCTTTGTTTGGTTCCCTTTTGGACAACTACGTAGCACAAGATGAGAAGTTTCAATACCTCTGGTCCCAATATTTTGGCCCAACATTATACTTTAGCACGAGAATCTTTGGTTGAGCTGGGCTTGAACCTGGTGCGTAACGATCGCTACTTTACGATTTGGGCACCACGTCAAACTGGGAAAAGCACGTATTTCAGGCTGATGATGGAAGATTTGGAGCAAGATGGATTCCAGGTTATTCAATTGAACGTTGAAAATTACAAAGAAGAAACCCTGGCAGGGCTGTTAGGTACATTGAGTGATTTATTGCTTCAAAATGGGATCTCGGCACCAGCTTTTGATACATTTGCTCGATTCTCCAATTTTTTACAAACCGTAAATGATCGCCGCTTAGTACTCATCGTTGATGAAATTGAGGGCTTAAACCCTGAAATATTTGGCCAGTTTTTGCACACCATTCGGTCGCTTTATCATTCTCGCGACGCGCATTGCCTCAAAAGCACGATCCTGGTAGGGGTTTCGAACATTGTAGGTGTTGTTGGAGACAACGCTAGCCCATTCAATATTGCGGACAACTTGCCCATACCGTATTTCACGGAAGCAGAAGTTCATGAATTGCTCGCTCAACACACCAGCGAAACTGGACAAATTTTTGAATCGAAGGTAATCGATAAAATTTATGAAGTGACCGCCGGACAGCCTGGTTTGGTCAATGGATTTGCCTATCAATTGTGCACGCGCCATCCAGCTAAACCTGTGTTGGAATACACGGACTATTTGGAAGTGGAGGATTGGTACATGACTGAGGCGATTGATAAAAATGTGGCCAATATTCGGAACAAGGCCGAGGAATTTCGCTCTTTTGTAGAACGCCTTTTGTTTACTGAATCCAGTGTTCCTTTTGAAATAGAACGAGATGCAATAAAGGTGTTGCACACCAATGGAATAATCCGCAAAGGTCAAGATGGATTTGTTGAATTTTGGGTGCCGCTCTATAAAAAACGTCTTTTTAAAGCATTTTATCCCTATACCAATGGGGAAAAAGACGAAATCAGTGCCACGCTCAATACCTTCACGTTTTTCAATGCTGAAGGTGAATTGGACATCCCCAAGCTGATCAACCATTACAAAGCCTACGTGGCCAAACGGGGTTTTAAAGTTTTTCTGGAGAAAAATAAAAAAGGCCAATTGACTCTCAAAGAAGCGGGCCTGATTTATAGTTTTGAAACTTTTTTAGCCGCTTTTATCACCGAAGCGGAAGGCCGCAGCTACCGCGAAGCCAACGCCGGGCTGGGCAAAAGTGACCTCATTGTGTACCTGAATGGACACGAGTATTTGTTTGAAACCAAGAAGTACTATTCACCGGGCAAATTCAGTAAAGGCAAGCGGCAATTGGCGCATTATGCGCGTGGCTTGGGTTTGGATAAGGCCGTTTATTTGGTCTTTACTCCTCGGCACATTGAATACCCGGAAGATGTTGTAGAGGGCGTAGAAGTACATGATGGAATCGAGATATTGGTTTTTTTGGTGGTGTATGATGAGGAGAAGGATTTTTAGGCATGCTCTTAGAAAAGACCTTCTTCATTTTAAATAAATACAATGCATTCAAAGAAGCACCTATCAAGCATTTCAGTATTTTTCCTGTTATTACCTATTTGTAGCTTGCTGCTCCAATCCCAGCCCCAACCCTCAGTTGATCATCCTGAAGAGGACAACAAACCAAAAATCGCTTTCACCTTTGACGATGGCTCCATCAGTGACTTTGGCGGATACAAACTGGAAACCTGGAACCAACGCTTGCTGGACAACCTGAGCAAGCACCAACTCAAGGCCATCTTATTTTCGGCAGGAGCCAATAAGTCTACCGAAAAAGGAAAATATGTCTTGAGTTCCTGGAACAAGGCCGGGCATTTCATTGCCAACCATACGATGTCTCATGTCAATTTCAACAGCAAAACTACCAGCCTCGAAGCCTTCAAGCTTGAACTGAGCCGAAATGACCAGATCATCAAACAATACTCCAATTACCTCCCTTATTTCAGATTCCCTTATCTTAAGGAAGGTGATACCAAAGAAAAAGTGGAAGGCTTCCGAGCCTTTATGGGCCAAAAAGGCTACAAAAATGGGCACGTTTCTATTGATGCTTCGGATTGGTACATCCATGGTCGATTGGTAAAACGCCTTCAGGAAAATCCGAAAGCGGATGTTTCGGGCTTTCGCCAATATTACAAAGACCATTTGTTGAATCGAGCCCAATATTATGACTCTTTAGCGTACCAATTGACCAACCGGCGGATCAATCATGTCCTACTTTTGCATCACAACTTGGCTGCATCGCTGTTCCTGGATGAGTTGATTCAACATTTTAAGGCAAACGGCTGGGAGGTGATCGATGCGGACAAGGCTTATGAAGATAAAATTTATCAGGAAGTACCCAATGCCATTCCAGCGGGGGAAAGCCTGATTTGGGCTTTGGCCAAACAATCCGGTAGGTTTGAAAAGGTCTTAAGGTACCCGGCGGAGGATGGGGAGTATGAAAAGGTACGGATGGATAAGTTGGGGCTGTGAGCATAGGCCTTTTGAAATTAGTTGGTTCCAACTCAAGAAATAAGATGGTTTGGAATTTAAATTCCTTTTGCTGTTTGATCATTAATAGAAATCAGAAATTCCTGGAGCATTGCGGCAACTTGATCGGGCTGTTCCTCCTGGGGGAAATGCCCTGCTGTCGGTAGTTTTTTGGAAATTGCATAGGGAAAACCGTCCAGAAATTTGTCCAGATTTTTAGGTTTAATGACCTGGTCTTTCATTCCCCACAGCAGTAACATGGGTTTATTCTGGAGTAGATTGCGCTGCTCCCAGAGTGATTCAAACCAGGCCTGATCGTTTAACAACGAATGGGCAAAAGCCAACGGACCTTCTCGCTCGGCAATACGTGCAAAAGGCCGGGTATACTGACGTAGTAGTGACCTGGATAATTTTCGCTCACCAAATGACTGAGGAAGGATGAATTGGGGTGAAAAGTTGAAATAACGGTACAAAATCGGCAACAATGGACTTTTGAGGATTTTGCGGATGGCCAAAAAATCAGCATCAGTTTCACTGCTCCAGAGCCAGGAATTGAGTACAACGATTCCTTTAACGCGTTCGGGGTGCTTAAAGGCAAAGTTGAGTCCAATCGGCCCTCCAAAGTCGTGTACCACTAGGATAATATTCTGGAGGTTTTGCGCAAGAATGAACTTTTCTAGCGCATGGCTATGGTTTAGGGTTGAATAATCGTACACTTTTGGTTTATCCGATAGGCCAAAGCCGATGTGATCAATGGCGATGCAACGATGCTTGGTCCGCAGCGTTTTGATGACCTTTCGGTAATCAAAACTCCAGGAAGGTGTGCCGTGGACAAATAGGATTGAATCGCCTTGTCCTTCGTCAATGAAATGCAATCGCTGCCCATTGATTGGGAAATAGTGGGATTGGAAAGGGTATTCGGTTTGGTCGAGCCAGGAGTGGTTCATGATCTTTTTTATGACAAAGGTGGGCGACTTGACGAAAAAAAACCTTTGTAAAAACCAAGATTTTTTTGTTTGCCTCAATCCTTCAATTCTTATTGCCAGGTCAATGTTTTAATCTGAAGTTAAGAAGAAGCAAGTATAGCTCGAATTCTTAATTTTCTGTACTTCAAGGGATTTCTCGTTTTGTCCTCGACCCAAGCCTTTGTCATAAGCACAAAAAAAAGCCTTCCACTCATTACAAGCAGAAGGCTTCTTTTTTATTCTCACCCAGCATCAGGACTAATCCCGATCCCGGTTATTCCCCCAATTGCCACGGTCACCACCACGGTCGCCACCGCCACCACGACGATCCCCGCCACGGTCGCCACCGCCACCTCGGCGGTCGCCACCCCGGTCGCCGCCGCCGCCACGGTATTCACCGCCGCCGCGTCTTTCGCCGCCACCACCGCCGTTGTCGCCGCCGCCATTGTCTTCCATTCCTGGAGGTCTAGGCAACAAGGATTTGCGAGACAAGCGCATTTTGCCCGTCTTTTTGTCTACTTCTACGAGTTGGACTTTGATTTCGTCGCCTTCTTTCAGCACATCTTCCACATTGTCGATGCGGGTGTGGCTGATTTCGGAAACGTGCAAAAGACCACTCTTGCCGTTGAAATCGACAAATACGCCGTAAGGCATCACCGACTTCACCACGCCGCGGAACACGTCACCTACGGTTGGGCTGAAGGTAATGCGGTTTACCCATTCGATGGCTTTATCGATGGCATCTTTATTGGCTGAAGCGATGGTCACGTGACCTTTGTCGCCTTTTTCTTCGATGTTGATTTGAGTTCCGGTAGTAGCCTGGATTTCTTGGATGACTTTACCACCCGGGCCAATCACGGCACCAATGTAGCTCTTGTCGATGATGATTTCCACGATGCGTGGTGCATGTGGTTTGTAATCTTCGCGAGGTGCTTCGATGGTTTTTTTCATCTCATTGAGGATGTGCAAACGACCTTCACGAGCCTGATTGAGGGCGCGAATCAACAAATCGTAAGGCAGACCATCAATTTTGATGTCCATTTGGCAACCAGTGATTCCGTTTTCGGTACCAGTTACTTTGAAGTCCATATCGCCCAGGGCATCTTCATCCCCCAAGATGTCGCTCAGGATGGCCACGCGGTCACCTTCTTTGATCATCCCCATGGCGATCCCAGATACGGGTGCCTTAATTTGCACACCAGCGTCCATCAGCGCGAGGGTACCCGCACAAACAGTAGCCATCGAGGAAGAACCATTGGATTCCAGAATATCGGATACAATCCGCACAGTGTAAGGAAGATCAGCAGGCATCACTTTGCGCAGTGAACGCGCCGCCAAGTTGGCGTGGCCCACTTCACGGCGGCCGGGGCCACGTGATGGTTTCACTTCACCTACGGAATAGCCAGGGAAGTTATAGTGCAGGATGAATTTCTCGTGGTACATCTCTTGCGAGTTGTCGATCATCTGCTCGTCCGTCTTGGTGCCCAAGGTCAGCGAGGTCAGGGACTGGGTTTCTCCACGGGTAAAAATGGCCGAACCATGGGTGGAAGGCAGATAGTCTACTTCGCACCAGATGGGGCGAATTTCGCTGGAGCCACGACCGTCCAAACGCACGCCATCCAGGATGACTTCACGCACGGTTTTTTTCTTCAGAACGTCAAAATAACGTTTGAAGAAGGGTTTTTTCTCGGGCCAGGCTTCTTCGCCATAAGCTGCTGACAACGCAACTTCTGCTTCTTTTTTAACTTCTTCGAACTTCTTCTTGCGGACATTTTTTTCGGAAGCACTGCTGGCTACGGCGCGAATTTTGTCAACGACCAGTTCCTTGAGTTTTTCCAATACACCTTCATCTTCAGGAAGGGGTGGTACTTCACGCTTGATCAGTGCTTTGTCGCCTACCAATTCGGCCAGGGCGATTTGGGCATGGCACTGTACTTTGATCGCTTCGTGGGCAATGCGCAGGGCATCAATCATGGAATCTTCATCCATTTCCTTGGCTTCCCCTTCCACCATGGTGATGTCTTGCAACGTAGCCGCCACGATCAAGTCGATGTCGGCTCCTTTTAATGCTTCTTTACCAGGGTTGATGACAAACTCACCATTGATGCGGGCAACCCGAACCTCAGAAATGGGGCCCTGGAAGGGAATATCCGACACACTCAGCGCCGCCGAAGCAGCCAGTGCTACAAATGCGTCAGGCATTTCGTTTTTCTCCACCGAGATCAAGTTGATCATGATCTGGGTGTCGTTCATGTAATGATCTGGGAAGAGCGGGCGAATGGCCCGGTCAACCAAACGAGAACACAAGATCTCGTAGTCGGAAAGTTTGGTTTCCCGACGGAAGAAGTTGCCTGGAATACGACCTGATGAGGCAAATTTTTCTTGATAGTCCACCGATAGTGGGAAAAAATCTTGTCCAGCGCGGGCTTCTTTGTCTGAGGTAGCAACGGCGAAGATCATGGTATTGCCGCAACGTACCACTACCGAGCCGTCGGCTTGGGTAGCTAACTTACCAGTTTCGATGATCACTTCACGACCATCGGGTAAGTTGAAAGACTTTGTGATTGGAATCTGTTGTCCCATAAATTGAAATCGCTTTTGAATATGTCTTAACCTTCTTGTATCCTATGAGGTTGAAAAGCTGAAGTGTTAAATGCAGGACGGACAAAAAAAGTTGAACCTGAGGAGAGAGGATTGTTTATCAAAAAAAATTGCTCTTTTACCTCAAAAACCAGTCTGCACAGCATCAATACAAACACCTCAAAACAAAGGAAGCGCCCTCGAAAAGAGAACGCTTCCTTGTTCGTGTGGGGATTACTTACGAATACCCAGTTGTTCGATCAGTTCGCGGTATTTTACAATATCCCTTTTAGCAAGGTATTGCAACAAACGCTTTCTTTTACCAACGAGCATCAACAAGGTGCGTCGGCAAGCGTGATCTTTTCTGTTTTGATTCAAGTGCTTAGAAAGCTCCTGAATGCGATAAGTAAAAAGTGCCACTTGGCCCTCGGTAGAGCCAGTGTTTCCAGCTGCTCCGCCATACTGAGTAAATAGCTCAGCCTTCTTCTCTTGAGTTAAATAAACTGCCATTGTGTTGAGATTAATACCGTTAGTGATCACAAGAATCAGTTACAGCGCCGCAAAGGTAAGGTTTTTGCAGAAAAGAACAAAAATAAAATAGAGGAAGATTCCTTCTATTTGACACTGTACCAAAAAGGGATAAAACTTTCGCGTTTTTTGCCTTTGTATTGATAATCTGACTGAATGTAGATTAAATTTTCACCAGATAAGAGCAATGAGTCAGGAATGTAGGCCAAAAATCCATACTCATTGGCATTGTAGTGATTGTAGGAGCGCAGTCGCTCGGGTACAAATTTTTGGCCATTCAATTCAATTTGGAAGTATTTTTTGCCTTGCTCTTTGAACCAGGCACGACTCCTGAGCAGGTTTTGGCTTGCATTTAGGGTGCTATCCATTTTGTATTCGCCATATTTCTTGTTCAAAACGACTTCTTCACGGGTCGGCAGCGGTAAAAACAACTTTACCCCAACTCCCGTCATTTCCGGACTAGGGATGATTGGATTTTGAATAAGCTGATCTGTTTTGAGGTGGTCTTCATAATGAACAGAATAGAAGCGGTCTTCACGGTCGGCATTGCTAAAGTAGTACTGCTGGTTTGAATACAGTACATTGCTTTGTAGAAAAACGACAATAAAAATAGGTAGTACCAATAAGATGTATCCCAACATGCCTAATGTATATGCTCTCTTTTTTAGGTTGGTGATAAACGTACTATTGATGTACTGAATGGGTTGATATAAAAAATGGAACATCATTCGGCTACTGCTTCTGACCACCAACGGATAATGAATTTTTTGCACCCATGCTTTGTCGCGCAATTTTTTCGCATTCAATATTCCTCCAATCACGCCTGGTACCATTAACGCCGATAGCACAACGATAAAAATAGTGTTGATGGTGAACTGCGGTAGCAACTGATGAATGCCGTAAGCGATCCCGGCCAAAGCCAATACAACCGAGGCAATACTGGTGAAGATCATGGCTACGCTGAAAGAAAAAGCAAACATGATGCTGCACGTTTGGTCAACCCTTGCCGCATAACTGCGCAGGTCCCCAAAATCAGCTTTTAATTGTTTCAAATAATGCTTACTGTAGTTCTCACTTTCTTCATTGACACCCTGTGGGTAAACCGATGATAGGCCAAGTAGCCCCACCCAAATCGAGCGCAGGATAAAGTGCAAAATAAAATTGATCATCAAGATCGTGATGGTAAAAGTGAGATAGGTAAAAAAGAGGTATAGAATTTCCAGGATGTCATCACTGAAGTTCAATAAACTGTAATTGACCATTTTAGTGAGCAACCAGGGCAGTTGTAATGAGCCATAAATGGCAGCCCCGGAGATGATCAATTCGGCAGACCAGCTTTCTTTTTCGAGTTGTTCAAACCAGCTTTGTTGGTTTGAATTGGGCGATAGGTTATCCATTTTCTTGGGTGCTTTTTCTGAATCGGTACAAGAGCTGAGTCCGATTTTTTTTGTCGTCTTTTACAATGGTGACTTGGGTTTCAAACACAAATCCACTGCGTTGAACCATTTTTTTTAAGGTTTCTGGGCTATACATGAGGTGTTGGCAGCCAGGATGCAGGTCTTTGGCATGCCGGGGCACCAGCTCACTGATGTACAAGCGTCCATTGGTATTCAAACTGCGGTAAATATCGCGCAACATTTCATCCGGGTGGCTAAATTCATGAAAAGTTTGGAATAAAATCACTTTATCCATTTGTCCATCAGGCAAACCCGTTTTTTTGATACTCCCCAAAGAAGTACTAATGCTGTTGCTGAGCCGTTGGCCTTTGACGATGGAGTAGTAGCGCTGCACATAATTGGCCTGCTGGGCATTGCAACAGGATGAGTCGATGTCTATTGCATAAAACTGGATACCTTCAGTGAATAAAGACAGTGCCCCCTCCCAGCGGAGTGCTCCGGCACCAATGTCGGCCACCTTTTCGCCTTTTTTTAAATTCAAGCCCTCGACATGTTTCATCAAATGTAAATCGGCTTTGGCGTCCGCCAAAGAGGTATGCTGATAAAAGTAGCAGGCATTGAAATCCTTGTCCCTGCTCGGGCTTTTTTGGCCGCACAACAGCGTTGGGAGCAATAAGACTACGATAAGTTGGTAAATCCGGTATGCTGGCATTGATTCGTCGACGGTGTTTGATGTCTAAACAAAATAGGTAAAATAGAGATTAAAAAATCAAGTACCTTTATTTAAATTTTTGCTTCATGACAAAAATCGTGATAGAAATCGCCAATTTTCAGGATGCGGTCCTGCTCGCAGAATTCGCAAAAAGGCTGAATGGGGTAGTGCATTTAAGTGATGCAGGAGAGGAATCGGATGACCTCTCTGCATTTATGTGGCTAGAAGAACTTGCCCAAACAAATTCATTTTCAGAGATTGAAGATGTCGTTGAATGGCAAACCCAACAACGTCAAGATAGAGTGCTCGTACGCTAAAAGTAAAAAATTATGCTTATTGATAGTAACATCGTTATCCTGGCGTCTAAGTTGCAAAACGTAGAGTTGTTGTCAAAGCTAAAACAAGATGAGTCGAATATTAAAGTGTCCATAATCACAAAGATTGAAGTATTGGGTTACCATCAGTTGAATCAAGTTCAAAAAAAGTTCCTCGAAAATTTCTTTAACGCAATAGAAGTCTTACCCGTAAATGAAAATGTAGCTGAAATGGCAATCCTCATTCGTCAAAAGCGGCCAGTTTCAATAGCTGATGCCTTGATCGCAGCTACGGCAATAGTCTTCGAATTAGACCTCCTAACAGAAAACACCAAAGATTATCGAGGCATCCAAAACTTAGAGTTACTCAACGTTGAGGCGTTCTTAAAAGCTTAAAACCAGTTTAATCGGTATCGTTTTTTAAGTCTTTAATCACTCAAAAGCTATTCGCATGAGAGGTTTTACTCATAAATTTGTTGCTGTTTTGATCTTTTTGGGATTGGTAGATAGGGCTAGCGCTCAGAATTTTGTCGACCCCAAACTCCTTACCAACCTGGAATACCGCAGTGTCGGCCCCACCCGTGGAGGCCGGGTTACCAGTGTGGCCGGACACCCCAATACCCCTGGCGTGTTTTTCATGGGCTCAACGGGCGGAGGTCTGTGGAAAACCATCGACTACGGTAACAACTGGAACAACGTTTCGGATGGCTTTTTTAACACCCCATCGATCGGTGCCATTGGCATTGCCCCTTCCAAACCAGACGTGATGTACGTCGGCACTGGCTCGGATGGCCTGCGTAGCAACGTGATCGCCGGGAAAGGCGTGTACAAATCCAGCAATGCGGGTCGTACCTGGGAAAAAGTAGGATTGGAAAAAACCGGGCACATCGGCGCGGTTGAAGTACACCCGACCAATCCCGACATCGCCTTTGTAGCCGCCATCGGCAGCGCCTTTGTACCCAATGTAGATCGCGGCGTTTACCGCACCAAAGATGGTGGAAAGAGTTGGGAAAAAGTCCTTTTCCTGAGTGATACCATCGGTTTTTCCGACCTGGAATTTCACCCCACCAACCCCCAAATCATCTATGCTGGTGCCTGGCGGGCCCAACGCACCCCTTGGACCATCATCAGTGGCGGCAAAGTAGGTGGTGTGTTCAAATCAGAAGACGGGGGCAATACCTGGCGTAAAGTTGCCAAGGGTTTACCTGCCGATTTGATTGGCAAAATTGATTTTGCCGTTTCTCCAGCCGATCCGCAGCGGGTGTATGCCCTGATAGAAGCCCTGCCCGGCGGTGGTTTGTACCGTTCCAACGATGCTGGGGAATCCTGGTCGCTAATCAGCTCCAGCCGCTTTTTGCTCGATCGACCTTTTTATTATTGCAACGTCACGGCCAATCCTTTGAATGCTGACAATGTTTTTGTCAATGCAACTGGTTTTTGGCGTTCCAACAACGGAGGACGCACCTGGAATGCGCTCAATACACCCCACGGCGACGAGCACGACTTATGGATCAACCCCCGGGATACCCTGGAATGGATTGAATCCAACGACGGTGGGGCCAACATCACCCGTGATGGCGGCAAAAACTGGTCTACTCAGCTCAATCAACCTACTGCTGAATTATATCAGGTTGAAATAGACGACCAGTTTCCCTATTGGTTGTATGCAGGCCAACAGGACAATGGTACGGCAATCACCGTCCCCAGTTTGCCACCTTATGATTCACCAGTAGGCCCCATGGGGTATTACCTGCCCGCCGGAGGTTGTGAAACAGGCCCCGCAGTGCCCAAGCCCGGCAACCACAACATCGTTTATGCCAACTGTAAAGGTTGTTTCAGCGTATACGACAAACGCAGTGGGCAAGAACGGAACTACTTCATCGGAGCCACCAACATTTACGGGCACAAGCCCAATGACCTCAAATTCCGCTTTCAACGGGTAACGCCCATCCACGTTTCACCCAATAACCCCAAAGCGGTTTATTTCGGCTCGCAATACCTGCACCGTACGCTGGATGAAGGGGTGACCTGGGAGACCATTTCCCCCGACCTTACTGCTTTTGAACCCGATAAGCAGGTGATTTCCGGTAGCCCGATTACCCGCGATGTGACTGGTGAAGAATATTACAGCACCATTTACGAAATCCGGGAATCGAACAAATTACCCGGCCTGATTTGGGTAGGAGCCAACGACGGCCCCATCCACGTCACGCGCAACAATGGCAAAACCTGGCAAAATGTGACCCCGGCTGGTATGCCCAAGGGTGGCAGAGTAGACTGTATCGATCCTTCCCCACACCGCCCGAATAAGGCTTATGCCGCAATCCTGTTGTATCAATTGGGGGATTGGCGGCCCTATTTGTACAGAACCGATAACTATGGCCAATCCTGGACTCTGATCACCAAGGGAATTCCCGAAGACTACCCCGTGCGTACCGTGCGTGAAGACCCCAGCCGGGAAGGATTGTTGTATGCTGGTACCGAATATGGCATGTTCGTTTCTTTTGACGATGGCCAAAACTGGCAACCCTTCCAACAAAATTTGCCGATTACCCCGATTACGGACATCAAAGTGCATAAGGGAGATTTGGTCATCTCCACCATGGGGCGTGGATTTTGGATTTTGGACAACTTGTCGGCTTTGCATCAATTGGTCAAGCCCACTTTGGCTCAATCGGCTATGCTCTTCAAACCCCGCGACCAGTACCGCCTGCGCTACTGGCCCAACCGCAAGGGGAGTGAACCGCATTACCCAAGTCCCGGTATCCAAATCGATTATTGGTTAAAAGAGGCACCTCAAAGCGCAATTACTTTGGAAATCCTCAATGCCCAAATGCAGACCATTCGGGCATTTACCTCCCAAAACAATCCGAGAGACACCGTGAAAATACCCAGCAAGGCCGGTATGGCGATGGGCTTTGTCATTGCTGGGTTCAGCGAGGCACTGCGCACCACACCTGGAGTCCAGCGCTTTGTTTGGGACTTACGGCACTTGGGGCCTTGGGACCGCAGTGGAGTTCGTTCCAGTCGGGGTGCACCTATGGCTGCACCTGGCCAGTATTTTGTTCGTTTGACGGTAAACGGTGTGGCATCTTTACAAGGATTTAATGTATTGCCTGACCCTCGTCTGATCAATGCGGGAGTGACCACCAAGGACCTTCAACAACAGGAAGTTTTGGCTTTACAGATCATCGAACTGGATAGCCGCAGTCGGATTCTGGGGGCAACCATCACCGAAGAACGCGCAAGTGCACGGCAAAAGAACGACAACGTGCTGAACACATTTTACGATGAGCTGTACGGAGAATTGTTCACGGCCGAAGGCCGCTATATGACGCCACGCCTGATTGATCAGATCACCTATTTGCGCAGTATGCTGGATCAGGGTGATCAACGCCCTGGTAAGGATGCCTATGCACGGTATGAAGAATTGAAGAGTTGGTACAACCGCCTGGCCAAACAAGCCGTGGATAAGGTTGGTAACCGCAAGGAATTTAATTTGATCGATTGATACCCGTAGGGGCGGCCCTCTGTGGCCGTCCCACCTCTGGGATGCCCCGTCCCAGAAAAGGGAAATGATATAAACGAAGAAGGGCGATCACAAAGGATCGCCCCAACAAGCAGCCCGTACGGGAATCGAACCCGTGTTACAGGAATGAAAATCCTGCGTCCTGACCCCTAGACGAACGGGCCATCTAGGTAATTTTTCTTATGAAACTCGGACAAGTGAAAAAAAGTTCCAACTTGTGAAGAGTAGCCCGTACGGGATTCGAACCCGTGTTACAGGAATGAAAATCCTGCGTCCTAACCCCTAGACGAACGGGCCATTGGAGGCATCAAACCCTGAAAAAGTGACTTCAATGTTTGTATGCTTCCCAATTGGGACTGCAAAGATAAATTCGACTTGCGGAATTACACAAGAACTTGGCCAAATTTTTTTTTATTTTTTTCATTTTGACTATACGACACTCATTTTTTTGTTGTGATAAAGCTGAAAATGAGCGCTTTGACACACGAAAAAAAAACTTAAAAAAAAAAAAAAAAAACGAATAAAGAATATTTTCTTACC
>JAIYAV010000053.1 GCA_027488855.1 Saprospiraceae bacterium
AAAAATCTGCCGAGCGGATCAGCGAGTTGTCCAAGGCACCGTACCATCAGGTCGATATTGTGGAGGTCTGGGTTTCGCCGCAGGGTACTTTGGTGGAATTCAGCGCCTGGGATGTGGAGGAGCAGGCCCTTTTTTTTTTTTTTTTCTTTGAAGATTTGATCCAGTGGCTGATCGGTATTCCTGCGGGGCGTTTGCAGGCGCTTTCGCCAGAATTGCGCACACTCTGGCTCGTGTACCGCTACGCCGAAGCCCTGGCCAGACAAGGCGCCATGGTGCCACAGTTTTTGCGCACCACCAATAGCCAATACCGGGTGCGTTGGATACCCGCTACCATGCACGAAAAGGTTGCACTGGTGCACCAACAGCTTAGCGCTTTGTTGCCCGACAACTTGCTGATGTACCCCATTGGCGACCACATGCACAGACCAGTTCAAAGTGATTACCTCAATGCGCTGAGCAGCGTTTTTTTGAATCATTTTGTGCATTCCTATCACGGACTGCACAACGTATCCGACCCCATTGTAGACTTGTTCTTTCTGGGCAAAACCGCTGTTTTTGTGGGTTTCACCCAGCAGGAATACCCCGCCGCCATCCAACTGTGGTTGAGTCGCTTTTTTATTGCCCACAAGCAGTTTGTGCCCCTCTTGGAAATCGCCGAGGTCGGCCACGAAAGTTTCCAGATCGATGTACTGGTCGAAAACCGCCTGGATGCCCTCCAGGCGCCCGTGCCGCTGGCGGCTGTTTTTGAGCAAAAAGCCTATGCGCACTCGCGGATGGACATCTTGCGCGACTTGAGCAATGTCGCCGATTTTTTGCCTACCCTGAACCAGGTTTTGAGCAAAAAAGGAAAGCACAGTCCGCGCTATACTGCCAGGGATTTTGCCGAAGTGCTGTTTCAACAACTGCCCATCATTCGCTTGTTTGGCATCAAATTGCTTCTGCCCCGTGTGCTCTCTAAAATCATTCGCCCGGCGGCTACCCTGCGTTTGTCCAGTGGGGCGAATGCTGCGGTCAAAAAGGGCTCGCTGCTGAGTTTGCAAGAAATGCTGCAATACAACTGGCAGGTAGCCTTGGGCGATCAGTTTGTTTCGATTGAGGAATTTTTAAAGCTGCTGCAAAGCAGCAAAGGGTTGGTCAAAATCCGGGACGAATACGTTTATTTTGATGAAAAAGAAACCCAAAAGCTGGCCCAGCAATTGAGCAAACCTCCACTGTTGGACGGGGTGGCACTCCTGCAAATCGCCATGAGTGAGGAATACGAAGGCAGCCCAGTGGAAATGACGCCGGAACTACGCGAACAAATCCGCTCGCTCAACGAGATCAAAATCCTGCCGCCACCCGAAGGTTTGCATGCCCAACTACGCCCTTACCAACAACGGGGCTTCTCCTGGCTGTACAAAAACCTGCAACTGGGTTTTGGCAGCATCCTGGCCGACGACATGGGTTTGGGCAAAACCCTCCAAGTGATTACGCTTTTGCTGCAACTCAAAAACGAAGGTGATTTGTCGCCCCAAAATCGGGTGCTGATTGTAGCGCCGACCACCTTGTTGAGCAACTGGGAACGGGAACTGGCCAAATTTGCGCCACAATTGCGCACGGGGATTTTTCATGGCGCCAACCGCGCACTAAAACAATTGGCTCAAACCGAAATCATCATCACCACTTACGGCACCACGCGTACCGATAAGGCCTTGCTGAGCAAGGAAAAATGGCTAAGTTTGGTGATCGATGAAGCCCAAAACATCAAAAACGCCAGCGCCGAACAAAGTAAATCGGTCAAAAGTATTCCCGCCCGCTCCTACCTAGCGCTGAGTGGTACCCCCGTAGAAAATCGCTTGAGCGAGTATTGGAGCATTTTTGATTTCAGCAACAAAGGATATCTGGGCAGCAGCAAACAGTTCAAAAATGAATACGCCATTCCGATTGAAGCCGACCGCGATCAAAAGGTGCTCCAACGCTTCCACAAAGTGACCGCCCCCTTTGTGATGCGCCGCCTCAAAACCGACAAAAGCATCATCAGCGACCTGCCCGACAAGCTTGAAATCAACCAGTATTGCCAACTGACGCCCCAACAGGCTGCCCTGTACGAGAGTATGGTTGAAAAATCGATGCGCGACATTGAGGCGAACGATGGCAAAGCCCGGAGTGCGCTGGTTTTGACTTTGATCATGGCGCTGAAGCAGATTTGCAACCACCCCACCCAATACCTCAAAAAAGGGAAGGCCGATGCCGAACTCAGCGGCAAGGGTCCTTTGCTGCTCGATTTGGTGAGCCAGGCTTTTGAAAACGACGAAAAGGTTTTGATTTTCACCCAGTTCAAAGAAATGGGCGATCTTTTGGTCAAAATCCTGGAAGCTGCTTTTGATGCACCTGTGCCCTATTTGCACGGCGGCACCACGCGCCCCAACCGGGATAAAATGGTGGAAGATTTTCAGCAAAAACGCAGTTCGCGCTTGATGATTTTGTCGCTCAAAGCGGCAGGTACTGGGCTTAACCTTACTGCGGCCAGTCAGGTCATTCATTTCGACCTTTGGTGGAACCCCGCTGTGGAGGCCCAAGCCACCGACCGCGCTTTCCGCATCGGACAAACCAAAAATGTGGTAGCACACCGTTTCATTACTACAGCGACCTTTGAGGAACGGATCGATGCCATGATCCAGGAGAAAAAGGCCCTGGCCAATCTAACGGTAGCAAATGGGGAACAGTGGATCGGAGATTTGTCGAATCAGGAGTTGCGGACGCTGTTTGCGCTTGGTAAATAAGCGGAAATAGCTAAATTGGGGCATCATCTAACACAATCCATTTTTAATGCCCAACCACCTCACCCGCGCCCTAACCCCACTCCACCTCTGGGCCATCGCCGTCGGCCTAGTCATTTCCGGCGAATACTTTGGCTGGAACTACGGCTGGGAGGCCGCAGGCACCGTCGGTTTTCTCATTGCCACTTTGATTGTGACGGTCATGTACATGGCCTTCATTTTCAGTTTTACAGAGTTGACCACTTCCATTCCGCATTCCGGTGGGCCATACGAGTACGCCCGAAGGGCCTTGGGGCCAATTGGGGGCTTGGTAGCAGGTTTCGCCACGCTGGTAGAGTTTTTATTTGCCACACCGGCCATTGCCTATGCTTTGGGGAGTTATTTGCATTTTTTGTACCCAGGGTTCAATGTACTGTACACAGCCATCGGCTGCTACTTCATTTTTTCCCTGATCAATTTTTGGGGCATCAAGGAATCGGCCATGTTTACCTTGGGGGTGACCTTGTTGGCGGTCGCGGAATTGTTGTTGTTCATGGGCATTGTAGCACCGCATTTTCGGATAGAGAACTTCATGCAAGACAGCATGCCGCATGGATATATGGGCGTATTTGCCGCTTTACCCTTCGCCATCTGGTTTTATTTGGCCATAGAGGGGGTAGCAATGGTTGCAGAAGAGAGCAAAGATCCCAAGCGCACCATTCCACTCGGTTACATCTCCGGCATTGCTACACTGGCTTTATTGGCCATCGGTGTGATGCTGCTGACTGGGGGCATTACCGATTGGCACCGCCTATCTACCATTGATTATCCTTTACCGGAAGCCATTGGCATTGTGATGGGCAAGGACAGCGGCTTGACCAAATTGTTTGCAGGCATCGGTTTGTTTGGCCTGGTGGCTTCCTTTCACAGCATCATTTTGGGCTATTCGCGGCAGTTGTTTGCGCTGGCTCGGGGAGGTTATTTGCCGCGTGGATTGGCCCGTATTCATCCGCGTTTTCACACGCCGCATGTGGCATTGCTCGTAGGAGGGCTCATTGGCATCATCGCGGTATGTTCAGGGACTACCCAACAATTAATTATCCTTTCCGCTTTGGGTGCGGTGGTGATGTATGTGATGAGTATGGTGAGTTTGTTTGTATTGCGGCGGAAAGAACCCGATTTGGAGCGGCCTTTTAAAGCCCCCTTCTACCCTATTTTGCCCGCGATTGCTTTGATCTTGTCGGTACTTTGCCTTATCGCTATTATAGTGTATAATTTTTGGCTGAGTGTATTGTTCTTTGCCCTTTTGGGAGCGCTCTTGTTATTGTTTGTCGGAACTGGGTTACATAAAAAAATAAGCTGATTTCGGAGTGGGGATTTCGGGTTTCGGCACTTCCAAGCCTGGAAAACACCGAAATCCGAAATCCCAATTCCGAAATCCAAAATCCCAATTCCGAAATCCCTACAGGGTTCCTTTTTTCATTTTATCCAAAGTTTCCAAAAATCCTTCCTTTGCTTCTGGATTTGCTTTTTCCAGCGCTTCAGTTGCGATTTTGATGGCTTCGGGTTTTCTGCCCAACTTGTACAGCAGGTTGCCATAAGTATCCAAGTAATTGGCATCGCGGTCCAGCTCCAGTGAGCGCGCCGACCAGGCCAAGGCTTTGGTCCAATCCGCTTTATCCTTCATGGTTTCGACATAACTCCAGGCGAGGTTGTTCAGTTCCTGAGCAGTACCTTGGCTGGCAGAATGTTTCATCATGTCATCCATCATTTTGAACTGCGCAGCAGTGGTATCTACCCCTTCCGCCAAGGCCTGTCTTTTAAATAGGGCGTATTGTTCTACGTCCATTTTCGCCAGTTCCTCCTTCTTGTATTGCATGAAGGTTTCGGCCTTTTGCTCGGTAGATTTGCGAATCATGCTCAAATCCCCGGTTGCTTTGGCAAATTCCAACTCGTATTGCTCAATCTGGGCGGCCGCACCCGGGCCATCCGTTTCTTTGCTGACTTGGATGAGTTTGTCCAGCAACTTGCGGTCTTTGTTCAACACCGCCTTTTGGAAAGTTGAAGATTTCACCTGCATCAAACCCGAATATGCGGCCTGCAATACGCCCCGGGGGTGTTTGCTGGACTCGCGCATGATGCTGGCCAGTAATTCATACGCCGGGCCTTCCAATTGAGAAAGGTTGTCTGCTGCCAGTTTTACTGCTGGTTCGGCTACCTTTTCTTCAGGAGACAACAAAGCCAGGTACTCGCCCAATACTTTACTATTGTCCTTATTGGCAATTTTAAGCTGGGTGGCATAAGCCTGCATGAAGCTTTTGTCGGTCTTCTTGGCAGCATAGTTTTGATCGAACCAGGACAATGGCTTCATCGTAGCCCCCTTTTGCGCAGCCGTTTCTCCTTCCTTCAGCAACTCTTCCGGAGGGCGATACCCTACCACACGGTGGACCACCTCGCCTTGACCATTGATAAAAAGCATGTTCGGGTAGGCTCTTACCTCATATTTGCGGGCGATTGCGATGCCTTCCCCTTTTTCAGCATCCAGTTTGTAGTTGACAAACCCAGCATTGAATTTGCTGCCAACTTGTGCATCTGAAAAAGTATTGCGGTCCAGCATTTTACAAGGGCCACACCAGGTGGTATACACATCCATAAAGATGAGCTTGTTCTCGGCCTTGGCTTTATCCAACATCGCCTGGAATTCGCCTTGCTGAAAGCTGATTCCCGCCGCATTTTCCTGGGCGATCAGGCCTACGCCCATCCCCAGCAACAAAATGAAAAATGCAAAACGATTCATAGATCCTCTTTTAGGGTTAAATATTCGACTTAATGAACCAAGTCTATTCATACACAAGATTACAACATCTTTTGATGTCATTTATTTCAATGTGCCGCAAAATTGAATTTTTAAGCCCCAAACTGCCGTAAATGGTGATCCAGGTTTTTGCTCATCAGCTTATCCCAATCTTCAGCAGTCATTTTTTGTGTAAAAAAGTGCGAATTAGCAACAAAATCAAAATCAACAGAATTGAACCACCCAATAAAACCACCATAGTTTTTTGTAAAAAGCCTGCGAAGGTAACTGTTAAAATAGCCACCCCAGATAAGCCCAAAATGATTTTTTCCAGCAAGAAGTACGATTGGAAAGTAAACACATTGACATACATGCTCACAAAAGACAAGGCTCCAAAAGCTAGGGCAGCAGGGAAAGACCCCCCTCCCAATAAGCCGCCCAACACCCCAAATCCAACCCCCAAAGTGCCCCACCATACATTGGGGAATAGTTCATTCACTTTAGCCGGGACTTTGATCGCTGTGGTATCAGGCAACAACAAAAATTTCAGACTCTTCCATTCATACAACAGGGCCAAAATATTCAGGGCCACAAAAACTGCATCCACATATGGCGTCCCCTTCCAATTTTGAGAGATGGTCACCATCAAAATACTGACATTCACGGGTACCAGCATGATCAGTCCTAGCACCGAATACCGCTGCGACATCACCATCATGCCCACCAGCACTTGAGAAAAGGCAATGAATTGGCCAAAGAGTTCAAGGTCGTATTGGGCCAATTCTTTGATCAACCAAGGCGGCCCAATCAGTTGCCCAAATTGGCCATCCGTGAGTTTGCACAAACCAGCCGAAGCAAAAATATAACCCAAAAATAGCCGAATGAGTAAGGCGTAAAAGTCTTTGGTTTTCATCAGGATCAGGATTTTGTGGTGGTGTTTGGTGCGGTAAAGTATTGTACTCTCCCGATCCACAGAAAAAAACTAGATAAAGTACCCCAATTCAAGGTCTAAACTTTTGCCTATCTTCGTTGAATAGTACCATTTTACCATGAAGACATTACTCTTTTTGTTCCTCAGCTTTGGTTTGAGCCTGAGTTTATCCGCTCAGCCACCCGCTTCCCATTTGTATGCATTCAATGTACAAAAAGTGGGCGATACCTTGTTCCAGTTTTCGGCCCCCAAGTTCCTTTCGGCCTTCAATTTAAAAGGGTACAACAATCACCCTTTTTTCTTCAGCAACAATGAGTTGTACACTGCTTCCCAATCACCGAAGGAAAGCCAGCCAGAGTTGTACAGCCTCAACCTGAGTACAGGAGTGCGCAGTCGAGTGACGGATACTCCCGATGGGGAATATTCACCCCGACCTGTCGGTGATGGGCAAAATTTTTCGGCGGTACGGATGGAATTCATCCAGGGCGACACCTTGCAACGCCTTTGGCAATTCCCCCTCAATCGCTCCAGCAAAGGCCAGCCCATTTGGACCGACATCGACAATGTGGGCTATTACCTCTGGCTCAGCACGCGTGAATTGCTGCTGTTTTTAGTCGGCAAACCCAGCCAACTGGCCAGAGTAGATGTGGGCAGTTCGCGCAAAGAAGTCATTGCCGTCAACCCAGGCCGTTGTATCCGCCGAATCACTGGTGTGGGCGCTTATTTTGTACAAAAAAGCTCCAGCCTGAGCCAGCCCTGGAAAATCATGAAATGGGATCAACGAGCAGTAGGACGCAATCAGGTCAGTGAAGTGGTCAATACCTTGAACGGCAGTGAAGATTTTGCGGTAATGGGCGACGGTTCACTCATCATGGGCAATGGCTCAGTTTTGTACCGCTACCGCCCAGGGGTGGATCGCAACTGGAAAAAAATGGCCGATTTTTCGTTTTACAACGTTCAAAAAATTACCCGCATCGAAGTCAGTCCGGATAATGGGAGGATTGTGTTCGTGGGGCAATGAAACGAGTTTCGCAGCTCGCTGCTTGATTTATTCACCACGACGATCACGACGGGCACAATGTTTTGCTATTCGCGCTTTTTGAGGCTTCGCCTCTTGTTGCTAAAGCGACATGATTGTAAAACGGATGAAACGGACTAAACGGATGAAAACGGACTTTGACTCGCCTTCGGCTCGTCCTTATCCGCCGCAGGCGGAAAAAAATCCGTTCCTATCCGTTTAGTCCGTTTAATCCGTTTTACAATCATGCCGCTCCACGCCGAAGGCGTCCAAGCGCGAAGCGCGTAAAACGTGGTGCCCGTCGTGATCGTCGTGGTGAATTATCATTTTGGCGCAGCCAAAATCATGCGTAGTTGCTAAATGAAAAGAGATGAAAAAAATAATCATTACACTGTTATTTTGTAGCGCATCTGGGCTTCTGCTAATGGGTCAATCAGACCCACTGTATGTCAAAACCATTGCGCAGCACCGCAAAGCCTACTTGGCTGAGTTTAAGCACAACCCAAGTTCCCCTTTGGACAAAAAAGGGCTCAAAAATGTGCAGTTCTTCCCCGCCGATGAGCGCTATTTTGTGCCCTGCCAGTTCAGCCTTACACCCGATGCGGAGCCATTTGAACTGCCAACCTATAGTGGTGTAACCCGCCCTTATGTCAGGTATGGCATCGCCAAATTCAAATTGGACGGAGTGGAACATCAGCTCAGCATCTACCGTAGTTTGAGCAATACCCTGCCCCAGTACCGGGATTACCTCTTTGTGCCCTTCAAAGACCTCAGCAATGGCGAAAGCACTTATGGCGGTGGCCGCTACCTCGACTTGCGCATCAACGACATCGTTGACAATGAATTGATGCTCGATTTCAACAAGGCTTACAATCCGTATTGTGCTTATAGCGACGGGTATTCCTGCCCCATTCCACCCGATGAGAACCATTTACAGGTGAGCATATTGGTGGGGGAAAAGCAATTTTTAGGCGAAAAGAAGCATTAATTAGGCGGCTTTTATACTCAGCGTCGCCAAATGATGCCGGGTATGGTAAACCGTGAAATACACCATCTCTCGCGCCGTCATTTTACCCAACAGCGGGTGTTTCCAGACCATCCATTGGTCGGCCTTGGCTTCGTCCCAATAGTTCAGCGCTAACAGCGTATTTTGCGCCGCTTTGGCGAAACTGCCCTTTAATTCTGCCCCCTTGTAGCTTTTCCCGGCCTTGTCTGCGAA
Organism: Saprospiraceae bacterium; assembly: GCA_027488855.1. Lineage (GTDB taxonomy): Bacteria > Bacteroidota > Bacteroidia > Chitinophagales > Saprospiraceae > Haliscomenobacter. The sequence continues at coordinate 8,701 of JAIYAV010000053.1, forward strand.
AGCTTGAACAATGTTAGGGTTCAACGACAATTTGGTTTTGTACTCATCCACAATTGCGTCATAACTACGTGAAGCGTGATCACTGGGCGAAAGCCGTTCATCGGGGCTGGCCAACAACAAGGCAGTGCCATTGGTCGACATGATCAGGTGCAGCATTTCTTCCCCAAAGGACCATTTTTCGCTGGGTTTAAAGTTGATTTTGGTGTCGTTTACTTTCGCAAACAGGGCTTCTACTTCGCTGAAAGCCTCTGCTAACGCTTCTTGGGCAGTGTTGAGATTGGTCATCGGTTGTAGGTTTTTCACAAAAACACACCTTTTATTGAACGATTGTTCAATTTAATCTACAAATTCAACCAATAAGTACATTTGAGCACCAAAGCCCGGTTTTTATTGACATACGTATCAGAATAATAGTTGTCGGTATACACCAAAAAGATGTCCGAAACAGGCCGGAAACGCCACTGCAAACGGGAGTTGATGTTGAGGTTGTTGCTTTGGTTGTTGTATTGAACAAACGTGGTCCAAAACAAACTGCGCGAAAACGAGAGGTCAATTTTAGGCCCAATCAACAAAAAATCGGCATCAGCATAAGGCTCAGGCAGGCGGATGCGATTGTAACTAAAATTAAGGCCCAAAATGCCATAAGGCTGTTTTCTGAAATTGACAGTACCTTCCAGATTGGCTCGCGAACCATTGTAATACTGCCCAATACGCCCACTTAAATCAAAATAAACCAGCTTGCGGGCATCGGAAAGCACCATAAAGCGAAACAGGTTATTGGCAAAAGCACTGCCTTCGGACAATTTCACCCCACCTGAATTCGTGGGATCAAAGGCATTAAACAGGTAAACGTATTCCCGCCGCAATCTAAAATCGACGATGGCCGAACTCCGAAAACGCAGCCTATACAGGATATTCAAATCCCAATCCGTGGTTCCATAGGTATCATTGCCCAACACATCGAGGTCAAACCCTGGTCCGTGGCTTTGCAGCGGCCCTTTTTTGGGGTAAAACTTCCAGTTGATGGTTCCCGCTGCCCGACGATAATCCGTCCTGCGCGCAAATCCAACTTCTGGATTAAAATTAGCACCAACATCCTGAAGGGTAAAAAAAACATCCCAGTTCAAGGCATTGTAATTGATCGTGGCCGAACTGGCACCATTTTTTCCTCCAGTTAAAGTCGGATCGAAAGTGCGGTGGTGAAAAAATTTGCCCGTCCACTTGTTGTCGTTAGAGGCCAGGTTGTAATCAATGCCAACTACCCGGTTGAAATCGTAACTGGCAGCCTCCAGGAGTTTGTCTCGAAAAGGTTGTTTGTTGATGGCGATGATCCCAATGTTGGAGCGAGAAAACACCTTGCGTTGTAGCACCCCAACGGTATAATTGGTAGAAGGTTGGCTGATGTCATAATCTCTCGCCGTTTGCATGCTCAGGAGGCCCATCCTCCAGTTTTTATCCAACTTGCCACTCAAACGAGCCCCGAAATAAATCGGGTTTTGCACGTTCAAATCGGTAGTGGTATCCTTGGCAATTCCAATCCGGCGCGAGAAAAAAGGGCGTAAATTTTGTGAGCCAAAACTGCCAAACAGGTCAGCATTTTCCAGAAAAAACTGTCGCCGCTCCGGGAAAAAAATCTCAAAACGATCAAGATTGGCCACCTGTTGGTCGACTTCTACCTGGGAAAAATCCGGGTTGACCGTCAAGTCCAAATTCAGCGCCGGGCCAACTGCAATTTTAGCATCCCCACCCACATTTGATCCTCGCTCAAAAACCTGTTTATCGACTCGATCCTCCTGGTAATTGACCAGGGTATACGGAATGAGAGAGATGTTCGCGCCAGGTTTTTTGAGCGGTTGGTCAAAAGCCATTACCCCGTGATAAGCCAAATTGATAATGGGATATTGCCGAGGGATTTTTGGCCAACTCGAACGCTCCGGGCCGTCGCTGCTGATCCGGTAAAATTTGGCATTCCAAAACTGGCTGCTCTCCTTGTACCGCAGGGTTTTGAAGGGAATGGCCATCTCGGCAATCCAGTACCCTTTGTATTGTTTGGCCCCGGCAAACCACTTGTTGTCCCAGGCTTGATCCAAATCCATGGGGCCATTGGCACCATTGGTGAGCAAGCCCTCCCGCTGTACACCAAAAGGGTTCACCCCAAATTGAAACGCGTTGGTTTCATCCTGAAAGGGATCGATGGTAAAAGTAACCGCGTCGTTGGCTTCGCCCCGAAAATCGCGGCGCAGCGAAGGGGTAACGTAAGCCCCCATCACATCCGGGAGCCGATTTTTGGCAATGGCCAGATAATAGATAAAATTGTCGTCGTACAACAAACGCACCTCAGTTGGATTCCAAGCCTGGGAGGTATCCATCGGGAAGTATTGCCAAAAGTCGGTGGCAACGGCTGCGTTGGCCCAGGCTTCATCCAGCACGCCATCTATTTTGATGGGGATGGGGCTTTTGTTTACCCGAATGGTATCGTGCTGCTCTTGCGCAATAGCGGGCAATCCCAGGCAAAGGGTGGCGACGACTAGGGAAATGACAAATTTCATAGTGTGTTTACGTTTGGGTTCTGCACGGCAAATAAAATGATATTTGTTGGGAACTTTTCATTGGAGTCGCCGAATGGAGAGGATTGTGGATAGAAAGCGGATGAGGGGGGATGAGTGAAGGTCGAAAGGGGGCTTTATTTATGTTGACGGAGCTTTTTTTCTAAAAATTTGACAATAAACATGCAATAGGGGTGAAATTTACCAGCTTTATCCCGATCGAGATACTTCTGATGCATGCGGAGAATCGCGGCTTTTGCAAAGCCCTCTTTTTTTAATTCTTGAATCACAGTTTCCAAAACTTCTTTACGATTTTCACGCAAAATAGGATGATTAAGATTGAGCAGTTGATACACATCCCTTTCATAAGCAGGATCAACATCAATTTCACCACTTGACTTATACTTTATGATACTTTCTACATTGAGTCTTCTGTCCATCGGATTAAGAATAAGCTCTTCTTCACCTTTTAGTGTGTCGCAGTGAGAAATGCCTAAAAAATTTCCTTTACAAGCTGCCATCAGGTTTGAATAGTCGAGGAGTTTTTCTCTGTGACGGCGAGGTTTCAAATGTTCTACTTTCATGTCATTTTTTAATTCCCTATCCGTGTAATCAGCTCTTTCGTGTTGTTCTTCTAATGTCAAGGCTCTTTTGATTTTTGACATGCAATAACAACAAATATAACCTTGCTCTTTTAACAGCGCATCTTTAAGCTTAGGGATTGCATCGAATCCTGCCCCAGGAGTTGTACGGTGTTCTTTCCATTCTGGTGGCTCAGTTCCTTTTTGAATAAACTTCATCGTTGTTAAAATTTAAGCCTCTAGAAATGACAACAAAGTCTCTGCACGGCTAAGCTCAGGCTCTCCGGGGTATTCTTCTTCTAGCTCGGAGAGTTTTTGACGGGCAGCATCAAAATCCTCACGATCAATTAGTTCAAATAAATCTGCTAATGCTTTTCGACTCTTCTCATTTCGCGGAGGTGTACCCATGATTGCTTCTAAGACCAGACCGTAGTCTTTACCAAAATACCCGGGCGCAATTTCGATGGCTTCGCCATTTTCCAATTTATACAATTTCCCTTGCTCCATATTGCTCACTACAATGGGTGAATGGGTAGTGATGATGAATTGGGTATTCGGGAAATGTTTGAGCAGGGCAGGAACGATGGTTTGCTGCCATTTAGGATGAAGATAGGTATCGATCTCGTCGATGAGGCAGATGGCGGGGAGTTGGGTGGGGTCTTCGGTGCCTTCGGGGGCGGTCTCGCTGAGGCGTTTCATAAAGTAGCCCACCCATGAAAACACATTATTAAAGCCTTGGCTAACTAAACTAAGAGGGATGACTTTACTATCAATGTCGATCCAAATGATTTCTTTTTGCGCGTTGACTGAAACGAATCTAAGTTTTTGCCCTGTTACATCCGAGATGATTTCAAACATGCGGTTGATCAATTTTCTTTCCACGCTGACTTGCCCATCTTTTTCTTTGTTCGAAGCATCGTGATCCAAGGCCATAAGCCATTTTTGGAGAGCTTTGCCTCGACCATCAGATTCATTGGCAAGTAAGGGTAGGACATCAGCTATATTTGGCCTAGTAGATGCCTGAATGAGAAATTTATTAGGAATTTCTTGAATTTGGGAGAAGCCAATGACGAGAATGTTAAAATCTCCTTTTTCGTTCATCTGTTCCTCAAAACTACCTTGATCTAACAATTTAGGCAAGCCTTGATTTCTTACCAAGAATTTCACCCCACAAGATTTAGTCTTTTTGTTTAAAAAAAGCTCAATTTCACCGAAATCTGAGTATTCAATCTCGTATTCTTCTCTTGCTCCTCTTATGCTTAGTAAATTTATTATACTTTGAATTAAGGATTGACTTTCAGACAAGTATTCATTTTGATCAACCCCAATCAGCCCCATTAGTAGAGCCCGAAGTAATGTAGTTTTCCCACTACCATTTTCACCAATAAAACAAGTGAGACTTCTATCAAATTCAATTACTCCGTGATTAAACTGAGCAATATTTCTCAGTATTAATCGATCTATTTTCAATGATTTAGGTCTAACTGGATGTATCTTGTCATTTGTAACAATGGTTCCATCCTCTCTTTTTAATATTAACAACCTACGCTTTTCTATTTCTTCTAAACCTGCATTAAAACGATCTTCCTTGATTAATGGGAATAATTTATTTACTCGATTCGAGGTGATGAAGGCATCTATGATTGTTTTATCTGTTAACATAAAAAAATCAATAGCATCTAAATAATAATCAGCGTTATATAATTTAGTCCATTTATTTATTAGTTTTCCTTCTATTTTCATCTGAAACATTTTCAAAGGTGTAGCAATTTTTTTTAAAAAAAATGCTTTTTCCATATCGTCACTTGTTGTTAATTCCAAAAATACTTTTGGTGTTTTTATGTCGACCAAATCAATTTTCAAGGCAATATTTTGAGTTTTTGTTTGCCAATCAATTCCCTTCCAAAAAGAAGTTTCGATATGTGTTTCATCCCCCTTAAACCAATATCCTTTATCCAGATTGTTGTATCTATTGGATTCTCTTAAGGTGAACCGCAACTCCGGGTACTTCGTCCGCAAATGCTCAAACAAATCATTATGTATCTTCTGGATGCTATCCATGCTGATAAATTTATTTTCTTTACAAAACAAATTTACAAACTTTATGCTCACTTGGGAAGAATTTGAAAAAGTAGAAATGCGCGTTGGCACCATTCTCGAAGTCCGGGATTTTGAAAAAGCCCGCAACCCTGCTTATCAACTCACGATTGACTTTGGAGAACTGGGCATCAAACGCAGCTCCGCTCAAATCACCGTGCTGTACCAAAAAGAAGACCTGATCGGCAAACAAGTCATCGCGGTGGTCAATTTCCCGGTCAAACAAATCGCTAATTTCTTTTCGGAGTGTTTGGTGCTGGGTTTGGTAGGTGCGGATAAAACCATTACTTTGTTGCACCCT
>JAIYAV010000060.1 GCA_027488855.1 Saprospiraceae bacterium
ATCCTCATTGGTGAGCCTGGGGTAGGTAAAACGGCCATCGTGGAAGGCTTGGCCCTGCGGATCATGCAGCGCAAGGTGTCCCGTACCCTTTTCAACAAACGCATCGTGATGCTTGACCTGGCTGCCTTGGTAGCTGGTACAAAATATCGTGGCCAGTTTGAGGAGCGCATGAAGGCCATCATGAATGAATTGGAAAAATCGCGCGATGTCATTTTGTTCATCGACGAAATCCATACCATCGTTGGTGCAGGTGGCGCAACCGGATCCCTGGATGCTTCCAATATCTTCAAACCCGCCCTGGCGCGTGGTGAATTACAATGTATTGGTGCCTCCACCCTGGATGAATACCGTCAGCACATCGAAAAAGATGGTGCCCTGGATCGTCGCTTCCAAAAAGTAATGGTAGATCCACCTTCTGCCGAAGAAGCGATCCACATCCTGCACAACATCAAGTCCAAATACGAGGAGTTCCACAACGTCATTTATGACGATGATGCGATCAAAGCTTGTGTACGCTTGAGCGACCGTTACATCACCGACCGCTTCTTGCCCGACAAGGCCATCGACGTATTGGACGAGGTAGGTGCCCGTGTTCACCTGAAAAACATCCACGTTCCTAAGCACATCGAAGATTTGGAAAAACAAATCGAAGAGCTGAAAGAACAGAAAAACCAGGCCGTCAAAAATCAGCAGTACGAAAGAGCTGCCGATTTGCGCGATCGGGAATCCAAACTGGTGCGCCAGCTGGAGTTCGCAAAAGTACAGTGGGAGGAAGACTCCAAAACCAAACGTTACCCGGTCGGCGAAGAAGACATCGCAGAAGTGGTATCCATGATGACCAATATCCCGGTAATGCGGGTGGCTCAAAGTGAAAACCGGAAACTGGTGAGCATGGAGAAAGACATGCAAGGAACCATCATCGGCCAGGATGAAGCACTGAAAAAGATCACCAAAGCCATCCAGCGCAACCGGGTGGGTTTGAAAGATCCCACCAAACCAATCGGTTCCTTCATTTTTCTGGGCCCAACCGGCGTAGGTAAAACGGAGTTGGCCAAAGCCCTGGCGCGTTACCTCTTCGACTCGGAAGATGCGCTGATCCGCATCGACATGAGTGAATACATGGAAAAATTCTCGGTCAGCCGCCTCATTGGTGCGCCTCCAGGATACGTGGGTTATGAAGAAGGTGGTCAGTTGACGGAAAAAGTACGGCGCAAGCCTTACTCTGTGGTACTGCTGGACGAAATCGAAAAAGCTCACCCCGATGTGTACAACATCTTGCTCCAAGTGCTCGATGATGGCCAATTGACGGATGGTTTGGGCCGTAAAGTTGACTTCAAAAATACCCTGATCATCATGACCTCCAACATTGGGGTGCGTCAGTTGAAAGACTTCGGTCAGGGCGTGGGATTCGCTACCAAATCACGGCAGGAAGCAGCAGAAGATACCACTAAGGCGGTTATTCAAAACGCGCTGAAACGTACCTTCTCACCCGAATTCCTCAACCGGATCGACGACGTCGTGGTGTTCAACAGCCTGGGTAAAGAAGAAATCTACAAGATCATCGACATTACCTTGAAGGATTTGCACCGCCGTTTGGCGACCATGAACTTCAAACTGGTCATCAGCGACGAAGCGAAGAGTTTTGTCGCAGAAAAAGGTTTTGATCCTCAGTTTGGTGCCCGCCCCTTGAATCGCGCCATTCAAAAGTACCTGGAAGATCCGCTTGCAGAGTTCATTTTGAATGACCAACCACAAGAAGGTTCCCTCTTGGAGGCCATTCTGACCGATGAAAAAGACAATTTGCGCGTCGTTCTCGCAAAAGAAGTCAATACAGACGTCAAGGAATAAAAAAATATTGTATTTTTGTTTCAATCTATAGAGACGTATTACGATGCGTCTCTATTTTTTTTAAGTTTGTGGAACCAAAACGTCCCATTTTTCCTTATTTTTTTAACAAAATAAATTTCATTTGGCAAAGAATCAATTTGGCGGCAATCGTCCCGGTGGTGGGAGCAGACCTCCCTTCGGTGGTGGTGGTGGCAACCGCAACAATCGCAGAGACTCCAGGTACCCCAGTGAGGATGACAAAGGTCAGTTCCGCCTCAATGATCAAATCCGGGTACCCCAAATTCGCTTGGTAGGTGACAACATGGAACAAATCAGTGAATTGGTTGGAACAGAAATCAAATCGGGGGAGGTGTACAACACCCGCGATGCATTGCAATGGGCTGAAAAATCAGAGCTAGATCTGGTAGAAATTTCACCTAACGCAGTTCCTCCCGTAGTCCGCATCATCGACTACAACAAGTTCCTGTACGAGAAGAAGAAGAAAGAGAAGGAAATCAAAGCCAAAGCGGCTAAAACGGTGATCAAGGAAATCCGTTTTGGGCCCAATACGGATGATCACGACTTTGAATTCAAAGTACGCCACGCCAAAACCTTCCTCGAAGAAAACGCCAAAGTAAAAGCTTACGTTAACTTCCGGGGCCGTACCATCGTGTTCAAGGATCGCGGGGAATTGCTCTTGCTTAAGTTTTTGAAAGAACTTGAAGAGTTCGGATCACCGGAATCCCTGCCCAAGTTGGAAGGCCGCCGGATGATCGTCATGATTGCACCGAAGAAGAAAAAGTAATTTTTCTTTTGGAAGATAAAAAAGGGAGATGCTGGGGTTCCAGTGTCTCCCTTTTTCGTGGTGTGTTCTTCGTTTTATTCGGAAGTATTGATTTTGGCACTAGCGTTGATGTCACCGATTTTGATGGCTACGAAATTGCCGTTCCTGCTTGTCGTTTTGTTGATGTAAACTTCCTCTGGAAATTTTTCAGCCCAAGGGTTCTTTGGATTGGGAAAAATATAAGCTGCATCTACAAAGCGCCAGGAAGTATTGTTCAAAAATTGTAAGTCAAGACCCAGGATCAATTTGCGGAGTTGGATCAAATCCAGGGTTGAAATTGATTTGGAGTTGTTGACATCGGCAGCTATCATTTTATAAGGGCTGTTCAAGGCTTGGATGCCCAGGATGTGTTTTTGAATCAAAAGTAGGTCAAAAGTCGAAACGCCATTTAGTGGGTTCTTATCGAGTTTTGGGGTAATGGTATACTCGCCTCCACTCTTAAAAATGAGAAACGAATAGCCACCATTTGTAGTGGTCGTAAATGTTTGAGATAGACTGCCGCTAATGGTGACCGTTACACCTTGTACATTCTGATTTCCTTCGGTGCTTATTATCCCTCCAATATATGAAGGTTCTCTAATGCCACAGTTTATTTTCCCACTCATTACCTCCACATAAGTTATGCAATGGTTGCTCATTCCACGGGTATCCCAGGCATGAAGTTCAATCAAAATAATCAAGCTATTATCTGTACAGGTCAATTCCAATTTTTTTTGACTTGAATCAACCTTCTCCCCCACTCTATTGACGGAATAATGGGTAATCAAGGACTGCCCATTCAAGTTGGTATCTGGCCCTTGGCCATAACAATCGTAGATGCCAGCGGCAATAAAATCTGTAGCCTGAAGACTATATTTGCCTCCACCTTGGCCATCGGGTTGTAAGGTGATGGATAAGCCGTTGACGCAGATGGGTTTGGGGCCGGCTTTGTCTTTGACGACGAAGTCAAATGAATCCCTCGCATACCCATAGCAAGCAGTCACTGCGGTAAAAAGTATACGATATTGTCCAGGAGACAGTCCAGATACGATATTATTTCCGGTTGAGTATTTTACCCGGTCCCAAGTATTCTCTGATATCAAAACGCCATCTCTATATCGGTCTTTGGCTTTAACAATGACCTCTGAAATGAAATTGAAATAGCAACTGCTGACCTCAATACCAAACGCATTTTTAAATCCGGTATGAGTCACTGCAAATGAGGCGGTACAATCCATAGAATCGACAGGGAGATCGGGGATAGTGGAAGGGATTGAAACAACAGGATCAAAATTACCGATTCTAATGTGTAAGCGAAAAGTATCAAGATATGATCCGGTGCAGGAATCAAAAACATACAATTCTCTTAAAATTCTAAGGCCATTGGTATCTACTGTCCCACAAAAAGGGTAATCTTGATCCGTATGTCGAATGGAATATTTACTTCCTATTTGGTCAATGTAGTAAAGTTTGGGATAGGCCTCCGTATGGAAGTAACTGTGAATATATGGAGTTACATCTTCCTTCCTAATCAAATGTTTATCTGTAGAACAAATCTTGTATTGGACAAATCGATCAAAAGGAGCAACACTTTTGGCATTAAATTGAAAGTCTTTTATCTCTGGGCGTGCAAACAAAATCACTTGAACTGTGTCCTTGCGTGCACCAAAGCAAATGGCACTCCAACGTCGATAAATCCTTGCATAAATACCCGTGCTTTGCATTTCCGCACAAGTAGAATATTCTACTCTATCACGCCAAAAAAAATTCATTTCACATAAGCCTTCACCACCTATAGCTCTAGCATATACAAAACCCAAATTACGTACACTATCCTCAACTACTTCTTTAATTGCAAAATTACACGGCCCAGTTCCACCTTGCTCGCTCCAAGTGCCATTCGGAATGGTTTGAGGTAAAGTGCCGATTGTTTTAGGCGATGCCAAAATATCTGGATTGCCAAGAGTAAGAGAATTATTGAGTACAAAATCCAAGTCATAACTAGACAAAGTATCTGTGGTCCAGTCAAGGCAATGGATAACAATAACTGGTTCGGAACGACGCCTATCTTCCTTTGGTGGTGTTGCTATTGGTGTCAATGTCCATTGTGGAATCTGAAAGAATAAAACAAACAACACGCTAAAAAAGAAAATGGATCGGTTTGAATCAGTTCTTGGGATTAAAACTTGCATGGTTTTTGAGTTTAGATTAATTTTTAACAAAATAAATGTAAAATTCTGCCGTAAACAATACTCCAATCAGGGTAAAATAAAAAAGGCCACAAAAGTTGCCCTTTGTGACCTTTCTTTGTTAAGATTAAAACTTTCTTTATTGCAAAATAATCATCTTCTTGGTAGCGGTAAAGTCGTTGGTTTCCAAGGTGTAATACAACACCCCACTAGCCCCCAGTTGCTCCTTTTTCAGGATCACCTGGTTGTTGCCTTTAGTGTAATTGCCCTCCACTTTGTAGATCAAAGCACCTTTCACATCTCTTACCGTCAGCGTCCCTTTCGTCGCCTTGGGGAGGGTAAACCCAATCACCGTTTCATTGCTGAAAGGGTTTGGGGTATTCTGCTTCAACTCGTAGGCTTCAGCAGCGCTGATCCCTTCGTAGTTCAAAGCGATCCCCAAGTTCTCACTGTTTTGGTCGTACGCTTCAGGTGATACGGTGCGGTTCAGGCTCAATGCTGAACTCAACTTTGCATCCGCTTTCGCTCTCAGTACCAAGGTAAACAATGCCCCCGGCTCGTATTTGCTGTTCCACGAGGTGGTGATGAGGCCCTCGTTTTTGAAGATACCAAAGTTTTCCGCCTTCGCCACGCCATATTCGATGTCCAACAACTCCACCTTGCTTTGATCCAGGTTCAGTGCGAACTGGTAGCCCTGGATGTTCTGCAAGTCTTCAGCTGTGAACATCACTTTGTATTCATTGCCCGACTTCAGATTCTGCTCCGTGGTCTTGAGTTTAAACTGGCCATTGGTACGGATTTCCGCACTTGCTGCACCGTTCACACTCGCACTTGCATTCACATCTCCGATCTTGATGGCTACAAAGTTCGCTTTGATGTTGCCCACCAGGTCGTTCACACTCACTACCTCGGGGAAGCTTGTCGACCAGGGGTTCGTGGCATTCGGGAAGCGGTAGGTCGCATCCACAAAGCGCCAGCTGGTATTGTTCGCAAAATGTGTATCGATGTTCAAAATCAACTTCCGAATCTGAATCATGTCCAGGGTCGAGATCGATTTGGAATTGTTCGCATCCGCTGCAATCATCTTGTAAGGACTGTTCAAAGCTTGGACACCCAGGATGTGCTTTTGGATGAGTACAAGGTCGAAGGTCGATACCCCGTTCAGGTGGTTTTTGTCCAATTGTGGAGTTACTGTGAAGTCGCCGCCTTTGCTGATGTTCACAAACTCGTAGTTGCCATCTGCTTTGGTCAGGTCATTCTGCGTACCACTACCACTCAAGGTCACCGACACCCCTTGCAGGTTGCCCGCTCCTTCTGTCGAAATGGTACCCGCAATGGTCAACCCTTCTGTAACTGAACCTGGACATACGCTACGGTTGTCCTGCACTTCGATGTAAGTTACACAGAAGTCGTGGTTGCCCACTTCGTCCCAGGCATGAAGTTCCACCAAAATGGCCTTGCCTTTGTCATTACAAGTCAGGTTGAGGCCCGTCTGAGTGGATACAGCTGGTTGGCCGACGCGGTTGATTGAGTACTTCGTTACCAGTTTCAATCCATCCTTGGTTTCTGGTCCCTGACCGTTGCAATCGTAAATCTTTGAAGCAACGAAGTCAGATGCCCATACCGCCATCATACCACCACCAGCGCCATCAGGCATCAGTTCGGTGCTCAAACCATTGATACAAATTGGTGCTGGAGCTTTGCAATCCTTCACCACAAATGGAATTCGGGTCGGTACACTCAGGTTGCCACATTCGTCGCGACCCACCACGATCAAATCGTGGGTACCTTCGGGTAGGTTCGCTACCTTGATCTCAAACTGGCCATTGCCCAAATCTTTGGTGCTCCAGCGTGGAGTAGAGAACCTGATCATGCTGCTCGCATTCAAAGTCTGACCTGGAGGAATCATCAAGAACTGAGTTTCCAAAGTCACTTTGTCAGAACAGTTGTCCTTACCGTTAATCACCATTTTCAGGTTAGCCAAACAATCGCCACCCTCACG
>JAIYAV010000118.1 GCA_027488855.1 Saprospiraceae bacterium
CGTACTTCTGTCAGATTTAAAAACATGGAACCGTGATCATTTAGTTGAAAATCAAGTTTTTAAAAAAAGAAAATTATTCAAAAACTGATGGTGAGGTTTCCTGTTCTGGACACCCTACCATTCAGGTCAATGAGGAACAAAAAAAGGCAATTTAAGGTGTGGAAAAGGTGCTGTTCCAGAGATAATTTTGCTTTATCAATCAACTGATCCTTTTTCACCATCAAATCCAAAATCATGCAACCCGAAACACCCACCATGGCCCCAACGATGACGCCAACCATGGCCTTCGACCACAATCATGAAGATATTCCCGGCAATCCTTCCACTGCCAAAAGTAGCCAGGCCAAACTTAACGATCGTTCGAATGGACAACCCCTCCGTGTGTTGTCGGAGGAAGACTGGCAGTTTTGGCAGCACAATGGCTACATCGTTGTCAAGAATGCAGTACCGAAGGAAAACTGTGCAAAAATGGCTGCACTGCTCTGGGAATTTGAAGAAAAAGACCCTGCCGACCCGGAAACCTGGTACGCCCCTGCCCGCGCCGAAATGCGCATGAAAGAGTTGACCAACAGCGGCATGGTCGAAATTTACAACCACCAATACCTCTGGGACAATCGCCAATCTGAGCGCTTGTACAATGCATTTGTAGACATTTGGGGCACTGAAAAACTCTGGGTGACCATCGACCGCGCCAACTTAAATTTCCCCTCTCGCCCCGGGCATGAGTTCAAAGGCTTCATCCATTGGGATTACGATCCTGAAACCAAACCACAAAATGTACAAGGTGTATTGGCTCTGGCCGATCAAATGGATGAAAACATGGGTGGATTTCAGGGTGTACCCGAATTGTTCCGCACGTATGATACCTGGAAAATGACCCAACCAGCCGATCGCGATCATTTTAAACCGGATGTAACTGGTTTTGAATTGGTAAAAGTAAAAATGGAAGCTGGCGATTTATTGATTTTCAACTCCAGCCTGGCCCACGGCATCCGCCCCAACCTGAGCAAAGACAAGGTGCGCATCGCTCAATACATTTCCATGATGCCGGCACAGGAAGAAGATCAAAGCCTCCTGAATTGGCGACTCAACTCCTGGCGGAATCGCATTGCACCCGAAGGTTACGCTTTCCCTGGTGATCCGCGCAACTGGGAACAAACCCGTTACCAAACTGCGGAATTAAGTTCATTGGGCAAAAAGTTGCTGGGATTGGAAAAATGGTAATTTTACCTATTGAAACTTATCAATCCATCTTTATGCAACTAGCATCTTATCGTGATTTTTACACCGAGCTCAACAACGGCGTCGCTATGCCCTTGTTGGGCTTGGGTGTTTATGATATGTACAATCAGGAAGCAGAAAAGGCCATTCTTCAAGCCCTGGAAATCGGTTATCGCCTGATTGATACCGCCAGCATGTACAACAACGAAGTTGAAGTTGGCAATGCCATTCGCCAGTCGGGGCTTCCCCGTGAGGACATTTTCCTGACCACCAAAGTCAATGACTCGGATCATGGTTATGACCAGGCTTTGCGGGCGTTTGAGAACAGTCAACGCAAGTTGGATTGTGAGTACATCGATCTGTATCTGATTCATTGGCCGATCAGAAACAAAAGGCAGGATACCTGGCGGGCCCTGGAACGTTTGTACCAGGAAGGACAGATTCGGGCCATTGGGGTAGCCAATTATTTGGAGCCTTTTTTGGACGAACTTTTGCCCAGCGCAGCAGTTGTCCCAACGGTTAATCAGGTGGAGTTCAGTCCCTATTTATTTTTACAGGATTTATTGCAGCGTTGTCAGCATGAAAAAATTGTGCTGCAAGCCTACACTCCGCTGGTGCGTGGAGAAAGATTTAATGATCCAAAATTGCTGGGTCTAGCCCAAAAATACAGCAAAACGCCTGCCCAAATTATCCTGCGTTGGGCCCTTCAACTGGGAGTGTCAACCATCCCCAAATCAGCCAATCCAAAACGTTTGCAAGAAAACTTTGATCTCTTTGATTTTTCCATCAGTGATACAGATATGGCATATTTGGCTACCTTTAACGAGGATTATCGGATAGTCCCGAGTCCAATTTCAATGCTCTAAATCAATTTTTTCGCATGAAACCTACCTTACTAACGATCGCCTTACTACTTTGTGGGCTCACTGCCACCGTGCAGGCCCAATCACCTAATGCAGGAAAAAAGATGCTCCTACGTCACGCAGTATTGTTCAAGTTCAAGGACAGCAGTAGTCCAGCCGAAGTGAAACAAGTGGAGGACGCCTTTCGGGCCCTGCCCAAGCAGATCAAAGAAGTCAAAAGCTTTGAATGGGGCACGAACAACAGTCCAGAAAACCTCAACCAAGGGTTTACCCACTGTTTTTTCGTCACTTTTGCTTCGGAAGCAGATCGGGAAGTGTATCTCCCCCACCCTGCACACAAAGCTTTTGTGGAGGTGCTAAAACCCCATTTGGACAAAGTTTTGGTATTGGATTATTGGTCAAAAAAATAGCAACACAATGAACAACCGTACTGCGTTGTACACCCTGATGAGCGTGTGGTTCTTTTGGGGTTTTATCGCTGCGTCGAATGGCATCCTGATTCCGATGTTCAAGGAGCAGTTCCATTTGCAGCAATGGCAATCTCAATTGGTGGATTTCGCCTTTTATGCCGCTTATTTTGTAGGTTCAATCCTCTATTTTTTGGTTTCTGCCGCACTCAAGGGTGATATTCTCAACCGCATTGGTTACCGCCAAGGGATCATGTACGGGTTTATCATTTCTGCCGTAGGCACCTTGTTGTTTATCCCTGCTGCTTCGCTGCAATCTTTCCCCCTGCTTTTGGGCGGATTGTTTGTTGTGGGCCTGGGATTTTCGTTGCAACAAACCTCTACTCAGCCCTTTATGATTGCCCTCGGTGACCCGGCTACGGGCGCACACCGCATCAACCTCGGCGGAGCAGTCAACAACCTGGGAACGACCATCGGGCCAGTGTTGATCAGCTTTGTCATTTTTGGTTCAGTGGGTGATGCTGCACCTGAAGGCGTGGGGATTGAAGCGGTAAAAATGCCATTCCTCGTGATTGGGGTGATTTTCATCCTATTTGCCTTGTTCTTCCGTTTTTCCAAATTGCCGACCATCACCAATGACGAAGATGTCCAAATTGGAATCGGGGTATTGAAGTATCCCCAATTGGTGTTGGGGATGATCGCTATTTTTTGCTACGTAGGTGCTGAAGTAACCATTGGTAGCAACTTGGGCGAATATTTGAGCAAGACCCAAAACCTGGATTCTTCCCAAATTTCTGAATACATCTCCCTGTTTTGGGGCAGTATGATGATGGGGCGTTGGACCGCAGCCTTGAGTAACTTCAACTTTAAACCTGCGGTAAAAACCCTTTTGACCATTGTTACGCCATTTGTAGCCTTTGGCGTGGTTTTGTTTGTCAACTCTCTGCGTGGATCGGATGTTTCTCCGCTTTATACTTATGCATTCTGTGTGCTGATCATCATTGCCGCGTTCTTTGCCGCGCAAGAAAAACCCATTCGTACGATGGTGCTCTTCTCCTTGTTGGGCGGGATAGCCATGATTGTAGGTATGCTCACGTCTGGGCAGGTCGCTTTGTTCGCCTTTATCAGTGGGGGCTTGTTTTGCTCCGTACTTTGGCCTTGCATCTTTTCGCTGGCTACCGCTGGTTTGGGCAAATACACCAATCAAGGTTCGGCTTACCTGATCATGATGATTTTGGGCGGTGCAGTGGTACCAGTTACCCAAGGTGCGCTGGCGGATGTACCTGCCATTGGCATCGAGCTGTCTTATGCAGTGCCATTGCTCTGTTTTGCTTATTTGCTTTTCTTTGGCATTCGGGTACAAACCGTCCTGAAAAATCAGGGCTTGGACTTTGACCGCGATGTGGCAGTGAAGGCGGGGCACTAAGCCTATGACTTGACTCATTGACAATGAATAATGTGCGACTTCTACGAAGTCGTGAAAAACGCATTTGCTACAAATTCTACAATTGTACGACTTCTACGAAGTCGATCTGATGACCTCGGAGAGGTCACACATTTGTAGAAAATGGTGGTCGTTAATTTTTTACGACTTCGTAGAAGTCGCACATTCTGGACGGGTAATTCAAAATTCACGTTACACTAAGTATTCTATAATTTTAGACCATGAAGTACTTAGACCAACCGCAGATAAAAGCCCTCCTCCCCATGTCCGAATGTATTGCGGTCATGCGGAATTTGTTCAGCCTGGACCCTGAAAAAGACCTCATCAACCCCTTGCGCCCCAAGATGGTACTACCCAATGGGGGCATCCTCGGCATGATGCCTGCTTACATTCAGCCCTATGGCGCAATGGGCCTCAAGGTCATCAGTATTTATCAGCAGAACCATGGAAAAGGTGTGAGTTCACACCAGGGCATCATTCACCTGTTTGATGCCGAAAATGGAGTGCTCTTGCTGAGTCTGGATGCCGATGAAGTGACTGCTATCCGCACAGCCGCTGTAAGCGCCTTAATGACGGATCTACTCGCAGTAGATGCAGCGGAGACCTTGTGCTTGATTGGTACAGGCACCCAGGCCATCACTCATTTGGAGGCCATTCGGCTGGTTCGCCCAATCAAACGGGTGCAGGTTTGGAGCAAAAACCCGGCCAATGTGGCGCGTTTTGTGCAGGAGCAATCTGTACATCACGATATTGAATTGATCGCTTGCCAAAGTGCAGAAGCAGCAGTACGAGAGGCCGACATCGTTTGTACCCTCACTTCTTCCGCTGAGCCCCTGGTTTTTAATCCTTGGTTAAAAGCAGGAGTCCACATCAATGCTGTCGGGGCCAGCACCCCCAATTACCGGGAATTGGCGCCTGAGATCATTTTTGATTCGGACGTATTTGTTGACAATTACGAGTCCGCTTGTAATGAAGCAGGTGATTTGATCCTGGCGGTGGAGGACAAAACCAAAGTCAAGTCCCTGATCAAAGCGGATATTCACGAAATTTTGACCAAGCCTGGACTGGTTGATCAATCACACCAGACCCTATTTAAATCCCTGGGTTTGGCCATTGAAGACATTGCCGTGGCACATTATTGTTGGCAAAAAATCACCTTACCCAAGCAGGACGTAAGGTAAATTTCACTACTTAAAATCGGGCACTTTCTTGATCCAAAATATCTATGGTTTTGGCAAAGTACGCCTGCGCTTCGGCAATGGATCGTCCGATGCAGACCATGCCCAGTTTTCCGTATTGAGACAGCGCCCCGATCATGTGGAAAGTCACTCCACACTGCGTAACCCCATCATATTGAATTCGGTTGCAATGGGCAATGTCGATCAGGTCTTGGGGGCATAGCCCTTTGTATTTTTCACTGACTACATTATCAGAGGCAAAATAGTAGCGGGTTTGCCCATTCGGCATTTGATAGGTGCCTTTTTGCCAATCAAATACGCCGTCCGTCAAAAACTGGAGCATCAAAAAAGGATGGGTGGTTCCTCCCTTGCGCAAGTTGATTTCGATGGCATAGTGTTTCCAGGTATTGCCTTCTTTTACGGAGATGAAATCAATGCCGAAACGCCCTAAAACGCCTTGTTCCTGCAATGCATCGGCCACCTTTTTGCCGATGGCTGCAATCTCGTAGGTGTACTCTGGATTTGCGGGGAAGGTTGCACCTAGGAAAACCTGCCCACTTTCCCCGCCCAAGACCTGGTCGTGCGTGGAGATGACTTCGCTTTCTCCGAGTGGGTTGATGCGCATTTGAACCGAGGGCGATTCTTTAATTTGTCCTTCGATGAATTCCTCCACGATGCCTCCCATGCTTTGGAATTTTTGGATAAAATTGGTATAGTCCAGGCCTTCCGCCACCACCGTGGTTTGTTGGGGCAAAAGTTCTTGAATCATCGCCAATGAATTGGTCGCATCCAACACATATTTAGGAAAACGAAAAATGGCGTTCCCATCCCCCGAAAAACCATCGTTCATCTTGATGACAGCTTTTCGTAAATTGGGATTGTTGCGTTTGAGTTGCAGCAATGCACTGGCGATTTCCGCTTCGGAATGGAGGTTTTCAATCCCGAAAGGTAGGTTGAGATTCAGTTCCTTAAAAATCAGTCGACTCCCCGTTTTGGTGCCCAAGTACAACAAGGCAGGATCGCAGCCATACACGGGAATGTCCAAAGCCAGGGCTAGTTCTTGTTCGTATTCCGTCTCGTTGAAACAGACCAAATGGGCCAATTCCGAGCCTTTGATGTTCGCTTTGATCCGCTGAATCAGCCGAGGGCGAGCCAAGATTTTTTCAGTCAAGGAACACAGACTGGTATCGTAACAGCTGAGCAAAGTAAGCCGCTGCCGGGCATGAAAACCAGTGACGCCCGGCAACAAATGCAAGTAATAGTCAATGATGATTTCGTCGATGGGCATACTGGTCACGTACACTACCCGGGTGCGCGGCATGCGCAAGAGCATCAGCAAACACAGGAGCCTTTCTTCGTAAAATTGAGCGCCTTGTAAAGTTTCCAGGATTTTTTGATCCAGCGTCAGGCTAGGAATGACAACTACCGTTTTTTCGGCCAGGTCATTGGAAAAGATATGTGGGTACTGCTCCACAAAGCGTTGCTGAAGGAGTTGGTACTGGTGATTGCGGTGGTCTTCGCGCTGTGTTTGCATCATCGGACAGGCTTGTTGAAATTTCAACAAAGTAAGCAGGTGAAGCAGGCTAAGGCAATGACTTTACTGCTGATAATCTGGTGATTTTCAGTGGGAAATTATAGGCTCGAATAAACTTACCCTAAGCAAAAACAGCCCGAATCATCCGTTCCTTTCCACTCAAATCCTCACGCAATTCAACCTGTTTCCAGCCAGTTTCCGCTAATAAAGCAACAACCGCCTTGGCATTGTATTCATTGCATTCAAAAAACAGGTAGCCATTTGCACGCAGGTATTGCCGCGCAAAATGGGCAATCTGACGGTAAAAAATCAGAGGATCATCGTCGGCTACAAACAAGGCCAGATGGGGTTCAAATTGAGTGACTTGAGCAGGCATCAACGATTGTTCTCGTTCAGGAATATAAGGTGGGTTGCTGATGATGACGTCGAAAGCAGGGGGGGGCGCAAAATGTTGAGGCCAATGACTTTCCTGCAAAATATCTACTTCTCGCCAATGGATTTGCACTTGATTGAGTTGGGCATTTTCCTGCGCGAGCCTGAGGGCACCCGCGCTTACATCCAAGCCCCAAAGTTCGGCTCGGGGCTGTTTTTTGGCTAGGGTGATGGGGATGCAGCCGGAGCCGGTGCCGATGTCGAGGATGCGGGGCGAGGTGGTAAGAGCTGGAGTATTTATCGTTTCCAGCACCCATTCCACCAGTTCCTCCGTTTCGGGTCGGGGAATCAGTACGCGAGGATCAACTTTGAATTTGAGGCCATAAAAATCGGCTTGACCGAGGATGTATTGAAGCGGTTCGTTGCGTTGCAGGGCGAAAAAGATGGATTCGAGGTGGCTTGCTTGGGTGTCGTTCAGAATTGCTTGGGCAAATCGACTGCGCTGGAGATTGAAACAGTCTTCAAAGACGATGCGGGCGATGCTTTGGGCTTCGCGGGGGTCAAAGAGGGAGTGGAGAGCGGTGGCAAATTCATCGTAACTTTTCATAAAGAGTGGCACGAGGTGGATACCAAAGCGACATTTTTTAGCACAAAGGACTCAAAGGCAGCACAAAGGACACAAAGTTAGACGTTGACGGTCTTTGTGCTCTTTGTGTCCTCCATTGTGTCCTTTGTGCTAAAAAATGTCGCTTTAGCAGCTTATTCATTTTATCTTCTTTGAGTCAAAACCTTAGCGACGAGGCTCATGACAAGCGCCCCCGAAAATCCTCATACCCAAAATGCTTCACCACCTCCAACTGATCATCCTCATGCCAGATACAAATATCCGGATGTTTGACCCCATTAAAAGTAGTGGTTTTGACCATGGTATAATGGATCATGTCCCAGAGGATCAGGCGGTCGCCCACTTGTAGTTCTTGCTCAAAGGAGTATTCCGTCATAAAATCCCCGGCCAAACAACTCACGCCACCCAGGCGATAAGTCGGTTTGCCCGGCACCGGGTCGGTAGCCCCCAACACTTTGGGTCGGTAAGGCATTTCCAATGTATCAGGCATATGGGCAGTGAAGGAGACGTCCAAAATCGCGGTTTTGACCCCATGGCTGTCCACGATGTCGAGCACGGTGGAGATCAGTTCCCCCGTTTCCCAGGCGATGGCACTACCCGGTTCCAGGATCACTTCCAGGTGCGGATTGCGGGAACGAAAAGTCTGCAGTGCTTTGATTAAGTGATCCACATCATAGCCCTGTCGGGTCATCAAGTGTCCACCTCCAAAGTTGATCCACTTCAACTGGGGGAAAAAGACGCCAAAGCGTGCCTCCACGGCTTCCAGCAGGTTGGCGGTATCTTCTGCGCTGGATTCACAAAGGGTGTGGATGTGCAAACCTTCGATCCCGGCAGGCAATTGCCCGCCCAGGTTTTCCAGCATCGTGCCCAGTCGGGAACCTGCCGCCGAGGGATTGTACAAATCCGTTTCCACCACCGAAAACTCAGGGTTAACCCGTAAACCCGGTGAAATGGGTCGCTCAGCCTGGCTCAATGGCCCCCAAAACCGCTCGTATTGCGCCACCGAATTGAAGGTAATGTGGCTGCTGTAGCGCATGATTTCCACAAACTCATCCTGCATGTAGGCCGGGGAGTAGGTATGGGCCTTCACGCCCATTTCTTCGAATATCAGCCGCGCTTCGTGCAGTGAACTGGCGGTAGCACCCGCCAAATATTGCTTCACCAGCGGAAAAACCTTCCACATGGAAAAACCCTTGAGGGCCAGAATGACGGAAACGCCGGATTCCTGCTGCACCCTCTGGATGAGTTCCAGGTTGCGGCGCAAGCGCGATTCGTCTAGTACGTAGGCGGGGGAAGGAACTTGAGTGTAGTTGATCATTTATTTCCAATGTTTGTCAACCGACGTTAGGCTTTAACTCACATGAAGTAGTCTAAATATCAAATGCTTTATTTTCAAAAAAGCAATGATTTTTTAATTTGGCTGCGCCAAATGTTTTGTAACCGCGACGACACGACGGCGCGACGTTATGTGTGCTTCGCATACCTTGCGTCGTTTTTCGCCGCAGATTTGGCGCAGCCAAATGAATCGTCGCGCCGTCGCGCCGTCGCGGTTACAAAACAAGCAGCGAAGCTGCTTACTGCGTAATGTGAGATTTTAGTATTCAAACTCCAGCTCCCCGTCGACCTCCTCATGCCAAGGCAAACCAACTTCGCCCAATGCAGCGAGGAAAGGATCTGGATTAAATTCTTCTACGTTGAACACACCTGCGCCACCCCAGTGGCCTTCCAGGAACATCTTCGCGCCCAGCATGGCTGGAACGCCAGTTGTGTAAGAAACCCCTTGAGTACCCGTTTCTTTGTAGGCGTCCTGATGCTGGCAGTTGTTCCAGATGTAGTAGTTGCGCAACTTGCCATCCTTGATGCCTCGAATGCGGCAACCAATGGAAGTTTGGCCCGTGTAGTTTTCACCCAGATCGCCGGGATCGGGCAGTACGGCTTTCAGGAATTCCAGAGGAATCACGTCAATGCCTTTGTACTTCACTGGTTCGATGCCCGCCATGCCGATGTTTTGGATCACGCGCAGGTGGGTGAGGTATTCGTCGCCAAAGGTCATCCAGAAGCGGGCTCTTTTGAGCGATGGGTAGTTTTTCACCAAAGATTCCAGTTCCTCGTGGTAAATCACGTAGGAACGTTTGGGGCCGACGTTGGGATAGTTGATGTCTTTCCAGATTTCGTGCGGTTCAGTGTAGACCCACTGGCCATTTTCCCAGTAGCGACCTTTTTGCGTCACCTCGCGGATGTTGATTTCCGGGTTGAAGTTGGTGGCGAAGGCTTTGCCATGGCTGCCCGCGTTGGCATCGATGATGTCGAGGTAGTGCATTTCATCGAAGTAGTGTTTGGCGGCGTAGGCCGTAAACACACCCGTTACTCCGGGGTCAAAACCACAACCCAAGATGGCGGTCAAGCCCGCGGCCTTGAAGCGCTCCTGATAGGCCCATTGCCAGGAGTATTCAAATTTGGCTTCGTCTTTGGGTTCGTAATTGGCGGTGTCCAAGTAGTGTACCCCCGTTTGTAGGCAGGCTTCCATGATGGTCAAATCCTGGTAAGGCAATGCCACGTGAATGAGCAGTTTGGGTTGAAAACTGCGGATCAGGGCCACCAATGCAGGCACGTCTTCGGCATCTACAGCAGCAGTGCTGATGTGTTGATGCCCGGTGTCGCGTTTTACATCGTTGACAATCACGTCACACTTGGATTGGGTGCGGCTGGCCACCAGGATTTCGGAGAATACTTCAGGATTTTGAGCGCATTTGTAGACCACAACCCGGCCTACCCCACCCGCGCCAATGATGAGTACTTTGGACATTTTTCAATGGATTTTAACGATGAATGCTAGCTTGTCAGTCGACAAGCCAGATTAAGACGCAAAACTAGCGCAAAGGTTTCAGTGAACGGGGATTTATGCTAGATAATTTGTGTGAGCCAGGCTAAAATTAATATCATGCTGTACAAGAGCCATATCTGCACATTCAAATAAGCATTCAAAGGAATGCCATAGCGACGGGATAAATGCACGCCGTAAATCACTTTCTCCAGCCCATAGGCCAGAAAATTAGCCAGGGCAATGCCCAACAAACCCCAAATAGGCACCAAAACAAAACAGGCTATTACATTAAACGCAGCCTCACTACAGGCTCCGATCAGCGTGATACGTTTGTCCTGCAAAGCGTTGAGGATGGGAAAAGAAAACACCATCCGCGAAATCACCAACAACAAAAAGGTATTAAAAACAGGTAAACTCGCCAAAAAGTCGGCATTGAACAGCGCCGGAAACCACCAGCGGGAAGTCAATAGGAGCACGATGGTAAATGGCAGCAAAAAATGCATCAAGCGGGTGGAACGTTGTCGGATTTCGGGCATGGTCCCTTGCAGATCCGTAGCTGCTTTTTGCAAAATCAAGGCATTTAGTCCACCTACCAAAGCTAGAGACACGGGTAGTTCCCGCGCACCGTAGCGAAAAAGGGCAAATTGTAGTTCATCCCCTGCATAATACCAGTTCACAATCCAGGCATTGAACACGGTGATGTAACCACCAATCGCGGAATAAACTATCAAGTAAAAGGAGGCATTCCACCAGTTTTTAAAGTGCAGCCACTCCCAGTTCCATTGGCCAAAGCGCAGCGCCAAAACGATCAACCATAATGCTTTAACCAAAGAAAGCCACAGTAAGCCCAACACAATCGCCCCTGCGCTCCAGCCCCAAAACGCGGGCAACAATACGACCAACAATTGGGCTCCAAAGCTCAGTATTCCGTACACAAATAGCTCAACGGGCTTTTTTAACAACACATACAAAGTATCGGTCAGAAGTGTGGGCAAATAAAAAAACAAAAACAAGAGGGCGATGCTGGCAAAAGGTAAGCTGGTTTGGCCGCTAAAAACGGGTAAGAATATGGTAGGAAATAAACTCAGCGCACCCAATAAAACGCCACTGATCAGGAAATAAACAGTCACGGCTAAGGCCAAAAGTTGAGGTTGGGCTATGGCCTCAAGGCGGGGGTAATAATTCAGCAAACCTTGTTGGAGGCCGATCATCCAGAAGAAGCTCAAGGCACCGCCTAGGAACCAGACTTGCTCGTATTGGCCGATGGCGGCGGTGGATAGTTGACTTTTGGCAAGGAGAATGGCGATGAGGAGCATGGTTCCCTGGCGGAGGAGCTGGTAGAAGAGGTAAACACGAGAGAGGGTAAGGTATTGGTTTCGGTTGAGTGGCATGGATGCAGGAGATTGAGGTCGGAAAGGTATCTAAATTTTTACTGGTGGTAAAGAATAGCATTAAAAGCCTAATTGATGAGTTGGAAATTTAATAGATGGCATGATTTGTAATTATCCCCAATTCTGGGGGTTGTAGTTCAATTCCATTTATTTGAATCTTGCATTGCATTCATTTGAAAAAATTAAAACCAGTTTTAAACCTAAAAACCAATCAAAATGAAAAATCCAGTTTATTTAGTCATCGGAATCTGTTTTTTTCTTTCCTCCTGTGAAAATTTCATGCAAAAAGATGACTATCAAGATTTGGTCAAAAAAATTAAAATTAATCCGAGACATGAGTTATCTCCTCCAATTGCTTCTAATGTTTTCCTACAAGAATTAGAAAAACCGGATCGCAATGGGAACAATGTGAAATTCATAGCTAAATTTGAAAAAGGGTTAATCAAAGGTAAGTATTTAGCCTTAATGTTGAATGACGAAAAAGTAATCCTTAGAGATGACGGAAAAGGAGCGGATGAAGTAGAAGGTGACAATAAGTTTTCATTAAACATGAAAGACAATTTGGACGAAATTAAATCTGAACTTTCCCAAAGACAAAAATTGGGGCTGTCGAAAGAAGGAACTTTCTTCTTTGATAATAGATCATTAAAAAATTTAGGATTAGACAGTTTAAAGAAGTTTAATGTTGAACAAATCCAAAAGGGTAGGACAACTCAAATTCCAAAAGACATAATAAGAGGGGTAAGAGGGCTTTCAGACCAGAAAAAGACACTTATGATTACAGGCTTAGGAGTCGTAGAAGACACTACAAGAACATTTAATCCTTGTACACAATTAGGAAATCCTAATGGGGTTTGGACTTTCGGTCAATTGATGAGACAGATGGCGTCCCCAAATCCAAGTTCAATCGCAACGGATTTGCAAGTTTCCAATTTTGTTAGAAATTGGCTTAATACGTGGAATTCCAATCAAACAGTTAATGGAGAATTGCTACCAGCAAGAAACTCAATTCAAAATTTAATTACGGATTGGGAGAATAAAAGTTCTATTTCAGCAGGAGGAATATTAGATATGAAATTTGCTCCCTTTAAATTGATAGCTATAGTAAATAGACTCGATCTGAGAGGAAATTCTGGCTATGGATTTAGCGATGCGGGTGAAGGAAGGTTAGTATTTAATGCTCTCGATCCAGCCTGTAATCCAATGCAATTTACTGTTATCTTCGAATATGGGATTAATAAAAGGAGTTGCAGTTCTATTAAAGCTTTTGCTCAAGAATGGAATAATTTAAATTCTTTAACTATAGGTAGTCCTGCCTATAATACAGCATTGGAGAATATAACTGCCCAGTTTGTGCTTTCTGGAACAAACACTTCAAAGTCAAATCAAAACTCCATAAATCAAATCAGAACAAATGAGCGAGCAATAGGTATTCCTTGGGAATTGAGAGAGTTCAACTTGAACTCAAGCGGTCAGTTGGAGTTAGTGGATGTTAAACAAGAACCCCAAGTAAGGTTTAATGGGGTACACACGGGTAGTTCTACTCTAGATGTAGAGGCAATGGTCCAATGGATAAATACCAATGTTACAAGTATTGAAAACAACAACTATACAGTTCCTTTAAATATTACTGGAGCAACTACTACTTCATTTCGAGGAGGTCATTCATTATTTGTTAATGACAATGTAAACCAAATTTGGAATGGACGAGGTATTGTAGGAACTCAATTCATAAATAGTGATAAAGCTCGACATATATTTTCATTAAATACATGTAGCAGTTGTCATGGAGGAGAAACACGAACATTTTTTACACATATTTCACCGAGTAGTTTTGGTGTAGAAGCAACCTTGTCCGGCTTTTTGACTGGTATAACTGTAATAGACCCGGCAAATAGACCATTAGGAAGTCCAACTTCAAGAACATTTAATGACCTCTTGCGAAGAGAAAACGATTTATCAGACTTAATATCTAATACCTGCCTTAATCGTCCATTTTTTGAACTAGCACATAAATTGACCTTTAAGCCAATAAGGATGACACATTAAACAAATCGCTCCCTGAAAATTGACAAGGCCTTATTTTCGGGGAGCGCATTGAGTCCAAACGCAACATCTCTAATTCACCATTCTAATGGAAATGGCTCCGAGGCGAGTGTACCGGCCAATTCTAACAATAATTTCGAAGCTCATGTGTTTATTTTTCTGCGCATACGGTTCAAATGCGCACCTTGATTGTGCATTAGGGACGAGAAAAATTCAAAAATCTTACCTGGCAGAATAAATAGTCTAGCAGCCTATTTATTTTTACCTTTCTA
>JAIYAV010000236.1 GCA_027488855.1 Saprospiraceae bacterium
AGGAGGGCAAGTTTGGACATGCGGTTGATGATTGAATGAAACAAGATATTGTGTTCTTGCAGCTTCGCTGCCCCTTCCTAAGGTGAACCCCTAAGGTGCCCTAAGGTGTCTTAGGTGGTTCAAATACAAACGCTTGCGCGCAAGCGCGAAGCGCGCTTTTTTTTTCACCACCTAAGACACCTTAGGGCACCTTAGGGGTTCACCTTAGAAGTTTATGGTACTTGATGATTATACCCCAGATTTCAAGGAATTTTCACCTGCAAGGAAGCCGAATACAACTCCTCCGTCAAATGCACCTGTAACTTCCCCTTCTGCTCATCCCGCACTTGTTTTTTCACCACATACACTTCGGCATTGCCTTTCACCGGGTTGCCAAAGGACACCAAAGGGAAGCTGTAACTGCCACTCGTAGAAGGCCCTTCGATGGTCACGGTAGACGCCTGCCCAGTGCGGTCGGTCAAGACCAAGACGAGGCTTTCGCCCTGTTTTAGGGCACCACCACTGGCGATATTCAGTTCCACTTGCCCTTCCAGTCTGTTTGGCATCACGAGATCGATCTCGCCCAAAACCTCCATGGTCAAAGGGATGGATTGATTGTCACCCCGTTTGTCTTGAAAGCGAAAACTGGCTTGTGGGGCAAATTCTCCTCCAAATTCGGTGGAGTAGCGCAGTAGGTTTTCAGTCACTTGCACTTCGGTTAGGTCTTTGTCCAAAAAACGAATCCCATCTGGAAAGCGTATGGATTTAGCCAAGGGCAAGGAATCACCTTCCAGGAGAATGGCTTCCGCCTTGTATTCTTGTTCGGGTTGCAGGTAGCGCACAAAGAGGTCGACCGTTTGTTTGGGTAAGCCGTCTTTGGTTTCAGAAAGGCGGCAAGCACTCGTGATCAACAAGAGGGTCACTGCAACAGCGTAGTAGAATTTATTCATGAGCATAAGATATAGGGCGAGGCTTAATCAAGCGACTGGTTCAGGAATTTCACCAGAGGTTGCATGGTTTTGAAGACACCGAGGGCAAAGTCATTGAAGCCAGGCTCCAGCAATTTTTGCTCCGCAAAATTATGCGATACCGTAAAACTTTTCAGCTTCAACAATTCAATCGCCGGGTTGTCTTCCTTGTAACCCTGGGGCGCTTTTTTGAGTTTCAGGTCGGGGTCAAAAGCGCGGGGGAAAAAGTCCTGGAAACTCAGTTCGGTCAAAATCGCCTGCAAATCTTTGTAGTTGTAATGGATTTCCTGGCGGATTTTTTTCAAGGCTTCCGCTTCGGGCATGTACATGCCGCCCGCCAAAAAACAGCCCCCTTCTTCCATGTGCAGGTAGTAACCCGCCCGTTGCAAGCCCTTGGCACCGCCGCTGAACCAGGCCCCCATGTTGGTTTTGTAAGGCGATTTGTCGGCAGAAAAGCGGGTATCGCGGTTGATGCGGAAGATGCATTTTTTGGGCTCCAGCTTGGCAAAGGCGATTTCAGCATCAAAAGCTTCCAAACCATGAATGATGGCTTCCACCTGGACGAGGAAATCCTCTTTGGCCCGCTGGTACACCTTGCGGTTGGTTTCAAACCATTCCTTGTTGTTGTTGGTTTTTAGATCCTTGATGAACTGGAAAGTCGATGATTGGAGCATGGTGATGGGTTTTAGGCCAAAATTAGAAACATTTTCTGGAGAAACAGATGGACTTTATCCCTTTAAAAGAAAAAGGATAAAGTCCAACTGAGTTAAATTGCTATTGGAATAGATTTAGTTCTTCACCATTTTCTTGCTGACCGAGCCATTTCGAGTGGTGAGACAGATCAGCAAAAGGCCATCTTCAAAATTAGCCAAGTTTAAGGTAAAATGATTCAGGCCTGTGGCCATGGTGATTTTTTCAGCGTACAAGGTTCTACCTAAAATGTCACACACTTTCAGTTCTCCTGCTGCTGTATTTTCGCTTTGGAATTTCACATTCAGGAGATCCCGGGCAGGGTTGGGAAATAAGATTAGATCGATCCTTTTTGAAGTACCGAGGTCTTTTGTGTTCGTAGTAACTTGGTTGCCTGCATTGTACAATAATATGCGTTGCATGGGCAGAGCAAAATCAATATGTCGTGCAAGCGTTCCGCCCGATGCCATCAAGCCAATACGCCAAAAATAATAATCATTTGTGGGTTGGGTACTAGTCATATCTAAACGAACAATCTCTTTTGGAAAATACCGAGGAGTATAAAGTCCAATAGGTGGTGTCACTCCATAACCTTGTGGATAAGGAGGGTTACTTTGAGCTATGGGGTTGCCATTTCTATCTTTTCTGGTGACTGCATTGAAGTTGAAATGAAAACTACCTAAAGCAGGTTTTGAACCATAAAATGAGAAAGTGCTATTAGGCTGCCAAGGCATTTTACATTGTGCTATCATACCGTAACCAACACCTTGTAGTTGTGCTGTATTGTTGGCAGGAGATGCTTCTTGAGGAGCAATGCCACTTTTAATAAAAGTCGTTTTTGTCAAATCGGAATTCAAGCAAAAAATACTACTCATGTTCTGTGCAACAAAAGTAAAATACTTAAAATAATCCTCAAATGCTCGTGGTGTGTTGACTATTGACGGATTTTTGTATAGCGCATCTTGTGTATGGTCGTATCCGAAAATACTGTTTTCTACAAATCCAATTGTATTTTTGTTTCTTCGATAGTGAGGTAGCCAGTTGTTTTGAAGTGAAGGATAGTTGTCTCCGAAGTAAAAAAGTGCTGTTGGCGCATTAAAAGTACAGCTATTGAAATAATCCGGTACTGTTTGAGTCTGAAAAGTCGTTTGAAAATCTCGTGAAAGGCAATTAAAATTGCTATGCAAAACTGTAAAATTACCTCCTGCGTTATCCCCTGTGTAACCCGTTAATGCCCCAGCCCAAAGATGGTCAGTACCTCTTGCTCCATATTGTGAAATACCCAAAGTATCGTTTATAAATTGACAATCTGATACGAAATGACAGAATGCTTGATGATGTGCGGTAACAAAACCAATGTTATTATTTTCAAATTTGCAATTGATGACAGCAAATGATTCACCTAAACCACCCCATAATTTGGTTGTGCTGGTCGTGTCATTGTCATCAAAACTACCCGAAAAAATACCTATCTGATTTTTACCTGTTTTATGATTTCGAGCAATACCACTCATTTGTTTCCTCATTTGTGTTGCTACGCCAACCTGTCCACCCAAAAATTTGCAATTTCTAAAATTCCATAAGTAGATAGAGGCATATTCAGGAACAACACCTTTTGCTCGATAAATATCAAAGTTATCTACGGCAACAATCGCTTGTGAAGGATTATTAGCGTTGGTAACACCTCTTATGGCTTTTATTTTACCTTGATTCACGCTTAACGTTAAGCCTTGCATGCGAGACATCCGGGAATTTGTAATGCTGAAAATACTTAAAACATTATTCAGTCCATTAATCGTAGTCAAATTTTCATCAGCACCAGCGATAAGTACAGAACGACCAGATAAATTGTTGTTGAATCCTAAATTCGTTG
The DNA here is from genome assembly GCA_027488855.1 of Saprospiraceae bacterium. Taxonomy (GTDB): domain Bacteria; phylum Bacteroidota; class Bacteroidia; order Chitinophagales; family Saprospiraceae; genus Haliscomenobacter. Next base: position 3,511 of record JAIYAV010000236.1, read on the forward strand.
CCGAACCGTAATAGTGTGTCGTACTCCTAGCAGGCGCAGCTTGCTTTTGCATAGTATTAAATTCCAAAGTTTGACTAATATGATACTCTCCTTCAGGAAAATACAATAAACTGTTTGACACAGCGGCTGTATCAATTGCTGTCTGAATTGCTGTAAAATCATCATTCCCATCATTAGGAATTGCACCATAATTGCGAATGTTGATAAGTATATTTTTCCATAAAAGCTCGTGATTAGAAGCTACGTCAGCTGGGTTCGTAGCATTATAGGATAAAGCAAATTTTGGTAGTGTCAAAGCATGAGGTGGATGATCACTTGGAATAGTCGGGGCATTTTGTAAACTGTCGGAATTACTCAAAAACAAATCAGAAAAGACCTCATCACCATAAGTTTGATAATTTTCAGCACCAGTTAAATAATTACCCGTAGCGGGATGTACCCCCGTATTTAAGCGGGTCATATTGCCCATATTGTAGATTGATTTGCCGTTGCCTAATTTCACATCAGCATAAAGGCTCTGAGGAATAGAAGTAGAAGAGGCCATGTTAGGGTAGGCTGGCAAAGAACCAATTTTATTGCCTAAAAGTACAATTTGAGCATTGCCTAAATTAGTGTTGGCACTGTTCATAATGAGTTTATTACAGCCTTCTTTATTTGGGTTTCCCAAAATAAAGGCTTTGCCATCTACAGATTGAAAATCAACTAAGGCGATTTTTTCAGCACAAACACCATCAAAAAAAGCAGCTGATTTTACAATAGAATTGCTTTTAAATATGATTTCATTACCATAACCAGAAACTTTAACAAGTGCTTTAAAGATTCGATTTCCTGCTTCGCAAGTGGCTAACGATGGAAATGCATTGGCTTCAATTTCATTCCGAAGACCAGCGATGATGTGTGAACCTAAATTACTTTTACTGTCAAATCGGTATTCGTACGCACAACCCGACATTACATTATTGGTATTGTATATACGCACTCGACCTTGTTTTTGCCAAACAACACATGCACTATCACGCATGAAAGCAATATCGTCTGGGTGAGTTAGGCTGTAATTATCCAGAAAACTGCCAGTCGCACTTTTTGGCTTTGGGTAATTCCCTAAGTAAATCCAACTATGTGCTTGACTCAGAGTGAAGTCCGCATCAGGATGATTGACAATATAACCCCAATTCGGTACTCTTGAAGATTGCACGCGGTAAGTTCCAGGAGCATTTATCTTGAAACTACTGCCTTGCTCGATTTCTTGAATTTCAACATTGTGAGGCGTGTTACTTGCATTGGTTTCAAAAGTGATACCCGCACCTTTCCACAAATTAGGGTCGCTGCTTGTAGGCTTACTGGTCCTGATGGTTAATCCAGCGAGACTAAACTTGCTTGTTTTTCTAACAACGAACAGATCACTGCCCACAAAATTGGTACTATCGGTAAGCAAGGTGCCAGCCATACTCAAGCCATGAATATAAACAGCGCCAACTCTATCAATAACAATAGGCCGTGCAATCCGGTAGTTTCCAGGAGCAAGCACCAAATAGACCGGGTCATTACTCGGAGTATTATTGATGGCCTGCGCGATTTGCCAGGCAGCGGTTACCACTTTAAATTGGTTGTAAGAAGCAGGAGTTTGAGCGGTCGCACTGAGGTTCATGAGCAGCAATGCTACAAGCAGCAGAAATATGTTTTTCATCTTTGGATTGGTTTTGTGGTGGCTAAAAATATCGACATTGAATACACTCAACTAGAACGAACGACTCAAAACCGTTCAGGTGAGCGCATAGATCAGGGTTATTAAGGTTGAATATTATAAAACCCAGCTTTAGCGCTTGTCCAAATATTTTGGATCAGCTGTAGATGAACCATTTTTACTGCTTCGCTATCATTTTACTGACCATCCCATCCTGAGTTTGGAGGCAGATGAGCAGCATTCCGGCATCAAAATTAGTGGTATGAAGCGTGAAGTGATTCAGGCCGGGGGCCATCGCAATTTTTTCGGTGTATAAAGTTCTGCCCAATAGATCGCATACCTTCAGTTCTCCCGGTGCAGCATTTATGCTCTGGAACTGCACATTCAGAAGATCCCGGGCAGGGTTGGGAAACAAGTTTAGTTCGGTTTTTTGGGCGAGAGCGATGTCTTTGGTTTTGGTAGTAGTTTGGTTGCCCGCATTGTAGAGCAGGATGCGTTGCATCGGCAGTGCGAAGTCTCGGAATATTTCTGGACTAACCAGAAACCCCGTTTGGCTTTTGAAATTTATCATGGCTCTCCAAAAATAATAATCGTTTACATCCGAAACAATTGATTGATCTAGCTTTACAATTTCTTTAGGCACATAACGAGGAGAAAAAAGAGAAGCAGGAGGGGTTGTTCCATAACCAAAGGGATACGGAGGATTGTTTGCAGGTAAGCTAGCACTATTGGGAGAGAAATTGAATCCATTCGATATTTTTGAACCATAGGGCATAAATGCAGCGGTATTATTCCCTGGCATTAATGACTGTACGATCATGCCATAACCGACCCCTTGAAGACGCGCAGTGTTAATCCCATCAATAGTTGGGGGCAGGTACCCTCCTTTTACAAAAGTAGTCTTTGTCAGATCAGAATTCAAACAAAATAAGCTGTTCCGATGTCCAATAAAAAAAGTGAACCGTTGAGAATAATTTGCAAAAAGCAGAGGCGTGACATTAATAGCTTGATTTTTTATCAATGCATCTTGAGTGTGGTCATAGGTAAAATTACAGTTTTCTACAAAGCCAAAAGTATTTTTATTTCGCCCATTATAGGTTCCCCTGGAATTTGGGGATGAAGGCGGAGTTTCACTCACATAAAAAAGTGCAGTAGGAGCACCAAATGTACAGTTGTTAAAGTAATCTGGTACAGATTGCTCTTGGTAGAAAGTAGAGAAATCTCTGTACTTGCTGTTAAATGCGCTATGAAAAGCTACGACATTTCCGCCCACTTTAATGGTATTGTATCCCGAATACAAGTTTTGTTTTAGGTTAAGTCCTTTTGCACTGTACTGAGCTATTCCAAATGAATCCTGGTCAAAAGTACAATCAGAGATAAAATGGCAAAAGGCTTGGTTCCAACCGATTGCAAACCCAATGTTATTGTTTGAGAAATTACAATTAGTGATGGCAAAAGACTCCCCAAGTTGGCCACTAAATAAATAACACGTTCCATCTTGGTTTTTACCTGAGTAGGTGCCCGCTATATCATTGAGCCCAGTTATAGGGTTGTGTACATCTTCTTGAAGCTGAGTTCTAAAATGTGTGGACAATCCAACTTGCCCGCCTAAAAAATTACAATTTCGAAAATTCCACAGGTACATAGATGATGAAGATATTCCGGGCAAGGACATACCTGTGCACAATGGGTCTACTGCAACTATTGCCCGTGATGGATTAGTACTACTTGTAAGGCCAGTTATAGCCTTGATATTACCATTATTAACCCTTAGTGTCAAACCTTGCATTCTTGACAACCTTGAATTCGTTATGCTAAAAATACTCAATACGTTATCCAGGCCATTAATCGTTGTATTGTTTGAGTTTTCACCAGCAATAAGGATTGACCTTTCTGAATTAGCCCAGATGTTTAGCGGACTTCCATAATGCTTCGAAGTACTTTTTAACACTTTAGGGAGTCCTGTCAAGGTATTAAATTGTAGCGTTTTACTTAGATCGTAGGTGCCCTTTGGGAAATACAATAGACCATTTGATAATACCGCAGTATCTATTGCTGCTTGAATGGCGTGAAAATCATCCGTATTGTCGTTAGGGGTAGCGCCATAATTCCTGACGTTTATAAGGATATTTCTCCACAAAAGCTCATGATTTGTGTTTGCATCAGATGGATTCAGAACATTGTACGACAATGCGAAATCAGGCAGAGTTAAAGCATGAGGAGGTAGGTCTTTAGGAATGACAGGCGCAGCTTGGATGCTATCTTTATTGTTTAAAAAGAGATCAGAAAACAATTCATCTCCGTAGGATTCACTACTTTCTTTGCCTGTTAAATAGTTTCCGGTAAGGGGATGGACGCCTGTGTTTAGCCGGGTCATGTTGCCCATATTAATGATTGAGTTGCCACTATTTAACTGAATATTTGCGTACAAGCTTTGAGGAACAGAAGTAGAGTTTGACATATTAGGATAAGCAGGCAAAGAGGCAATTTTGTTGCCTAACAAAACTATTTTGGCATTCTCCAGGTTCGTATTTGCACTATTCATGATAATGTTATTGCACCCCTCAACATTGCTATTGCCCAAGATGTAAGCTTCCCCATTTGTTGCTTGAAAATCAACGAATGCAATTTGTTTGGCACACGAGCCATTAAATGTAGTAGGAACTAATGCATTAGAGTTAGATTTAAAAATAATTCTATTGCCAGCCCCTGTCACCTTTGCTACAGCCTTGTAGTTTCTATAAGCACCGTTGTCGCAGTCTTGAACAGATGGCAGATTATACTCATTTTCATTTCTAATCCCTGCAATCACATGGGGGCCTAAATGGCTATTCGTTTCGAATCTAAACTCGTAAGAATTGCCAGCGTTCACAATATTGGCGTCGTAAATCCGGACCCTTCCTTGTTTTTGCCATACAGAGCAAGTGCTATCGGCCAGGAAGGCTCTATCTTTTGGTGTTATTCCTTGTGCATATGGGTTTTGAAGGCTAAGGGGCGTTGGGTAATTTTCTGGCCTTGGCATCCCTCCAAAGATATTCCAGCATTGCCCACCTGTCATTACAAAATCAGCATCAGGGTGATTTACCATATATCCCATATTTGGAATTCGGCACGACTGTACCTGATATTTGCCTGGTGCTTCAATACTAATCGCAACCCTTTGTTCAACTTCCTGTATCTCTACATTGTGTGGCGTATTTGTGGTGTTTGTAGTAAATAAAATACCACCATCTCTCCAAGTTTTGTTTGATTTTATGGTAAGACCTACTAGGCTAAATGTTTGTGTTTTTTTGACAACAAACAGCTTACTTCCAGAAAACCCAATACTATCTGAAAGGTGGGTACTACCTGTACTCAGGCCATGAATATACACTGCGCCAACCCGGTCGATCACAATTGGCTGAGCAATCTGGTAATTTCCGGGGGCGAGCACTAAATAAACCGGGTCATTTGCCGGGGTATTATTGATGTAGGAAGCGATTTGCCAGGCAGCAGTTACCACTTTAAATTGGTTGTAAGAAGCAGGATTTTGAGCAGCAAGTCTGGTGCCCAAAAACAGTGTTGCTACAAGTAGCAGAAATGAATGTTTCATCATTGGAATAGTTTTGAGGTGGTTACTTCAATTTAAAATCTTCAGGAAGATATCCTGGCGAATCATTCATTGGTTCCGCGCGGAAACGTTTGTGGATGGCCACGCATTCTTTTGGCGAAAAGAGGAAAATCTCCGCTTGTTCATCAAAAATGATTTCCTGTAAGCGATAATAGAGTGCACGCCGCTTTTGGACATCAAATGTGATTGGAATCTTGTCGATGAGGGCGTCCGTTTCCGCATTGCCAAAGCCACTGCGGTTATCTGCGTCGGTGCGCCAGTTTTGTTCGGGTGACCAAATTGATGAAATCACTCGGCCGGCACTCAACAATTCAAAATCGTGGGTAGCCCAACGTTTCACCACCACCTTTCCGTCCAAAGCCTGAGGTTTGATTTCAATACCCGCTTTTTTGGCATTGTCCTGAAAAAGCAGAGCCATTTGTTGAGATATTTCCTTACCTGCGGCATAATAATACGTCAGGCTCAACTCTGTACTTTTTCCATCGATCACTTTGTCAACGATGCCATTGTTGTTGCTGTCTTTCCAGCCCGCATCAGCCAACAAGGTTTTAGCTTTATTGAGGTCAAAAGGAATCGGCTTCAGGTCTTTATTGTAATCCGGAGTGTTGGGTGGCACTGGGCTACAAGTTCTTTCTCCGTAGCCCAGGTACAATTCCCGGATCAGCTCATCTACGTCTAGAACATGGGCAATCGCTTTGCGCACCCTTTTGTCGGCCAGTTTTGGCACACGCATATTGATCGGAACAGAATAGTAGACCATTGCAGTAGGGCTGAAAAAATTGTAGCGCTCAAAGACCCTTTTGTTTTTTTGCAGCTCGACAAAATCCTCTGGAGTAAGCCGATTGGTGGCATCAATTTCTTCGTTTTTGAGGGCCGCAGTCGTTGCTGCCGGATCAACGATGATTTTGAAGATGATTTCATCAGGGAGTGCAGTAAATAAGGGATTGCTTTTGACAACTTTATCCCCCCACCAAGGCTTTTTCCTTTTGAGCACCACTTTTTCACCAGGTGCCCAAGATTCAATCCGGTAAGCGCCACAACCCAGCAAGAATTTTGGTTCGGTAGAATAGGCCGGAGCGTTGAATAAATCCGCAAAAGCAACAAGTTTAGAATTGTTCACTAGCGCCTCCTGCATGGCCGGATTCGTCAGTTCAGCGATGGAAAACCCCTCCATCAACCCATTGGGATCAAGCAAATGAGCAGGTAAGATGTTGAAAGTGTTGGTAGCATGTTCCAGCGAGTAGATCGATTTGGGGCTCATCACCACGGTAAAACGTTTGGGGTTTTTGGCATCTACCTTCACCTCCGTGATTTTTTCTGCCAGAGGGCGCAGTACAGTTTCAATTTTGGGATGGAGGATGGTTTTTAGCGTAAAAAGGTAATCATAGCCCGTTACAGGTTTGCCATCGTCCCAGGTGGCTTCATCCAAAATTTCGAAAGTGTAGCCGATGGCGTTGTTGGGCAAATCCACCGCTTCTGGTTCTTTTTTGATCAACCAGGGAACCAATACCTCTTCATCAAAAGTCATCAAACCCATGTGTACCAATCTGGTTGGCATGCGGCCATACTGGGTTTTAGTCAAAAGGGCATTCAAACGATCGGGATCACTTTCCAAGCGTACCGTTACAGAATTCCCCTTGCGTTTGTATTCTACTGGCGCGTAAAAACACGAAACACACGACATGGTGACCAAACAAAGGAGAACAATTTTGGAGCTGTTCAAGAAATGCATTACTCAGGATTAAAGGTTTCGAAAATTTTGATTTGGAAGGCTGTTGCCATTTCGATGTTGCTACACCACACCAGATGGTGCGGTGTAGCACAAGGATCAGGGCTTATAGAATTTTCTAGACCGCCCCCTTGGTCCATCTTTGGTCTCATAAGTCACTCCGATTCGGTAATGTTTTCTTGGTTCGAGTTTTGAGACATCAATGGAATGGATCAATTCGGCGCCTGGCCGAATCTTGATGCGACCAGACAACAGCGGAACTACAGGATCATTGCTGCGTAAAGTTGAATCTGGTTTACGTTCGTAAACTTCATACTTGGCAAGATTAACTCTGGAAGAGGCTACCACTAGTTCCAGCGTGTTGTTAGTCACTATGTAGATGGTGTCTCTTTCGCGAACCCCATCAATATCCTCAATGACCACTTTACATTTTTGCGCCCACAAGTAGGGTGTAGAGCAAAGACCGAAGCCCAGCAAAAGTAGCAAGGCGAGGTAAGTTTTCTTGTTTGTCATTATGTATGTATTTTTAAATAGACTCTGTGACAAAAGTAAAGCGGTTTAATGAGCGAAAATGGGAAAAAAATGCGCTCAAATTCCGGGAGGGGTTTTATATTTGGCGGATACTCTTTCCCAAAATCTCAACAATTTACTCATCGTTGTGTACGCCGTGAATTACCTTGATATATGATTGCATCTCCTCTAATAGAAACCTTGCGGGTTTTCAATGAAGATGAACTAAGATCGCTCAAGCATTTCATACAAAACAAGTCCCTGTATCAAAGCGATCACCAAGCTGGGGTGATATCATTGTTTGAGTGCATTTTGCCTTTTGCACCTGACTTTACGGACGCTTCAGGGCTAGATCGGCATAATTTGGCCCAAAAATTAGCGCAATCGACCTCATATATCGCAAAAGTAGCCTCCAATTTACACAGCGTAGTTCGCCAGTTTGTCGCCTGGTATCAGCAAAAAGAGCAACAAGACGAATTCAATGAACAGCTCTATCTACTCGATTTTTACCGTAAGAAAGGATTGGCGCAACGTTTTGAATCCTTGTACCAAAAATTAGAGCAGCAACTACAAGAGGCCGGAGCTGCAAACGTGGATCAATATTGGGAGAAAAAATACCGGTTGAATCGCTACAAAATGGAATGGATGTCCGAATATGACTCCAAAGGGGACAATCATTTGCGTGCAATGATCGACAGTTTTGATGTTTATTACCTCCTACTGCGCGCACAGTACACCTACCAATTACTTTTGCGGCAACATAACCACACCTTTGCGGTAAATTCCTATCTTGAAGTTCTGCAACAAATTGAACATTATTGCCTACGTAATGACCAGAAAGAAAGTGGGTTGTTACTATTGTATTACGAAGCACTACTGATTTTAACCGAACGCGAAGACTCAGACTTCGAGCGATTCCAAGTCTATTTGCAACAATACGCCAGTATTTTGCCACAAACCGATTATTATTCCCTACATGGTTTGGAGCGTCAGATCATGCTAAAGCAGTATCGAGAGGATCAAAGCACACCGCCCTATGCCATATTCCAGTTGTATAAAAATCACTGGGAAAAGGGATTACTGACATTTGGAGGGGTTATTACGCCTTCTATATTTGCCAATATTGTGCGTTACGGGTGTCGCTGCGGAGCCTTAAACTGGGTAAGAACATTTCTGAACAGTTGTGAGCATAAACTGGGCGGGTTGCGTGACACCACAGAGCTTTTTCGCTTGTATTCCGCCTACTACTACTTGTACAATGGTGAGCTAGAAGTAGCCGAAGCACACCTATGCTTTGATTTTGAAGACGCCCTTCGCAAAGTAGATGCAAGGTGTTTGGAGCTCATGATTTTGTATCAATTAGGGTCTCCGATATTGGAGCACAAAATTGATGCATTCCGCAAGTTGGTGCGCAACACCAAAGGATTGCCAGAAATTCGAAGAGAAAATTTTCACAATTTTGCTTTAAGCCTTAGAAAAATGATAAACCCTGATTTGACCTGGAACGATCGCAAAATCGACAAAATGATTGCAAGTATACAAGCGGAGGTCATCTCTGAAAAGTTTTGGCTGATCGAGCAGTTAAAAAAGCGGAAAAAATCGAAAGGAAAGAGCTCGAGCCCAGCATGATGGGACAGCATTATGCATACTGCCCCATCGCTACGTTTCTAATCGCAGGCCATTCTAGTCGCCAGTTGTTTAAACTTGTTTAATTTGTTAGATTTCCGTTCCTTAGCTTTGCTCAAAGGGGCTACAAAAAAAGAACATTTATTTTGCTCCAATACCTAGTTACATAACATACAAACCATGACCAGCAAAACAGCCACCATCCTGACCAGCGTTGCCTTACTCAGCAGCATCAGTTGCCAGCGCCAAACCCCCACCGCTCCGGTCACCCCTACCGAAATTGTCGCCAATTTTCCCAATATCCGCATTGATAGTTCGGCTGCTGCCTTTGGAGCGGGCCCTTGCGAGCCGAGTATCGCCATTTCACCTGTGGACTCAAATATTGTGGTTGCCGGAGCAATTTTGGATCGGGTGTATTACTCCAGCAACGGCGGGATTACCTGGAAAAAAAAGACCCTAGCTTCACCCTATGGCGTTTATGGCGACCCGGTTTTGTTGGCCGATACCAAAGGTGATTTTTATTACGCCCACCTCTCCGACCCCAATGGCCGCAGTGGCGGTGACCCCGGTTGGCTGGATCGCATTGTGATTCAAAAATCGACCGATGGTGGGGCCAATTGGTCGCAAGGCACCTATGCAGGTTTGCGCCACCCCAAAGACCAGGACAAACACTGGCTGGCCGTTGATCCCCGCGACAACAGCATCGTGATGACCTGGACCGAGTTTGACAAATACGACAGCCGTGACCCGAAGGACAAATCGCGGATCCTCTTTGCCCGCTCCGCCGACGGGGGCAAAACCTGGAGCAGCGAGGCCAGCCTTAGCCAATTGGAAGGCGACTGCCTCGACGACGACCAAACCACCGAAGGCGCAGTACCCGCCATCGGCCCCAATGGTGAAATTTACGTGGCCTGGGCCTACGGCAATAAAATTTACTTCGATCGCTCGGTAGATGCGGGCAAAACGTGGTTGGCCACCGATAAAGTAGTTGCCGATCAACCAGGAGGATGGACCTTCGACATTCCTGGCATTTATCGCGCCAATGGCCTGCCCATCACGGCTACAGATTTGAGCAATGGCCCCAACCGAGGCACCATTTATGTCAATTGGTGCGACCAACGGCACGGTACCAACGATACCGACGTGTTCCTTGCCAAATCGAGTGATGGAGGCAATACCTGGAGCGCCCCGATCCGCGTCAACAATGATGGCGCGGGCAATCACCAGTTTTTCACCTGGCTGGCGGTCGATCCCGTGACGGGCTATCTCTACATGGTATTTTACGACCGCCGCAACCACGAAGGGGACGCTACCGATGTTTACCTGGCCTACTCCAAAGACGGGGGAAAAACCTTTGTGAACGCCAAAATCAGCCAGTCGCCCTTCACCCCCACCAAAAGCATTTTTTTTGGTGACTACAACCACATCAGTGTGCACAATGGCCGGGTGCGCCCGATCTGGACTCGCTTGCAGGATGGGACATTGAGTGTATGGACGGCGCTGGTGCGTTTGAAATAATGATCAGGCATTGTTTTAAACAATTGACAATCAATTTAATTCAAATTAATTGATCATTCATTCTTTTGGCATGCTCTTAAAATACAACTGCGCATACCGAGCAATGTACTTCCCAATTACATCAAATTCCAGGTTTACTAAATCCCCTTTCTGAATCGATTGAAAGGTGGTATGCGCATACGTGTAAGGAATGATCGACACCGAAAACAGGTCATCCACCGGGCTCACCACCGTCAAACTCACGCCATTGATACATATGGAACCCTTGTCCACCAACAAATGCTCCTCGGTCGGTGTATAGCGGAAATGAAAATTCCAACTGCCATCGCGATCGTCCACTTGGGTACACATACCTGTGCCATCTACGTGGCCTTGCACAATGTGTCCGTCCAGGCGACCATTGGACAGCATCGCCCGTTCCAGGTTGACCAGGCTGCCCATTTGCCATTGCCCCAGGTTGCTGCGCTTTAAGGTCTCCTCGATGGCCGTAACGGTGTGAATGTTGTCTTGTACGTTCACCACCGTGAGGCAGACCCCATTGTGGGATACACTTTGATCAATTTTGAGTTCGGAAGAAATGCCGGAGGCAATGCTGAAATGCACATTGCTGCCTTCCTGACGGATTTGTTTGACTTCGCCCAATGATTCGATGATGCCTGTGAACATAAAGGTTGAATTTGTGTGCAAACATAAACAAGCTTGGGGGAGAAAAGATGCGAGGGTACAACAAAATTAGGGTGAAGCAAAAAAGGCGCTTTATTTGTAAGGAAAGACAAACAATATGGTATTACTTTTGGTGTAATGGGAAAAAAATCGAGTTTGGTATAACAACTCGGCGTCCAATAAATACCCTACCTTGAACCTTAAATTGGTATCACTTATGAAGCCCTTTTTCACGTACACACTCCTCTCCACACTGCTGTTTTGTGCCCTGCACTCCAACGCCCAGAGCCCCATCGATGCGGCACTTTTAGACCAAGCCAGAATCATGAATTTTGTGGATTGGTACCGAAATACCACCAATGGAACTTACGGGAGCAGCAACCCTGGGAAACTTGTTCCTGATGCCTTTTTTAATGACATCCCCTTTTATGCCGTCGACAATTACACCTCTTTTCAAGGCACTTACCGGGGCAAAACCTGGAACCGCACTTCCAATAAATTCGGAGATTCCTGGCTCACCCTTGGCAATATCGACTACGACAATGAGACCATTTGCCTAAAAGCGGGATGGTCCAATGGACTGGTTGGATCGGTACACCTCGAAGCCAGTCTGAATCAATCCAATATCTTTACAGGAGAAGGCCAACTGTACTTCAACAACCAGGCAATGTACGACATCCACATGTTCGTTTTTATGCTCAACAATCGCAGTATGAAAGGGGTGTGTATCTTATTGCCACGGAATGATCAGGGTTTTGGCCAGTGCTCTACGTTTGTGTTGGGCAAGTAGATTTTGTTGAGTTGGAGGAAATGTGTAGCAATGTGTATCCACCAGGCACAAGCATTCCCCCCGAACAAGTTTCACAACTTGCTCCACTCAAAATAGCCCAATACGAAAGCCCCATCATTCACTCCGCAGCGACTGCACCGGATTCATCAAGGCCGCTTTCACACTTTGAAAACCTACGGTCAAAAAAGCGATTCCCACTGCCAGCAGGCCTGCCAGTGCAAACATCCACCACTGCAACTCGATGCGGTAAGCAAAATCGGCCAACCAACGATTGGTGAAATAATAAGCAATCGGCATAGCGATGATGATGGCGATAAACACCAATTTCAAAAAGTCCTTGGTCAAGAGCAGGGTAATCCCCGCGACTTTGGCGCCCAGCACTTTGCGGATGCCGATTTCTTTGGTACGCTGTTGAATGACAAAAGTTGCCAGCCCGAATAAGCCTAAACACGCCACCAATACTGCTAAAGCCGTAAAAATGGACATCAGTGCGCCCATGCGTTGCTCGGTGCGGAACAATTGGTCGTATTGATCATCGAGAAAGGATGGATTGAAAGGGCGCATGGGTACGGTTTCTTTCCATATTTGCCCCACTTTAGACAATAAAGCGCGGGTGTCCTGGCCCGCCCCAATGCGCAACAGCGCACTGCTGAACTGCCCCGCCTCATTGTACAACACGATAGGGCCTACCTCCGTGCGCAACGATGCAATATGGAAATCGCGGATCACCCCTACAATGGTACCCTCATTGAACAACCTACACCTGCGGCCAATGGCCTCCTCTGGCTTCAGGTTGTAATGCTTTAAAAAAGCTTCGTTGACAATAAATTCAGTGGTCACATTGTCGCCATTAATTTTTGAGGGGTCGAAATTGCGCCCTGCCAGCAATGAAATCCCCATGGTTGGAAGATAATGTTCGTCGGCCCCGACACCTCCTACCAAGTGCCAATCGCTATTGTCTTTGGGGTTGGGATTGAGCGAGAAGCCATTGCCAATGACCGTCTCAAAGGGTGAACGATGAGTTTGTGCAACGCTTTCAAGCCCGCTCAGGCCGCGCAACTTCGCGCAAAAAGGCTTCAACTGATCGCGTAAATCGGCGTTTCCCTGCAAATAGACCACATGGTCTTTATCCATGCCCAATTTTTCCGATTGCATAAAGTTCAGCTGTGCTCCGATGACCACGCTGCCAACAATCAAAAAAGCCGACCCGGCAAATTGGAACACTACTAAAACCTTGCGAAGCGACAATCCGGAATGCTGCAAGGAGTCAGGGTTTCCTTTCAAGGTGGTTGAAGGTTTGTATTTTGACAATACCATGGCTGGATAAAAACCTGCCAAAAAGGAAAGAGCAACCCAGGCCGCCGTCAATGCCAATAAAAAATTAGATTCAAGGAGTCGGAAGGGGATTTCTTTGCCGAGTAATTCATTCAGCATTGGAAGGGTCAAAGCAGTCAATGCGACCGATAAAACAATTGCTGGCAATACCAAAATGAAGGATTCGCCCAAAAACTGGGCTACCAATTGCCCCTTCTTGGCCCCCAATGCCTTGCGCACCCCCGTTTCTTTGGCCCTTGCCGATGCCTTGGCAGTAGCTAAATTGATGTAATTGATGCAGGCAATGCACAAAATCAGTAAGGCGATGGCACCCAGGAGGTCTAGATACCGACTATCCGTAATGGCCAAAGCATCGGTATAATTAAAAACCTCCGTATTGAAATGCACTGCGCTGAGGGATTCGAGGGGCAGGTGCAGGCTTCTTTGGGTGATCTTCTCCTCCGGCGGATACATCCAATTTTCAATTTTTTTCGCCAGTGTGTTCAACTTGGCTCCGGGTTGAAGCAAAACCCAGGTTGTGTAATTGGGGTTGTTCCATTCAATGTTTTTTTCCGACTGAGCGTAACCCTCAAGGCTGTAATGTGAAGTGAGAAAATTGAACGAAAAATGTGAATTCGCTGGCACATCTTCCATCACTGCGGCCACTTCATAATCCTTGTTGTTGTTGAAATTCAAGATTTCACCAATCGGGTTTTCGGCACCAAAATATTTCTGGGCCATACTTTCCGTCAAGATTACGGTATTCGGTCGTGCCAGTGCACTTTTCAAATTGCCTTTGAGGGCTTTAAAATCGAACAAATCAAAAAAATTGGGGTCTGCGTAGGCAAATCCCGATTCGTCGAAAAGGCGGTCTTTGTATCGAATGGTTCGGGGCCGCCATTCTGTCGAAAATCGGGTGACATCCACCACTTCCGGAAAACGGCGCTTCAATTCTGGCCCTATAAACACCGGAACTGAAGGGGAAATCACCTGTTCGTCGCCCATCAGCACGTCGTAATTCACCCGGTACAAGCGATCCTTGTACTGGTGAAACTGATCAAAACTGCGCTCATGACTGATGTACAAAACAATCAGTAAACAGGCAGCCAGGCCGATGCTTAGTCCGCTAAGATTGAGCAGGGTGTATCCCAAATGCTTTTTCAGGGTACGGAGGGCGAGTAACAGGTTTTTGTTAAACATAAGCTTATGTGGTTTTTTCTAAATAAAAGCTCAGCGTTTAATTGGCCCGCAATACAGCTTCGCGGAGTTGCCAAAGAAACAAGCTGCAAAGAATATGCCACGCATCTAAAGCTTTGTGTATCAATTTTTAATAAAACGGCCTTCTGTTCGATTTTGAACGATTCGATCTGTTTTCGGACAATTTTAACATCATTCGAAGGCATTTCCAAAATAGCGAAATACACTTCTCTGGTGTAAGATTGTATATTTGTAAGCATGGGGTCTTACTACTGGACATTTTTGTATTTCAGAAAAGAAGGACATGAATTGCCACGTGCTTTAGGGCGTGGATGGAGATTGCCTTTTGATGGACTTTAGTCCCAGCATTATTTAAGCGACGCCTAAAACCTACACGACGATGAAAAAGAGCCATTTCTATGTTTTGTTTGTACTTGTATCTATTCTAGTCAACTGCAAAACGGGCAATAAGACTGCCAATCGTCTTACTACAAAGGATCTAACAGCCACCGAGAAAAACCTGGATCACGCAGGCTTTATCCGCGATTTTGACAATAAAGCCTTGGCGCGGGGCGAGAGAATCTACAATGCCAACTGCATCAACTGCCATGGAGACGAAGAAAACGAAGGCTCTATTCCGATGTCCTTAAAGTTTTGGTCAGAGCCATTTAAAGCAGGCAATGATGCCTATACCATGTACCGAACCCTCACTCAGGGCTATGGGGCCATGCCACCACAAGTGACGCTCAGTCCTCAAGAAAAATACGACGTAATCCACTACATTCAAACCAAATTGGTAGCCAAAAACAAAACGTCACCGCTTGCACCAGTAACACCCGAATACCTTGCTGCGCTGCCCAAAGGTACCTCAAGAGGCCCCGCCACGAAACCTTACCAGCCTTGGGCAGACATGGATTATGGGGATTTCCTGATGAACACTTACGAATTGGCCGACGAAAAAACGGGGATTCCCCGCTATCATTCCCCCGGCCCATCCCCTTTCCGCGACGAAGACTACTCGAAAAACAATTTTGCTTACAAAGGTATTGCGGTACGTTTGGACAAAGGGGCAGGTGGGGTTTCGAAAGGCAAAGCCTGGATGATTTTTGATCATGACCTCATGCGTGTGGCGGGGGCCTACACCGGCGAAGGTTTTATCGATTGGAACGCCATATTGTTAAACGACAAGCACGAAACTTACCCACGAACCATCGGTAAACTACACTTTGAAACGCCCGTAGGCCCAGGGTGGGCAAATCCAACAACCGGACAATTTGACGATCCTCGCTTCGTAGCCCGTGATGGAAGAAAGTTTGGCCCCTTGCCCAAATCTTGGGCCAATTATCAGGGCCTTTATCATTTTGAAGACCAAATCATCCTTGCTTATACCGTTGGCGAATCGGCTATTTTAGAAAAATTCGGACTCGTCAACGCATCGATTTTTACCCGCACCCTGAATGTTTCGCCTTCCAATTCCATATTAAAAATGCGGGTGGCCAATTTACCCGCCAAAGTAAATGTCACGGGTAAAGGAGCTACCCTGGTAGAAGAAAATGGGCAGATTTTCCTACACATCAATGCCAAAAGCCCGGTGAAAGTTTGTGTGATGATTGGAGACAAGGATGCCGACTTTTCTAAACAGAATTGGCCTGAGCCCGAATCCTTGGTCAAATACACCTCAGGAAAAGGCCGTGCTCATTATCTTGAAACCATTAAAACCACTGCGACCAAGGGGAAAGAAGATGGCCCTTTTGCCATTGATCAATTGACCCCGCCCTTCGACAATCCCTGGGCTTGTCGCATGAAATTGAGTGGCATTGATTTCTTCAAAGATGCCAATACCGCCGCTGCCTGTGCCACTGATGGCGACATTTGGTTGATCAAGGGGCTGTTAGACCCCAAAGGTGTATTGACCTGGCAACGAATTGGTTCGGGGCTGTTTCAACCTTTGGGGATCAAAATAGTAGATGAAAAAATATACGTCACTTGTCGGGACCAATTGGTGTTGCTGCGGGATTTGAACGGAGATAGGGAAACCGACTTTTACGAAAGTTTCAACCATGACCATCAGGTAAGCGATCATTTTCATGAATTTGCCATGGGCCTGCAAACCGACCAGGAAGGCAACTTTTATTATGCCAAAAGTGGCAGACACGCCAGGGAGGCGCTCATTCCGCAACACGGTACTTTGCTAAAAGTCAGTGCGGATGGCTCCAGAACGGACATCATCGCCACGGGTTTTAGAGCAGCCAATGGAGTCTGTATCAATCCCGATGGTAGCTTTATCGTAACCGACCAGCAGGGCTATTGGAACCCAATGAACCGGATCAATTGGGTCAAAGGAGTAGGGAAATTTTACGGCAATATGTGGGGCTACAATCCACCCAAAGATTCGTCAAGGGCAGCCATGGAGCAGCCCTTGGTGTGGGTCGACATGAACTATGACCGCTCGCCCTCTGAAATGGTGTGGGTTGACAGTAAAAAATGGGGTGCTTTGAACGGCGGTCTGCTGAGCCTCTCTTATGGCTATGGCAAAATTCAGTATGTGCTGAAAGAAACCGTAAATGGCCAGGAACAAGGTGCCGTGATAGATTTGCCGGGAATTAAATTTCTTACTGGGGTCATGCGTGGCAGATTCAATCCAGCCGATGGCCAACTGTATGCTTGCGGAATGTCGGCTTGGGGTACCAACCAAATGATGCGTGGAGGCGGTTTGTATCGGGTTCGATATACGGGCAAAACACTCCCGATTCCGGTTAAAATGAAGGTGCTTGAAAAGAGTATCGTGCTGGATTTTGCTACCCCATTGGACCAAGCCGCTGCTGCCGATTTGACCAATTTTGAAGTAAAAACCTGGCAATTGTTGAGGAGCAAAAAATATGGCTCCGAACGATTGGACCAGAAAGTTCTGGAAGTAACCCAATCCCAAACGGAGGGCAATAGTTTGACATTGAGCATCAAAAACTTGGAAAAAGTGGATGTAATCACCATCGATTACAAGATCAAAAACGCCAAAGGTGAGCCATTGAAGGGCTCAATACAAGGTACCATTCATCAACTTGGGAAATAGGATCATTGAACATTGTGCGACACACTTTGATCTATTTTGAGCTCAGCAGAAATGCTGGAGGCAACGCTAAGGGGCGATAAAAAAATAAGTGATCATTTTGCCAGAGGATTAGATGAGTAAACGTTTCATTTCAAGTGTCTTATCTAATCCTCTGGCTCAGGAAAAATGAGCACTTATTTTTGCCCCACTACTAAAGAATGGAAATAAAATAAAGTAAACACTTGACTGGCTCTTTTTTGATTTCGCTGCGTTGCTCCTCAGTTGCGTAGTACACTATGCGCCTTCCTCGCGCCTTGCCAAATCAAAAAATAGCGCTGTCAACTCGTGTACTTTATTTCATTTCCATTCCTTAAATGCACAGTACTGCCTTCCTGACGGATTTGTTTGATTTCGGCATCAAGAAATAGCTTCTTTTAGAATGTATTTTGTTGAAAAATGGGGGGGGTAAAACATTTTGATGTCTACATTGAATGCTTCTGCAATGGTCATCAAATGTTCAAATAAAAAGGCTTTTTGGCCTTTTTCAAGTTTGCGGTAGTGGCGTTCACACACACCTAATAATTCGGCGAAAGCCAATTGGGTTTGATTTTGCTCCAGGCGAAATTTACGCACCAGAGTGCCTACGATGTTGTTCATACGGGGGAATTGGGTTTGGGAACATGATCGGTTTTGTGAACAAAAACATGTTTGTTTACAAAAACACATGGTAAAAATAAAATGGAAAATCAAAATGTGCAAGACTTGTTAAAACATAAAAATTACGCTTATATCAAATCGGCACGGACGTGCCGATGCACCGGAATGGATGTGCCGAAACCCACTGCTAGGAAATTTGCAGGAATTGTGTTAGAGCCTGATCTTTGAGCCAAGAATTATAATTACCTCATCTCAAAACCGATTTGATGAAAAAGACATTACTAGGCCTTGGGCTCTTCCTGCTCTTCTCTGGGATATTATCTGCCCAAACAACTGTTACTTTAGTCGTCAACTTCGACGGTTTTCCCAACGAAGTAGGTTGGAAAATCACCAACAGTTCAGGTACTGCGATTGTACTGGTTATGCCTGGTGCCTCTAATGCCTTTCCATCTGGAGAGTCACGTACTTACAATTACGCCTTAGATCCAGGAAGCTATACTTTCACCATGCTTGATTCGTATGGAGACGGGTTATTGGGTCCCCCTGTCGGAAGTTTTTCATTAAGCAATGGTGCAACAGTATTGGCTTCAGGTTCCGGTGATTATGATGGAATCGCCTCTAACAATAGTGGACCAAGTACACCATTGACCCCAAAAGAAAAATCATATCCTTTTACCATCGGCAGTTCCTGTAGCGGTAACGTCAACCCGACCGTAACTGTAAGTGCCAGCTCAACTACCATCACCACTGGTGCCAGTTTCACCTTGAGTGCCACCGCCAGCGATGCCAACGGCAACAACACCATCACCAAAGTAGAATTTTACAAAGGGGCGACCAAAATTGGCGAAGACCTGACTAGCCCGTACTCCTTCGTACAAACAGAATCAACAGCAGGTACCTACAGCTACACTGCCAGAGCCATCGACAATTGCAGCGGACAAGGCAACTCCACTGCTGTATCCGTGACGGTCAACACTCCGTGTGGCTCCAACGTGGCACCTACTGTATCCATCAGCCAACCCGCCAATAACTCGACTGCTACCGCTGGAACCAACCTGCAAATCAACGCTTCGGCCACCGATAGTGATGGCAGCATTTCACAAGTACAGTTTTACAACGGTGCGAACTTGTTGGGCACTTCCACTACCTCCCCATACAGCTACATTTACACCACTATTCCCGCTGGAACCTATACTTTTACTGCAAGAGCCACCGACAATTGTGGCGCAGTGACCACTTCCAGCGTGATTACGGTTACCGTAAGTGCTGGTGGTGGTTCTTCTTGTAACCCTTGGGCGCTCAATTGTACCACCACGGGAGATATTTCACGAACGGGCCGGGTGGGGATCGGAACAGGCAACTTCCTTAGCGATGCCTCGTATCTGCTCTACGTAAAAGGAGGCATTAGAGCTGAAAAAGTGCAATTGGAACTCAGCAGCACTGGTGGTTGGGCAGACTACGTCTTTGCACCCGACTACAAACTGATGCCACTCAAACAAGTGGCCGAATACCTCAAAACGTACCGCCACCTGCCAGGCATGGCCTCCGAAGCGGAGATGAAGGCTGAAGGAGGGATCAATGTAGGGAAAATTACTGCACAGCAGCAAGCGAAAATAGAAGAACTGTTTTTATACGTCATTGAAGTGAATAAAAAAGTAGAACATTTACAAACCGAGCTGGAGCAATTGCGGAAAGAGAACCAGTCTTTGCGCAAGCAAGCCAAAAAATAGTGCAGAGCCCTTCCATATCGACCATTTTTTAAACCCAATACGATTACAATGATGAAATACCCATTGTTGACCCTGCTTGTGCTTGGGGCGGCCCTCCATTTGGTTTCAGCACAAGAGACCAAACTGGACACGCGCACCATTTATCGCCGCTATGCCACCCAGGAATTTGCCGCTCGCATGGAAAAAGAAGCCCTCGAATCAGAGCGCATTACGGCTAAAAACAAGGAAAAAGAAATCAAAAAAAATACCTTCGACAAAGAACGAACCATACAATACCAGGAAGTGGTTATCCCGGTGGTATTTCATTTTTTGTACACCCCCGAGAAGGATGTCGTGTATGAAAAAGAAGCCTACAGCCAACTGTATACGCTAAATAACGACTTTTCAGAAACACTTAGTCCAGGTGCTAAGCCGGTTGAGCAGGCGAACCGAGCCTATGTCAAAGAAGGTTATGACCGGCGGAAAAGCAAGACTGGAGTGAGTTTTTGCCTGGCCGAAGGCTCGGGTAAGCAGCTGGGCATCCTCAAAGTAGCCACTAAAACCCGACTTTGGAACGCCGACAACGCCATGAAATCCAAACGCACTGGCGGTTCCGACCCCTGGGATACCGAAAAATACCTCAACATCTGGGTTGTACACCTGCCCGACAGCGTAGGTGGCTATGCCCAAATGCCCGGCGGCTTGGCAGCGACTGACGGCATTGTGATCGACTACCGCTTTTTTGGTACCTATCATTATACCCGCAAGCCCTACCACCTGGGGCGCACCCTTTCGCACTTGGTAGGCAGCTACCTTGGGCTAAAAGAACTGTGGGATGAAAGCACCCCCTGTGGCGACGACGAAGTGGACGATACCCCCATTCACAATGCGCCCAACTACGGCCCCGTCAATGTGTACCAACACATCAGCACCTGCGACGGCTACCCCGTGGAAATGACCATGAACATCATGGATGCCACCGACGATGCCTCGGCTTTTATGTTCACTGCCGGGCAAAAAAAACGCATCCAGACCATGCTCAGCAAAGGTGGCCCCCGGGAAAAATTGGGTCAGGGCGGTTCTTTGTGCCAAAAGGAAGAAAAACCTAAAAAACTGGCCGAACCTGAATTGGCCGAGGTGCCCGATACCCGTCGACTTACCCTGCTGGCTTATCCCAACCCCACCAAGGACAAGTTTACCCTGAATCTCAGCCCTCCCGCAGCGGGTACCTGCGAAATCCAGGTGATCAACTTTTCGGGCCGACTCATGAGCAAACAACAGCTGCAACTCGACGAAGGCCATTATCAAACCGAAATCAATACCCAGTCCTGGGCACCCGGGCTCTACTACATCCACTGTCGGATGAATGGACAAACGGTGAATCAGACATTAAGTGTGGTAAAATGATGAATTGAATGACGAATTTTTCGAATGACGAATGACGAATTGGGAGCCTTGCCCACAAAATTGGTGGGTAGGACAGACACATGAAAATCCAATCTTGAGATCGCTCAAATACCGGACATCACCGACCTATTCGTCATTCATCATTCGAAAAATTCGTCAATCTTAAAAAAGCTCCTATGTTGCTCAATAAATTATCCTCCAATATCTTCTCTATTTTTGCCTGGCTGCTGGCACCAATCTGGCTTTTGGCACAACCCGTCAACAACCTCGTCAACGACGTAGTCATGCCCAGCCCCAATGCCACGGCCTTTGGCAAGTACGTCGACATTCCCGTGAGTTACCACACCGGGGTACCCAATATTTCAATCCCTATTCACACCATTCAGGAAGGACCATTGAGTGTATCTGTGGGTCTGAGTTACCATGCCTCTGGTGTAAAAGTAGGTGAATTGGCCTCCTGGGTGGGACTGGGCTGGAATTTGGAAGCTGGTGGCGTGGTGACCAGGACGGTGATGAGCGCTCCAGATGAAAAAAACTCCAAGCAAGGATACTATGCCAATGGAATCAACTTTAGTGCTGTGCCCTTTAGCCAAGCAAACCTTGGCCTGATATTAAACGGAGATTTGGACACCGAACCCGATTTATACACATTCTCTATGCCAGGATTGGGTGGAAAATTTTACTCAAATGGCAACAACGGTTTTACGTTGGCGAACAAACAAGATATCACCATCATAGCCACACACAGCGCCAGTGGTGAAGAATTTGAAGGCTTTGTAATTACTGCGCCTAATGGTACCCGCTATATTTTTGGGAAAGACCCCAATGATCTTAGCGGATCGGAAGTGATCTGTGAAAAAGTCCGAATCAACAACAGTTTTCCTGCTGTGCGCAATACCTGGTACTTGATCAAAATCGAAACCCATGACCGCAAGTTTTCGATCAACTACACCTATACCACTGAAAATTACAGCTACCGGAGTTTAGCTTCGTCTCGATTGGTTTATTCTCATTGCGATGGCGCCACGGCCTTCCCAGGCACGGCCATCATTGGCTCCAGTACCGGTTGGAGCTATGCTTATCCGGGTAGAATACCAGAAAACTTTGAGCAGGCACACCCCTACATGCGTACAGATGTGGAAGGCAAACGATTGACCCAAATTAGTGCGGGCAGTGGTACGGCCAAGGTTACATTTAACTCAACTACTGATCGCCAGGATGTAGACCCCAATCCCAACAATTTTAACAATTTTGCCAAAGAATTGGATGAAATCCAGGTGGAATTTGGTACGCCTACCTATCGATGTAAAAAATTTGTGCTCAATCAAAATTACTGGACTGGAAATTTTTACCCTCTTGGCCAGTCCGAAATAAAAAGATTGCGTTTGAATGGGGTACAGGAATTTTCTTGTACCACTGGAGAATCAGTGATTACTATACCCGCTCATACCTTTGAATATGAAAACTCAGCGGGTTCGGCCGACTTCTTGCCCAATCGTTTGAGCAAAGCCGTCGATCACTGGGGTTTTTACAATGCCGCTGAAGGAACCAATGAAGATGCTCCGGTGAATGTTCCCAGCATAGATGTAACTTACAACGGAACTACTACACCTTACACAAGCCCCAACAACGTCAATCGCAACACGAACCCTGTGGCAATGAAAAACGGTACGTTGAAGGCTATTACCTATCCTACAGGGGGCAAAACCGAGTTTACTTTTGAAGCCAATACAGCTCCGAGTGAAGAAATTCAGCTAACCGCTTTTAATAAATCAGTACTCAATGGCGGTTTTTACATCCAAAATTGTGACTACCCTTATCAGCCCAATGTGCCCACGCCTTGTTGTTCAACTAACGTGAATAGCGCAACTTTCCCCTTGACTGAAGATGAAATCAATACTGGTAAAATTGAGCTAAGCCTGGGTTATCTAAATCGTAATGAAGGTACTTTTTGTTCAGATCAAACACCTATGGCTTTTCTGACTGTAAGAGCTTACAACGTTACTGACAACACCTTCATGGGGGAAAAGCAAATCAACGCAGGGCCACTTAAGCCCAACGAGAAGATAACAATTCCTTTAACTAGTTTGTCTTTATATGGTGAAACCTTTGTTCCGCTTCAGAAACAATACAAATTTGAGATTACAGTTACTCAAGGTTGGGGAAGAATATCTTTCTTTACTTCTCAAATTTTAAATGTTGCCGCTCCAGTAGGTGGATTGCGCATTGCGCAAATTCGTACACAAAAAAGTACAACACCCGCTGCTGACGACATTATTCGTACTTATGAGTACACTCTCGGAAATGGATTATCCAGTGGAAAATTAATCCGCAAACCCAAATATTCTCAAGTACAAGCTGGAAGCGCAACAGGTGGTGGCGCTTATTGGGATTATCAGTTTATTGCGCTGTTCTCAGATTCAGAAGTGCCGCTGGCTTCAGCTGAAGGGTATCACCTGCGTTATGAGCGAGTCACTGAACATTTCAATGGCAATGGGAAAAAAGTCTACAACTTCTTTATTGAAGATGAGCCCTTCAATGGGCTATACAACAATCTATATCCTGTACCCCCTATACCGTCAAAGGCTTTGGATGGTAAGTTAAAACAGGAAGAAACCTTCAGTGCCAATAACCCGACTCAAGCCCAAGCCAAAACCGTATTCACGTCAGATGTATATTACAAAAATTCCACTACAAAAATGGTTAAGATGTTCCGGCTGGGAATCAATTGCCCAGGTGGCTCACGCCCTTATGTAGGCACGGAATACATCATTCGCACTGGAACTTATCTCCCTTATTTGGTGGAATCTACCCTTGATGGGGTAAGCACTTCCACCAGTTTTACTTATGACCCTACCAATCGTTTTTTAGCACCCATTGCGATTACCACAACCAACTCCGACGGCAAAGCCTACACCACCGAATACACCTATCCCAATCAGGTAATTGGAAATGCTACGGTAACTGAAATGGTAAACCGCAACATGATCGCCAGCCCTGTTCAAGTGGTCAAAAAACACAATGGACAGATCATAGATGGTAGTCGTATCAATTACAGTTTTTTTGGCATAAACGGGGACTATCTCACCCCAACTACCAGCAATGGAGGCAACCCCATTTACCCCAGTAACTTCGAACGTTACGAAGTAACCTACAACCAAAATAATGAATTACAACCCGGAGCCTGGGATTTGCAAAGCAGCATCCTTGCCTACACCCCAAGCGGCTTACCCCGCGAAGTTCGGATGAACAATTGGCTTGACTCAGAACTGTACACCTGGAACGCTGCGGGCAACATCCTCAGTAAACAGTTTAAAGACTTCACTACCTCGTACAGCTACTACACTGGCACCCAACTCCTGCAAACCGTCACCGATGTGGATGGGCAGCAAACCACTTACACCTACGATGCCCTGGCTCGCCCCAGCACCGTCAATGCCCGTGGCGGAAACATCAAATCGACCGTCACCTATGGCTATGCAGGGCAAGGTTCACCCGTCAATACCCACAACTACCGCCACTTCAAAACCGAATACACCGAAAGCACTGGCATCAAAATCCAGGAAGCCCGAAGCTATTTTGATGGCCTGGGGCGCTCCATCCAGTCGGTAGCACTGGCCCACAATCCCACCGACAATAAGGACGTAATCAATGCCCTGGAATACGATCAATATGGCCGGGTCAGCAAAACCTATACGCCTTTTGTCAGCACAGCTACCACTCCCGGAGCCTACGTAGCAGTGCCAGGTGGCCAAAAATTCAACCAGATCAGCTACGAAGCCTCGCCGCTCAACCGCCCCCTGAGCGTGGTAGCCCCCGAAACCTGGCATACCGCCACTTTCAGCTACGGCAGCAACAGCGCTGCCGATCAGGTAGCCCTCGATGGTACCCTGAGCACTTATTACGCTGCGGGGCTTTTGTACAAACGCACCATGACCGATGCTGATGGCAACCTGACTATTGGGTTTATGGACAAACTGGGCCGCAGCGTCCTCTCCCGCAGTGCCGATCCCACAGGCACTCAAAAAGCCGACACGTACAGCTTGTACGACAACAAAGGCCGCATCATCCATACCTTGCCCCCGCAAACGACCATCACTACCAGCAACCTTATCTACAGCTATCGCTACGATGCTGCCGACAACCTGACCGACCTCAAACAACCCGACGCAGACTGGGTGAAAATCTGGTACAACAACAAGGATCTTCCTGCCTTGTACCAGGATGGCAATATGCGAGTTAACCCTCAAAAATACCTAGCGACCAATTACGATGCTTATGGCCGGGAAATCAATACAGGTTTTATAGGCAGCATACCCTCCAACCTGGGCAGCATCGGTTTTGCCAGCACGGACGATGTGATGTCGGAACTGATTTATGGGACGACTACCGAAACCAACCCCATTCGCAAAGTCAGCTTGCTGCAAGCGCGGTACAAAACCCTCACCTTTGATGGGAACAACAACCTGGTACTGGGTACCAACTTCTTTTACGATTCATACGGTCGGGTAAGTTATACCATCAGCAACGACAGTTGGCTCTCGTCCAACTACGATGAACGGATGGATTATACTTACGATATGCGGGACAACGTGCTGAACCAAATTTACAGCCAAAACGTCAACTCGGCGCCCAAAACCTTCAAACACACCTGGGAGTACGATACCTGGGACCGGATGATCAACTATTTCCTCAACCCCACTACCAGTACCGACAATGGTCAGCACATTGCCCGCTACGACTACGACCTGCGCGGTCGCCTCACCCAGCGCAGCCTGGGCAAGTACGGCACCAGCAGCAACTGGTTGCAAAGCCTGGACTACACCTACAACGAACTGGACTGGCTCACCGCCATCAATCCGCAGGGTAGCAGCGGGCTAGGGATCACCCAAAACATGAATGAGCCCCTGGGCATTCCTACCCCAGGCTTCAATCCAGCGAGTGCAGACCCCGACAACAACGACCTCTTTTTCCTGGAACTAAAATACCACGACCCCTACGCCAACCTGGACGTACCCGCCATCAGCCGCAAATCTGGCGACGTCAGCCAGGTGTGGTGGCGTGCCCGTGGCCGCAACCGCGAAGGCTACGGCCTCACTTACGACTACCTGGGGCGCATGACCAAAGCCCAACACGTACGTCTGGCCAATGGTAGTAGCTCGACTACCCCTGGTGCCAGAATCATCAACAACTACTCCGAACAACTGGAGTACGCCGACCAGCGCGGCAACATTGCCCGCATCCTGCGCTACGGCATGAACTATACCAGCGGTAGCCAGGCTGGCAGCGGCGTGATCGACGATCTGCAGTTCATCACCGAGCCTGGCCGCAACCGCATCCAGCGCATCAACGAACAAGCCAGCGACCTGGTGTTCAAACTCAAAGGCTTTCGGCCCAAAACCGAAGCCAATGGCAGTACTTCTACTGGCGGCATCGACTACAGCTACGATGCCAATGGCAACCAAACTTCCGACCCGCACAAAGGCATCACAAGCATCCAATACAACTACCTGAACCTGCCGAGCCTGATCACCTACATGGATGGCCGCAAGATCGAGCAGCGCTACGATGCATCTGGCAATCTGGTCTCCCGCTTGATGACGGGCGATGCAACCACCCCGGCCAACAACTACTTCCAAGTCTATGTACACGGTACCGAGTACCGGGGCAGTACTATCGAAAGTGTAGCCCACCAGGAAGGCCGTTTGTTCCGCTCAAGCGGCAGCAACAGCAGCCCAGTATGGCGCTACGAGTACAGCATCTCCGACCACCTGGGCAACACCCGCCTCACTTTTACAGACAAAGCCCCTGCCGACGGCATCATCAAAGTTGAAGATGGCGAAGTACTGGAAGAGGCGCACTACTACCCCTTTGGCCTCGCCATGGAAGGCCCCTGGATGAACGATGCCGCTGCACTGGACACGCGCTACAAGTTCAATGGCATCGAGCGGGTACAGGATTTTGGACTGAATGTGGATATGGCGATGTATCGGGCGTATGATCCGGCGATTGGGCGCTGGTGGCAGGCTGACCCTATTGCTAAGGCTTGGGAGAATCCGTACGCGGCGATGTACAATAATCCGATGAATTGGAGTGATTTTCTGGGGGCGAATCCTTCAGACGGAGGAATGAGGAAAGATACTACCCCTGAAAAAAAGAGCATTTCCTGGGAAAATTTATACGTAACGCCATATCAG
>JAIYAV010000205.1 GCA_027488855.1 Saprospiraceae bacterium
AGCGGAACCGTAGGTTTTATTTTTTGAACAGAAGCAAACAATTCCTCATAGGCACGCACACAATGAATGACCATTGGCTTTTGCAATTGCTCCGCCAAAGACAAACAATGTTCAAAGACAAACTGCTGATCAGCCAAATCCGGCCCTTGCAATTTGTCCAAACCACATTCGCCTAGTAGCACCACCTTTTCTTCTCGTGCCACCCTTGACAGCCAATCCCACTGCCCATCCCGCACCCAATCAACCCCAGACACAAACCAGGGATGCAAACCTACGGAACATGCCGAAGTCCACTGCGCAAACAAGTCCTGCTCCAGCTGATGGAATGACCGTACGCTCAAAACATCCGGAGAAGAAGACACGTGGTGATTGTGGAAATCGATCAGCAAGAAAGGGTATGTGTTAAAATGTGAAGTGTGACTGGTTAGACTTCCATTCCCTCAAGTCCGCGCCAACCCACGGATTTATCCGCAAGAATGGGTGTGGGTGTGAAGTGTGATCGTGTGGGTGTGGTGGACTTCCATTCCCTCTAGACCACCGCCAACCCACGGATTTATCCGTGGGAGGCCACTCTATAGTGTCACCCCATGACTTTAGTCGTGGGAGTCGTGGGAGCTCGCCACGAGAGGCAGCATCATGGAAACCCGCCGTCGGATGATGGCCATGCCATCAGTACTGCGTCTTCTCCCCATACGCCAAATCCCCCGCATCGCCCAACCCCGGCACGATATAAGATTTCGCAGTCAACTCCTCATCCAATGCGCCCATCCAAATTCCCGCCTTAGGGTACATCCTCCGCACATACTCCAACCCCGGCACCGCCGCAATTGCCGTCACAAAATGCAATTCAGCAGGCGTGCCATGTTCCATCAACTGCTTCGCAGCAACCACCATGGAGGCTCCGGTGGCCATCATGGGATCGGCAATCACCAGAATTTTACCGTCCAAATTGGGGCAGGATAAATACTCCAATTTGATTTCAAAAGTGCCATCCTTGTGGTGTTTGCGGTACGCGGAGACAAAGGCATTTTCAGCATTGTCAAAATAATTCAAGAGACCTTGATGCAAGGGCAAACCTGCGCGCAGGATAGTAGCCAATACAACGGGTTTCGCCACTGCTTTGCTGCTCGCGATCCCCATTGGCGTTTCCACTTCTACGGTATCATAGGGTAAATGTTTGCTCAATTCATACGCCAAGATTTCGCCGACACGCTCCATATTGCGCCGAAAACGCATCCGATCGTTTTGGATATTGATGTTGCGCATTTCTGCCACAAACTGGCTGGCAATGCTTGGACTTTTACTCAGGTCAAATAGCAATGGCGACATGGATATAAATTTTGCTCAATTCAAAGCAAGATAAAACCTTTTCCCATAATGTATGCACGAACAACAATCAAGCTTCGGGCTGATTTTGGTTACCATTATCGCAAGTCCCACCATTTTTTCAATTCTTCCAATCTACTCTCGCGCGATTGTAGATCAACCAACATACTGCGGCTACTGGATCCCGATTGTTCCAAAAAAGGTTTGGCACGTACATATGCAGCTTTCGCCTGCTGGATGCGCAAGAGGGCTTCAGACTTGTCTTTGGGTCCCAGATTGGGGTTTTTGACCAGCTTTTCGTGCAATTTGTAGGCCACTTGAGCCTGATAAGCACCTATTTGTACATTGGCCAAGCCTCCTCCGGCATTGAGGAATTGTACGATGGTTTGGCGTTCCGTATTGTTGCTACTGCCACCGATCACTTTTAAACCTTCAACGGCTCGACGTTCACTTTCGCGATAGCCATCGAGGGCAGTACTAAAATTGCCGTTCAAAAAAGGGAGGGGATTGTCAAAAACCAGGCGATAGCGCTGATTGACCAAATCGTAACGGGTTAAGCTTTCATTGGCTAACAATTTAGCCATCAGTAGCGGATAATCTTTGCTCATTTCATTAAATCCACTGACCTCAGCATTTAACGATTTCCCCATATCCAGCGCCTTTTTCATGTTCAGCAGGTTGCTTTTACCTCGCAAGATCAAAGTAAGATTGGCATTTAAAGCTTCTTCGTTGGCATTGTTGCGGTTGGCGCTGGCATTGAGGTGACTGATCGCGCTGAGGTACATGCTTCGGGCCCAAAAGAAAATGATCTCGCCGCGTTTTTGCACAATAGCTTCTGTAGTATCCTGGGCGTACAAATCCAGTGCTTGTCGGTAGTAAGTGCACGCTTGTTCACCTTCCTGATTGATGCGGCGCAGGAAGAGTTGAAGATTGGTATTGTTGAGCTGATTGAAGTTTTCGCGACTGTAACGGCTCAATAAAGTATAATGAATGTGGCCGCGTACAAAAATAAGCTCGGCTTGCATGTATTCCAGTGGCTGAACTTGCTGCTGAATCACCTGCAAACGATCGGTTTTTACTGCGCTCAAGTAGACCCAGGCCTGGCTAAAGTACTGCTCGATGGATTGCAGTTGACGGGTATAGCGCAAGGTGTCGATGGTTTGTTTGGATGAACTTTCCAACACAAACAAACTTTCGTAAATATCAACAAGAGAGACTAAACCCTGTTCGTACATTTTTAAGCCTAACTGAGTCAATGCATAATCGTCGTTGGGATTGAAGCGCAAGATGCGCGAACAGTTGCGCAGGGTACGTTGCAAAGTGTCCAGCATGCTCATCTGAGCAATGGTATCCGCGTAAAAGAAAGCGAGTGTACTGGCATTTTTAGGCGCGGGGGAATTTAAATCCCAGTTTTCCCATTGCGCCTGCGTCATCGGAAAACGGTTGAGTTGCCAAATGGGGTCGAAAGGATAATGATCGCGAATCATATCGGCAGGAGGCACCAAAAAGTACAAATCGTCATTAGGTGGGTAGTGAACACCAGCATCTGGATCGTAATACCCGGCACCCCAGGTGGGATCGCTAAGCGACCATTCGCCACCAATTTTGATCGAGACCCAGGCATGGCCAATTTCGGGGATTTGACCATCTTCCCTCCTGACCTTTCCGGTGACAATTTCAGCACTGAGGCCCATTGAATTGGCCAATGTTTTGTACAAATTGGCATACCCTTCACACACTCCACTGCGTTGGGCCAGCACATTTTCGGCCTGTTGCATCAGGGTGTTTTCCCGGGTGCCCAACAGGTTTTGCTCGATAATACTGTGGTTGTAGCGGATATTGTGGGTAATCCAGGTGTAGATGGCTCGAGCCTTCTCTCGTTCACTGAATTTTCCGGCACCTTTGAGGTAATGGGCCAGAGCGTTGGGGCTCTGGCAAGCTTCTAAGGGTGCATTTAGGGCATAGGTGTCTATGGCTGCATAGTCTTTTGCTTGGGCGTTTATCCCGCCAAAAGAAGCCAATACAAGGTAGAAAATAAGCAGTTGGCGCAACATAGACTTGGGTTTTGCCGTAAGATAACGAATTCTTGGGGTGAAATATTAGCCACTTGGTGCTTGTTCGAAAGTTGAGTATATTTGTTGAATCATTGAAAAAAGCAAATCATGCAGTACTTAGAACGGATTACTATTGATGCCTCAATTTGTCATGGAAAGCCCTGTATCCGTGGAATGAGATGGCCTGTTGAAGTCATCCTTGATATGTTAGGTTCAGGAATGTTAATTGATGAAATTTTAGAAGACCATCCTGAGTTGGAGAAAGAAGACATCATTGCTAGTTTGAATTATGCGCAATAGTTGTTTATAGAAATCTCAAATGATCGACTTTGGATCATTGAGTAATTTTTTATTGATCCTAAAAACCCAAGACAATGCGTATACTTTCGATCTTTTTTTACTCAGCATTTATGCTGTTTGTGAGGGCAGATGTTCCATTCAACAAAGGCAAAGTAGTCGGCAAAATCGCCATTCCAGAAAATGTACCACTACTCAAAAGAGGCAGCAGCCAAAAATACTGCGAAGAAGAACCCGCCAGTGCCCGCAAAAAACAAATTGATCAAGAAAATCACCCCAATCGGCACATCGTAGTCAGTTTCCATCCTACTGATTTTACCCCCGAATTGAGCCCTACTCCTCGGGCCATTATGAATCAAATGGAAAAAACCTTTGTGCCCAAAGTATTGCCGATCACCAAAGGCAGCACGGTTGAGTTTTTGAATAGTGACACCGAAGTGCACAACATCTTCAGCATGACGCCTCGCGCTACGTTCAACATCGGTCGGCGGCAACCTGGAAAATCGGTGCCTCAGTTGATTGAAAAAGTAGGCGTGGTGGACTTAAAATGCGACATCCATTGCGGCATGAACGCCTCTATTTTAAGCCTGGATACTCCCTATTTCACCAAAGCCAATGCCAGTGGGAACTATGAAGTAGATGGCTTGCCCGACGGCAATTATCGGGTGCAGGTCTACCATTTTAGCTTGGGGATGGTGGAAGACAAGATCACCATTAAAGGTGGTGGAGTGCTTACTAAAAACCTTGCCTTGGTCAAACCCTAAACAGCAAGTATGAAACGCATCATCGGATTGGGTCTATTCATTACGCTTAGTTTTATAAGGCTATTGGCACAGGAGAAAACCCAAATTGAAATCAACGGGACTGCTGACCTGGAGTACATGCAAGGGGGCATGAGTTCTCACTATTACCTCAATGGAATCCACAAAGACCTCAAAAGTGGAGCGGTACGCCCTTTGGAATTGAACCTCCTGTCCAAAATCCGTTTCAACCCACAATGGAGTGCCAATTTTCGCTTACAAATGGAACGCGACGAAGGGCTCAAATTCAATCAAGTCCGCCTGGCACAGGCCAATGTACAGTGGGCACCTAAAGAA
>JAIYAV010000399.1 GCA_027488855.1 Saprospiraceae bacterium
ATTCTCAAGCCAATACAGAATGGTCAAGTCGCAAAAAAACACAAAAAGCCTTATTTGATATAGACAATATCTATGCGCGACAACAAATTGTTAAATATAAACATCAAGGTCTCAGTGCGAATAAGATTGCAGCCTTGTTGAATGAACAAGAGTTTCAAACATCAAGGGGGAGCAGCTTCCAAGCAAAACAAATCACCAGGCATTTAGAAACTTACAAAGATATCTTAGAACTCTTCAAACCCAAAATAAACGAAACTGAGTTTCTACATCCTGTTCAGTCTAGTGGTAAATTAGAATTTCCTTTTGGACGTATTGAACTGCCTCAGGAAAAGGACTTTATCATCATTTATTTTTCCAAACCTCATCAAGCAGATTTTACCATTTCGATTACTGACAATCAAGAAAGACCGACTTTCAATCATCATTACAATCCCTCTGAAACTGAAAAAGGAACTATTGATATTGTTATTATTGATATATTGAAAGACACCACCATTTATCCAGGGTGCAATTACATTTGTATTTCAAGTGAAGGCTATAAGGATATTCGCGACATAATTATTGTTCGGCCTGACTTAAGAATTGAAGAGAAAGTGTAATTCATTTTGTCATCTGGAAAACTTGAGGCGCAGGGTCTGATCTCCCATAAAAGCAGGTGCCGCCCAAAATTGTGGGTGAGCAGTTTCTTCACTAAATAACATCGTTAACTTGGCATTTTGCATGGCTGCAACATAGTTTTGTTCTTCTGATAGCAAAAAATGAAGGAATAGTGTAGCCATAATTTTGGCGAATTCCTGCTTGATTTCAAAAAAAGTAAAGTACACGTTTCGCGAATTTGCCATTAAAAAAGCATGGCTCAAGGTGATGGGGGATTCCCCCAAGTAGGATTGGCCATTCCCGGAGCCACAAGTGGTAAGCATGGCCAGCTCAAGCCCCAATTTTTTGCTGACCACTTCTTCAGGAGTGATTAAGGCCTCGGGGGGATAGGGCTGATTTGGATTATCCATATCTTCCATCAAAATAAGGGCCCTTCTTTTCCCCGACTTCCCGGAGGGGTCAGTAGTATGAGCAATAATGTGAACCAGGTCATATTCCTGAAGTCGGGTCAGAAACTTTTTACTTTTAGTTTTGAGGTAGAGTTCTTTACTTTTTTTACCACTTCGATTTAAAACTTCTGCACAACCCTCCGCTACCTCCATCATGCCAGGGGTGTAACTCACTTTTTTATTACGGATTTCCCCCGCAACTATTTGAAGGCAACGTTTGATTCTTCTATACACTGTCGGGCGACTTTTTAGGCCTTTAGATCCTTCGTTGACTCTGTGTAGCATAAACAATGCCGAGATTGAAGCATGATATGAAATTTTGAGCTTCTTAATCAGAAAAGGTATTTTTGCGTAAGGCGTGTTTACCAAATCCTCCTCGTTTTTTTCTACCAAAACTTCAAAAGGTAAAAAAGCCAAATGTTGATCACCAATGAAATAAACCCTTTCGGCATCTTCTAATCCCTTTTCTGTCATCAATGGACGGATGAGAAAATCATAAAGCCGGGTAGATTCCACTATAAAACTTTTCTTCCTTAAAAAAGCAATAGCTTTATAAAACTCCGCTAGATGCTGCTGCTCAGAATTGAAACTGCCCTTATGGCCAATATAAGCTAGGTTTGAGTTCAAAGTGGCCATCAATTTTTCAATGGATGCATTGAGGGCACCTGAATTGGCAAATGAACTTTTGTGAAAGGGGATTAAAAAAAGTTCGAAGTGCTCCCTTTTACTGGAGATGACAAAGGAATAAATCCCCCGTTCTTGATGAATAAAATAATAGACTGCAGCACCAGGTTCCTGCCGGTCGAATAGCGCAATAAAATTAGATAAGCTAAATGGTGAATCCGCTTCAAATTGTGAAACTTCTTTTACTTGCTCTTTGATCGAGCGCATTCTTTCTTCAATTTTTTTTCGCCGTTTTGTGATGTATTGCACAAGTTGAGCGTATGCCTTGCGAGAGATTTTGTAGTTGGGTTCTACAAGCTTATCTTCGATGTCTTTCAGGACGCTGTTGGCATTTTCATCCCCATCGTATAACCAGTCTAGTATCCGATCTGATTCGGGAATCAATATGGTTTCTAGCAGGTAAGCAGCATGACAATCCGGCAATAGTTCAAATAGTTCTTCTTTACGCTGGCTGACGTGTTCGGGTTCACGGGAGAGTAAAATATGGCAAATTTCTATATACAACTCAAATACAGGGCGTACATTAGCACTCCACTCTAAACGAGCTTCATCTGCAAAAATGTCTTTGCGGATGATCTGAATCAATTTTCTCGCTTTACGTAGCGCGTCGAGAGCCAAATGAAGGTTTGAAGTACTTTTGGGTTGTAATGCATACAATGCTTTTGCCTTATATAGTAAGCTGTCCAGCAAAATACTGTATTCGCCTCGACTGAGGTGTTTCAATTGTTGCGAAGTCGGATTTCCTTCATATTGATTCTCTTTTACCTCCGGAATCAAATGATGAATGGCTTTCTGGGCACTTTCCAATGCTTGTTGAAAATGCCCATTTTGAAATAGATAGGAGCTGATTTGATTGTAATTAAGGCTCTTTTTACCCGGGCTAATTCCCTGTACATCTTGCATCGAATCTAAAACAAACCTGAATTGTTCATGAATGCTGTCTGCAGAAGGTTTTCTTCCTTCCTGTTGTATTGCGTTCATCAAACACCAATTGGCGTTGATGTTCATGATATTGGCTACGTACCTGTGTTTTAGGTCAGGAAAGGAATGTTGAATCGCCTTAGAAGCTTCTATGATCAACTGATGAGATTGGTCGAAATCAGGAATTTCTTGATGTTTGAACAAACATTCCGCCAAAAAACACTTAACCCCACCTACGTAGATGTGATTCTCTGGCAAATTTTCGAATAATTCTAGTGCCCGATTCAGCAGCCTAATGGCTTTCGGAATCATCTTTAGGCTCACATAAACTTCTGCAATAAGCACCAATACCCGGCCAATTAAGTAGTTTTTGGGAGACTTTCTGGAATCCTGATAATTGAGATAGGCTTCATAATAGCATAAAAGCGCGGTGTGAAAATCCCCTTTTTTCCAATGCCCTTTGCCCAGGACTACCAGACTTTGCCCTATGCTGATTTTTTGCCATTCTTTCGACCCGAAAACAGCATTGTGTTTTTTCAATTCAACAGCTGTTTCTATGTGTAAAATGCTATCGAGGTAATGGCCTTCTCTGAATAACAATTCGCCAAAATTATGTTGAAGCTCTGCTTTCAAGCGGAGGGCATCATTTAAAAATGCTTCATTAGCATCATTCAAACGGGTTAATCGCTCCATCACTTCCTGGTTTTTTCCCAGTAGCAACAAAAAACGACAATAAAAAATTACCGCACTGATGGGGCGCAACAGCGTTTTGTGCCCCTAAAAAGAGAATAGAAAAAAGATAATGTGAATCCCCATTTTTGTAGTGACTAAAAAACGAGAATGGATCATCACACTATCATTACAAAGATACAA
>JAIYAV010000115.1 GCA_027488855.1 Saprospiraceae bacterium
GCTCGAATTCAAGGCTTTATAAGTACCTGTCGTAAGCATCAACTCAATGTTTTCAATGAACTTCGTGCTGCTTGCAGCACCGAAATATATGTCGCGCCCTTCGGGCGCTAAATAGTTACTATTTTTTTTTAATAGTTGTTCCTACTTCTTTTTAAGGAGTGTTCGGAAAAAGTCTCCTTTGATGTTGTTTACAAAGTACTTCGTGTATGGCTAAGTCAGCAGTATACGATTAAGTTACATTAGCTTGATCGGATTGCTGTAATCGAAGTTTATCACTAATTGATTTTGCTATTTATAGTACAATAATAACGACCAAATACATGCTATGCAAGCAAAAAAGTAAAATGTTTTAAATTTTAACATTTCACTTGCTAACCCCCTTGAAATCATTGTAACTTCATTTTGCAATCTCTAAAATATTTCTTCTAGAATCAAACATTTAATTTGAAAATAAAATGTTAAATTTCAATCCTCAAAAGAACTCAGCTACATTTAAACAAACAGATAAAAAAAATTTCGGCCAGAAGCAAGTTGGAGCAACGACCGTTAAAGTAGCCTTTTTATGCTACCGATGTGAACAGTGACCATTTACAAGGATGGCTGCCTCCCAACTGTGCTTGCGTAAATCGATTCCTCAGTATACAGTTTGAACTTTTGATGCTTTTGCTGTAACTTCATCCATGGTTTTAGGTTTGCGGTTAATTAATTGGTCTGTCACCCCTTAATTTAATCATGGTGGACATGAAAGTGCAATAAAGGAATGTATGAAAGGAAACGTGCCTTCTCAAAAAAAACAGGTGTATCCTATCCAGGAACACCTGTTGGAGTATTTGATCAAGTACAATCGCGCGGCTGATCTGCCACTGCAATACAGCGATTTGTTGCGCTACAATACTGCGATACCCCTGATCGATCAGGAGGGCAACGATACCCTTTGGGAAACGGTGTATTACCCCGAGTACGATCAAAAAGAAATTTATCAGGCCCTCAAGTACATCTATTCGCTGCTCAAAGTGGATGGAAATGTAGAATTGTTGGATCACCTCACCATTGCCCGAATTGACTACTGCAATTTTGGCAACTCCAAACCTTTCCGCATTCGCATCATCAACCGCATCAACGACAACTACGATCACTTTTACGTCAAAAAGGCGGATGCCTCGCGCGTGTATGGCCTGGAATTGGAAGACATCCTTTCGCCCAATACGATGATCTACATCGTGAGTGGCAGTACCTTGATCGAAGAGCACATTGCAGGGGTACCGGGCGATGATTTTATGAAACGCCACTTACAGGAATCGGTTTTTAACAAGACCAGGATCGCCAAGGAGTTTGTCAAATTTAACGAACGTTGTTTTGCCCGGCTCTTGGGAGACATGCGCTCGTACAACTACGTAGTGGACATCACCCCCGATATCGAAGGCAACCAATACCGGATGCGGGCCATTGATTTTGACCAACAGTCATATGAGGGGCGGAAGAGTTTTTATCTCCCCCAATACTTCAGGGAAAATAACCCAATTATTTTTTTGGGCATCAACAACATGGCACCCGAATCTGTTTTACAGTATCAATTGGAAGAACGTAGTTTGATGGCGGTACGCATGAAGACCCAGCCCAATCGCAGCGCGCTTTTTTTCCAAACCATGATGGCGGATGACATTGCTCCTTCTGACAAAATCCAGCAACTGCGGGAAGAGCTAATTTACCACCACAAGAATGACATTTTTGACAAGTGTTTTACGATGGGACAAATTGTGGTGAGCAACATCAATTTGTTGACGATGAAATACCATCGGTAGAAAATGGGCAAAAAAAAGGCCTCCCCCGAATGCGGAAAGAGGCTATCCCAAAAACCGATTATACGTTACTATGGGTATGCTAGCGTGTGGAATCAGACCTCAAAAAACCACGATGACACCGTCAAACCCTGGTCAGTTCTTTACGCTGTGGTAAATTTAATCAAAGTTTTTGTTATATAGGAAAAAAATTTCTTTTTCGTCTAAAGGTGCACTATGATTTACGGATCGGAGGTTTTGCCAAGGTTAACGGCAAGTGAGGAGCAAAGATACGCCCGTCATTTGGCGTTACCAGATTTTGATGTCGTCGCTCAACAAAAACTCAAGGCGGCCAAAGTACTGGTGGTAGGCGCTGGTGGGCTGGGTTCTCCCCTCCTACTCTATCTGGCCGCTGCGGGGGTGGGCAAGTTGGGTATTGTGGATTTTGACACCATCGATCTCAGCAATTTACAACGTCAGATCCTCTATACACCCGAGGATTTAGGGAAATCCAAAGCCCAAACAGCGGCACAACGCATCCGGGCCTTGAATCCACATGTGGAGGTTGAGGTTTATGAAACAGCGCTCAATGCCGACAATGCCCTGGCCATCATCGCCGAATACGACCTCGTAGCAGATGGAACCGACAATTTCCCCACCCGCTATTTGGTCAACGACGCTTGTGTACTCACCGGGAAGGTCAACGTTTATGCCTCCATTTTTCGCTACGAAGGACAAGTTTCGGTTTTTAACTTCCCATTAGCCGATGGCAAACGGGGGCTCAACTACCGCAATTTATATCCCGAACCGCCGCCACCGGGTACCATTCCCTCTTGCGCCGAAGGTGGTGTATTGGGGGTGCTGCCCGGAATCATCGGCAGCATGCAAGCCAACGAAGTCATCAAAATCATTACCGGCATTGGGGAGCCGTTGGTCGGCAAACTCTTCCTTTTTGATGCAGCCAGCATGAGTGCCCGCAGCATCAAATTAATGGCCCAGGAAGCTTACCCCATTACTAGCCTACGCGACACGAGCTACTATTGCACACCAACACAATTGGAAGTGCCGAGCATTTCGATGGAAACATTCGAAAAATGGCGCTCCTCCGGGCAGAGTTTTCAGCTCATCGATGTACGCCAACCTGAAGAATACGCCCGTCAAAATCTGGGGGGAATACTCATCCCGTTAGGAGAATTGCTGGAGAATTTGCATAAAATTGATCGCCAACATCCTGTAATCGTCCATTGTCAAAGCGGAGTTCGCAGCAAAGAAGCTATTTTGCTGCTCCAACGTCAAATGGGGTGGCAAAACTTATTTAATTTGCTGGTGGGTTAATGTGTGCTAATGTGCTAATGAATGTACGATCAATACATTAACACTTTAACACATTGCCCCATTCATCTATTGGCGCATTAACCCATCAGCATATTAGCAAATTAGCAAATTAGCACCTTATCTTTAGCCTATCAAAACCAACTTATGATCAACATCCTCGACCTTCAATTTTTGGGTGCTTCGGAAGCAATCGCTGTTTTTCTGGTTGAAACCGACAATGGCCCAATTTTGATCGAAACTGGACCCTACTCCACCTTTCCAATTCTGGAAGCAGGTTTGGCTCAATACGGCTATACCCCTGCCGATATTAAACACGTTTTTATTACCCACATCCATTTTGACCACGCTGGTGCAGCCTGGGCTTTTGCGCAACATGGTGCCACTATTTACCTGCATCCATTTGGCGAAAGGCACATGAACAATCCTGAAAAGTTGGTCAGTTCAGCCCGACGGATCTATTTGGATCAAATGGATGTGCTGTGGGGGGAGATGAAACCCATTCCACAGGCGCAATTGCGCGTAGTCGCGCATGAAGAAACCATCTATTTGGATGGGTTAAGTATCAAAGCCTGGCATACTCCGGGGCATGCAGTGCATCACCTGGTTTGGCAAATCGGAGACAAAGTTTTCACTGGCGATGTGGCGGGTGTTAAAATAGGAACTGGCATTGTGGTTCCACCCTGCCCACCGCCCGACATCAATGTAGAAGACTGGTTGCAGTCTATTCGCTTGTTGTCCAGTTTAAAACCAACTGAATTGTACCTTACCCATTTTGGCTTGGTCAAAACGGATATACCCAATCATTTGCTAGACCTGGAACGGCATCTATTGGACTGGGCCAATTGGATTAAACCTTATTTCGATGATCAAACCCCTGCGGAAACGATCATTCCAATATTTGAGCAGTACGTACAGCAGCAACTGGTAGATGGGGGCGCTACGCCAGCTGATTTGGAAAAATATGCCGCAGCCAATCCTGCGCACATGAGTGTGGCGGGTTTGTTGCGGTATTGGGCCAAGAAGACGGAACAGTAGCCCCAAGAATGTTTTTATTTTCAGAAAACGGAGGGCATGAATTGCCACGTGCTTTAGCTCGTGGATCAGGATTGCACCTTCGTATGGGCTTTAGCCCCAACCTTAATTTTAAGCCGGGCTAAAGCCCAAATAGGAGATAGCCCTGTCAACCACCAGCTGAAGCTGGAGGCAATTCATGTCCTCCTAGCAAAATATCCATTATTGTGGCATAAAATCCTCAATTCCCCAAAATCAAATCTGCCGCTTTTTCCGCAATCATAATGACCGGAGCATTGGTATTCCCCGAAACAATGGTGGGCATGATCGAAGCATCTACGACCCGCAGGCCTTCAATACCCCGCACGCGGAGCTGTTCGTCCACCACGGCCATTTCGTCGGAACCCATTTTGCAGGTGCCTACGGGGTGGTAAACCGTTTCTACCCGGCGTCTGATGTGCTCGATGATGGCCTCTTCCGAAGCACCTTGCGCAGGTGGGGTCACGCTTGATTTGGTAATTGCGCGCAATGGACTTTGATCCATCAGTTCCAAGGCCAATTTGATGCCTTCCACCAGTATCTTCAGGTCATGCTCCTCAGCCAAGAAATTTGGTTGAATCAGTGGTGCTGCATTGGGATCATCCGAGCGCAAACCCACGTAACCCCGGCTCTTCGGCTTAAGCAAAGTGGGCAAAATGCTAAAGCCATCCACCGTTGGCAAGGTTTTCCAATTGTGCAAATCGGTATTGTAATCCGCCTGGATGGGTGCAAAATGCAGTTGTAAATCCGGGCGGTCATTGTCTTTAAACACCTTCGTAAAAGCAACCGCTTCCAAGGGGCCAATGGTCATGGGGCCGGATTTGGAAAGCGCATACTGCAACAAGTACTGCAGTTGACTCAAGGGCTTCAGCGCATGATTGAGTCCCTTGGTGTGGGTAATGGCCGAAGCATTGACAAACAAGTGGTCTTGTAAATTTTGGCCTACCCCAGGCAAGACTTTTTTTACCTTAATTCCCCATTTTTTCAATTCTTCTTCCGGCCCAATGCCAGAAAGCATCAACAATTGAGGGCTTTGAAACGCTCCAGCACACAAAATTACTTCTCGCTTGGCCTTGACGGTTTGTTGAGATTTACCAGCCAGCAGAAATTCCACACCCACTGCCCGATCATTTTCAATCAATAAACGCTGGGTTTGTGCCTGGGTAATGACTTTTAAGTTGGGCCGGGACATTGCTGGCTTCAAAAAGGCCGTCGCCGTACTGTGCCTTTTTTGGTCCTTGATGCTGAACTGAAAATAACCTGCACCTTCTTGTTCGGCACCATTTACGTCTTGGTTTTCGGGTATCCCCAAAGCTTTACAAGATGCAACAAATGCTTCTGCCGCCGCCGAGCGATACTTTTGGTTGTAGGTCACATTGAGCAAACCACCCTGGCCGTGGTAGTTTGGATTCAATTGATCCAATTGCTCATTGTGCTCGGAACGTTTGAAGTAGGGTAAAACTTGATCAAAAGCCCAGGATGGATTGCCCAATTTGGCCCAATCGTAGTAGTCTTCGTGGTTTCCACGAATATAAGCCATTGCATTGGTGGAGCTACAGCCCCCTAAGGTTTTGCCCCTGGGCAAGTATACACGGCGATCAAAAAGCTGCGCCTGAGGCTCGGTTTCGAAACCCCAATCCACCTCCGAGCGGTGCAATTTGGCATAACCCGCTGGGATGTGGATTTCCAGTTTGCGATCCGGTCCACCCGCTTCGAGCAGTAAAACCTGATTCTCTGGATTGGCTGAGAGGCGATTGGCCAACACGCAGCCCGCCGAACCGGCGCCGATGATGATGTAGTCGTAAGTCATGCGATCAACTATTTAAACAAGTAACTCATCCACCAGCTTACGTACCCCTGTGGTCGCTTTTTCAGCAATAATTTTCACTTCGGGATAATGCCGAGAATCTAAACTAGGTTTGGGATCAACGTAATAAATCGGCGCACGACTTGGCGCAAAATCCACCAAACCCGCCGCTGGATAAACCTGCATGGAAGTACCGATGATGATCAAGTGATCACACGCACCAACCAGCCGGGTACCCTCGGTGATTTTGGGTACCATCTCCCCAAACCAGACGATGTGTGGCCGCAGCTGTGTCCCTTTTTCACAAAGGTCTCCAAAATTGAGATCATCCTCCCATTGGTATATCAGGTTTTCGTGTTCGGAACTCCTCACCTTTCGCAATTCGCCATGCAGGTGGATGATCGAGCTACTGCCCGCTCGTTCGTGCAAGTCGTCCACATTTTGGGTGACGATGTGCACCTCGTATTTTTGCTCCAATTCGACCAAGGCATGGTGTGCCGCGTTGGGCTCCACCGTTTTGAGTTGTTGGCGCCGTTGGTTGTAAAAATTGAGCACCAGGCCCGGATTTTTACGCCAACCCTCAATCGAAGCCACTTCCATAATGTCGTGTTGCTCCCAAAGTCCATTCGCGTCGCGAAAGGTGCTAATGCCACTTTCGGCACTCATGCCAGCACCGGAGAGTACCACAATTTTTTCCTTTTTCATGGGTAGTCTAGTGAAATTCATGCTAAGATAATGCTAAGATAAGCTACTTGTTGAAAACATTTTCACCGATTCCTACCTTATAGTAGTAAAACAACGCCCATGAAGACCAATTTAAATCTAGCACTATCCTTATCCGGCGGTGCCGCACGGGGTGCCTATCAAATCGGGGTTTGGCAAGCCTTGTACGAGAATGGTTTTCAAAACAACATCAAGGTTGCTACGGGCGCTTCGGTAGGTGCGATCAATGCAGCCCTAATCGCCCAGGGTGATTTGCCCAAAGCCTTGGATTTGTGGCGCAACAGCCAACCCGAAGAAGCATTTGATCAATTGCGCGAAAAGCCCGAAGAGGGCTATTTTGGTCTAGTCAAAGATGGCCTGCTCAATCGAGGAATTCGGATCAATGGCCTGAAAAAACTGCTGCGCACTGCGCTAAACGAACAGGAGATTCGCAACTCTAAGATCGAATTCGGACTGGTCATTTACAACCTAACCAAATGTAGAGGGGAGTCGCTTTTCCAAGAAGACATTCCCAGAGAACTTCTGGTGGAATACATCATCGGCAGCGCCAGTTTTCCCGCTTTCCAGTCGCATCAAATTGGCAAAAACAAATACATCGACGGCGGACTTTATAAAATCATGCCCGTAGATATGACCTTTCAAAAACCCAATATTGACCTCCTCATTGGCATCGATGTAGCCGAGGCCTCCAAGTTTTTGCCCTTGTTGTGGGGGATGAAACGCAAATACGGCGAAAAACTCCTGTACCTGCGGCCATCGCGTACCTTGCCCAATCCCGCGAATTTTTCAGCTGAAGCCCGTGAACTACAGTTGGAAATCGGTTATGAGGATGGGCTACAACTGCTTAAAAAAATCGCTTCTCAATCCTGAAGTTTTTTGTTCCAAAAGTAGTAAA
>JAIYAV010000391.1 GCA_027488855.1 Saprospiraceae bacterium
ATGACGAATGACGAATTTGGGGCATTGCCCTCAAGATTTGTTGGTGAATTCATACAAATGGAATCCAAGTTCAGTACTACCAAAAAATCCCAGGCGCGACCACCCCATTCGTCATTCGTCATTCGAAAAATTCGTCATTCCCCCCTCGCTTCCCTCACTTGCAAATCCAAAATAAAACCCTTATTTTTGCCACAAATTGCGTTAAAAAATGCTCATCGCCAATCCAATTTATGATGTCGTTTTTAAATACCTGATGGAAGACTCCAAAGTAGCCAAGCTGCTCATTGGTTCCATCATTGGCGTGGAGGTGTTGGAACTGGAGTTTCGGCCCAAGTCTTTTACTACTTCTGTACATTTGGATCCCCTGAGCATCAAGCCCACTTTTACCATTTACCACCTCGATTTTTCGGCCAAAATCAAAACACCCAAGGAGGAAAAACTGGTCATCGTCGAAGTACAAAAAGCCAAACTGGCTACCGATATCCTGCGCTTTCGACAGTACCTGGGCAAGCAGTACAGCGACAAAAAAAATGTGTATACGGTAGCAACTCATGACGGGGGCAACAAAACCCTGGCTTTACCCATCATCAGTATTTATTTTCTGGGGCACAGCCTGGAAAGCATCCACGACATTCCA
Organism: Saprospiraceae bacterium; assembly: GCA_027488855.1. GTDB lineage: Bacteria > Bacteroidota > Bacteroidia > Chitinophagales > Saprospiraceae > Haliscomenobacter. Next base: position 638 of record JAIYAV010000391.1, read on the forward strand.
GTCATCCACGTCAACCGCAAGTACATCGACGCTTACTCCAAAGCAGAAATCACCCAAAAAGACTATTTCATTGAATGTCTAAGCCACGATAGTTACGTTATTTCCATTCAAGACTTAAAAACCCGGCGGCGGAATGAACTTGAAATTCTACTGAGTGTGTTTGACCAAAGCAACCAAACTGAGGACCAGCACATCCTCAATGTACGCGAGGAGGATTTCCCGGAGGATTTCCGCTCCATTATTCGCCGCCTGCAAAAAGCGGTAGAAGTGCCTGAAATACGCGACAATATGGAAGCGGAGGATACTTATTTGGAAGAGCTGGAAAATCAGGAGCGACGGGCGTTGGAGGCTGAGAAAATAGCCAAAGAAGCTTTTAAACAAATAGCGGAAGAGAAGCAAAAAACCGAGGAAGCCGAACGCAAAATTGAACAAGAAAAACAACGCGCCGAGCAAGAAAAACAACGCGCAGAACAAGCAGAATACAAACTCCATGAAAGCTTCAAACGCATGCGGCAAGCTGGTCTGCCCGATGTGGACATTTGTGCTTTTTTGAACATGAACCCCGAGGAATTGGAACAAATGACGAATTTTTCGAATGACGAATGACGAATTTGGCACGCTGCCCTAAAAACTTGTTCGTCAACTCAAACAATGAAATCCAAATCTAGCACTTCCCGAAAATCCCAGACGCAACCGCCCTATTCGTCACTCGTCATTCGAAAAATTCGTCATTTCACCCCGCTTTCCAACAATCTCAACGTCTTCGCCTCCGTATCCAATTCCGCCATCACCCCAAGCGGCAAAGTACATTGCTGCGAAATATGTCCAAACGAAAGGCCGTACGCTGAAGGAACCGGGATGTCCGCCAAACGATCAATCACGGTATCCTGCAAAGACAAAGAATTCTCCCCTTCTTCCGGCCCGCAACCATCAAAAATGCCCAGCGCAAGGCCCGCAGCCTGATGCAGATTGGCCGATTGCCGCAGTTGGGTCAACATCCGGTCTATCCGGTAAGGGCGTTCCTCAATGTCTTCCATAAAGATGAGTTTATTGGTGGCATTCAGTCCAAACTCGGTGCCCGCCATAGCCGCCAGGAGTGAGAGGTTTCCCCCCTGCAACTCTCCCTGTACCCGCCCTTTGCGCAAGGTGAAATATTTGTACAACTCATCCTTAGGTTCGAGGTAAGCCTCCGCCAGTGGAATCGTGTGGGGCGAGCGGCCTTCCATCACCACCGCCCTAAAGTGTTCCACCGTATAAGGATTAAAGGAGGAAGAGGCTACCGGGCCATGAAACCCGATCAAACCAGCCCGCTGCAAAAAAGCCAGGTGTAAGGCAGTGATGTCGCTGTAGCCGATAAAAACTTTCGGATTTTTTCGGATCAGTTGGTAATCGATATAAGGCAGTAGGCGAGTGCAACCATAACCGCCCCGCGCACACCATACCGCTTTGACTTCGGGGTTGGCGAATGCGGCGTGCAGGTCTTCCAAGCGCTGGGCGTCGGTTCCGGCCACAAAGCCGTATTTGGCCCGCATGTTTTTGCCAGGGGCAATGCGCAAGCCCAGTTCTTCCAGGTTTTTCACCGCTTTTTCTACACCCGAATCAGGAATGTAACTTCCCGGGGTGATCAAGGCCACCAAATCACCTTCTTTCAAGCGATGAGGCTTGAGCAAGGCTGGCCGTTCGGGCCGGCGATTGCTCTTTTGGCCGTTCATCACAAATGGTAAAAAAGAACCCAAAGCCAAATTGCGGGTAAAAAATCGGCGATTCATAGCTGGTATTTTTAAGTATTCCTATCGCAATATTGTTATTTTTGCTCTGACTGTCAAATTAAAATTACACAGATCCATGAGTGAATTTCGCCCTTGGCTAAAGAAATACCCACACGGGGTTGCGGCCAACATCAATACCGAAGAGTACGCTACGGTTGTAGACTTACTGGAAAAGGCCTTTGTAAAGTACGCCAAAAAAACTGCCTTCACCTGCATGGGTAAGTCGATGACCTATGAGCAAATCGACCGCTATTCCCGCGATTTTGGGGCTTATTTGTTGTCCAGAGGAGTAGAGCCTGGTGAAAAAGTAGCCATCATGATGCCCAATTTGTTGCAATACCCCATTGCTTTGTTTGGTGCCATGCGGGCAGGCTTGGTGGTCGTCAACACCAATCCGCTGTATACGCCACGGGAGATGGAGCACCAGTTCAAAGACTCTGGAGCTACCGCCATCATCATCGCCGAAAACTTTGCAGCCAACCTGCAAAAAATTCTGCCCAATACCGCCATCAAAACGGTGATCACCACCAGCATCGGCGAACTCCTGGGTTTTCCCAAAAAAGTAGTTGTCAACTTTGTGGTGCGCAACCTCAAACGGATGGTGCCCAAATACGAAATCCTCAATACTGTTTCGTTCACTGAAGCGCTGGCTCAGGGGAAAAAATTTCAAATTCCGCCTCACACCGGCAAACCCGACGATGTGGCGGTATTGCAATACACTGGCGGCACCACCGGGGTGTCCAAAGGCGCCATGTTGACCAATGGCAATCTGGTGGCCAACATGCTCCAGGTAGCCGCCTGGTGCAAACCTTTTTTTAAGGAAGGAGAAGAAGTAGCTCTTTGCCCCTTGCCCATGTACCACATCTTTGCTTTTACGGTCAATGTGCTCTCGGTCATGAGTATCGGCGGGCAAAACGTACTGGTGACCAATGCCCGGGACATTCCCTCGGTGGTCAAAACCCTGCAGTCGCATCCAATTACTTTGATTACGGGGGTCAATACGCTCTTTAATGCCTTGACCAACAACCCAGAGTTCCTTAAACTCGATTTTAGTAAACTCAAAATTAGTACTGGAGGGGGCATGGCGGTCCAAAAAGCCGTAGCCGAAAAATGGCAACAGATAACGGGGTGCTACCTCTCAGAGGGCTACGGCATGACCGAATCCTCACCCGTTGCGACGAGCAATCCTTACGATGGTTCGGGCAAAATTGGTTCCATCGGCATTCCCCTCCCCTCTACCGACCTGCGCATCGTGGATGACCAGGGCAACGTGGTTGGGCCCAATCAAATTGGAGAAATCCAGATCAAAGGCCCTCAAGTCATGAAGGGCTACTACAACAACCCCGAAGAAACGGCCAAGACCATCGTCGATGGCTGGCTGATCACTGGCGATATTGGCCTGATGCACGAAGATGGCTACTTCCAGATCGTCGATCGGAAGAAAGACATGATCCTCGTGTCGGGCTTCAATGTATACCCCAACGAAGTAGAGGATGTCATTGCTACCCACCCTAAAGTATTGGAAGTAGCCGCAGTCGGTGTTGAGGATGCAAAATCAGGGGAAGCGGTGAAAGTATTCATTGTTAAAAGAGACAAATCGCTCAGCAAAGAAGAGGTGATTGCGCATTGCAAAGAAAACCTCACTGCGTACAAAGTACCCCGTATAGTGGAATTTCGGGATGAGTTGCCCAAAACAAATGTGGGAAAAATTTTGCGCCGGGTATTAAAAGAATCCTAGGTTTTGCGTTAAATGAATAGACCTTGTATGTAAGGCCATTGGCCAATTAAGGCCCCCATAAACCAAAAGGTATGAACCGATTTATCCTATTCCTCTGGGGCTGCGTTTGGCTTGCTCCAGCCACTCTTTTGTCCCAAATCACTGGGAGTGACGGAAAATTGTTGCGCATCGAAACGTATCGGAACTACACCGCGACTGATTCTGCCGCTTTTCAACGAGTGCTATACAACTACCCCATTCCAACCCAACGCATCGAAACAACTGATCAATTTAAGGAAGGTTTGTGGGTGCCACAAACCCGCGTTAATTACACTTTTGATGCTTTAGGCCGAACGATAGAGTCCATTTTTGAACGCTATGATCCTGGGGCAAAGGTTTTTTATCCTCAAGTTCGCACCCAAAGTTTTCCCAGAGGCAATTCGCTCACCCAAGTGGATTCGGTATTTGCTTACAATTGGTCTGAAGGCCAAAAGGCGTGGGAAGGGTACACGAGTCAAAGGAATCGTTTTAATGCCCAAAATCAATTGGTTGAAAGCGAAACGGCCATTGCATTTTCTGGCCAACGTTTTCGCAACCGCGACCTGAATTTTTATGATGCCAATAACAACATTACCAGGGTTGAAAATTATTCTTTCCTCAACGGACAGTTTACCCTCACGGGATTTACGACTCGATTTTTTGAAAATAATTTGTTGCGCGAAGCAATCAGTTATAGCGCGGTTCCACCCAAGGACTCACTACCATTAAGCCGCACGGTAACTACCTATACGGCCAATAGACTCCCCAGCAGCGCCGAAGGTTTCAGTTGGGACCCCATCAGCAAAGGATGGAAACAAAGCAACAGCTCAGCCTATACTTATGCCGCTGAACAGCAACTTCAATCTCTCCTAATCACGATAATCAGCAATGGTGAAGCGCAAAAAAGCCGGACTGACCTTTATTATACCGCCAACGGGAGCATTGCGCGACAGGAAACCCATCAAGGAAGCGGAACCCCTACTGAATGGGTATTAGATAGCAAGAATTTTTATTATTACGATCTGGCCTCTTCGTTGCGTGAACCTGCCATGAGCACGAAGTTGTTCAAAATCAGTCCCAATCCCAGTGCTGACGAAGTTCGTTTGGACTTGCCTTTGGGTGCCAGCTTCCAGGTCTTCAACGCCGGAGGGCAATTGCAGGCTTCGGGTGTGATGAATGGTCAAAATACGATGGATATTCGCAATTGGCCTAGTGGAATGTATTGGGTGGTGGCAAGGCAAAAAACCGAGATTTTGTTGGGGAAAATCATCAAACCCTAACTAAGGTGTAGCTTAGGTGCCTTAGGTTTCTTAGGTGGTGAAAAAGAAAAAAGCCCTGCGGAGCAGGGCAAAGTATTATTTCACCACCTAAGAAACCTGAGAAACCTTAGGGACACCTTAGAAATTACATTGAATTTACTTCTTATCCACCTTGATCCGCTGCTCCCGATTCGCCAATTCCCAAGCGGTATGGAACACCAAATTTCCAATTTTAACCATTTTGTCAAAATTGATTTTATCCGGTGTGTCGCTGGTGCGGTGGTAATCGGCGTGTACCCCATTGAAGTAAAAAATAGCGGGAATGCCATTTTTGGCAAAATTGTAGTGATCCGAACGGTAGTAATAGCGGTTCGGGTCTTTTTCGTCGTTGTACTTGTAATCGAGAGTCAGTTTGGTATAAGTTGAATTGGCCGTTTCGTTGATTTGGTGCAGCTCCGAGCTCAGGCGGTCGGCACCAATCACGTAGATGTAGTCAGGATTGTCCTTGTGCTCATCGTCTACCCGGCCTACCATGTCCACGTTCACGTTGGCGACCGTTTTGGCCAAGGGGTAAATCGGGAACTGTGCGTAATATTGCGAGCCCAACAAACCCTTCTCTTCGCCCGATACCAGCATACACAATACACTGCGCCGGGGCCCAACTCCTGCTTTTTTAGCCTCAGTCATCGCCTGACAAATTTCGAGTACGGTGGAAGTCCCGGAAGCGTTGTCGTCAGCACCTGGATACATGTCGTCGCCCCGTTTGCCCAGGTGGTCGTAGTGTGCGGTGACCACTACGTATTCGTCCTTGAGTTTGGGATCGGTACCCTCGATGAAGCCCAATACATTGGCCCCTTTGAGCTGGCTGTAATTTTTCTCTGCTATGATGTTCACCGCACATTTGAATTCCACATGGCGTGGTTTGCCTTTGCTTTCAATTTTGTCGCGGGCACTGGTGATTTTGCTCACCATGCTCCCAAACATACTTTTGGCCAAATCCGTGGTGATGAAATAATTGGGCGCAAAATTGTTTTCAGGGTCTTCGTCTTTGGCCATGTCCATGCGCGAGTTGAGGATGGCTTTGCGTGCTTCAGCTACGTTCTCCTTGAACTTGCGGTCGATGATGAACAGGGCCGCAGCGCCATTGGTCTTGGCGGCACGAACTTTTTTGCGCCATTCGCTGGCCCATTCAGATGGCGTACTGGTGCCCGTGATCTTGGACTTGCCAGCTTTCATGGGCTCGCCGTCGTACACTACCACCAGTTTACCCTTCACATTGACCCCTTTGTAGTCGCTGTATTCAGGCGCATCGATGCCAAAGCCAAGGAAGATCGCATCCTCAAATTTGGCCTCGAATTGCTTGGGGTTGGTGGCAGGGTAAGCATAATAATCCCAGAGGTGACGCAGGTCTTTGTCAGCGTCTTTCATCTCGATTTTGCGCCAGCTTTGATTGGTAAAAGTGATGGATTGGAAATAGCCACCATTCTCGCCTACGGTGGGCAAACCCCAGGATTTCATTTGTGCAGCGATGTAATCTGCGGCGCGGCGTTGGCCTTCGGTGCCAGTTTCCCGCCCTTCAAATTCAGCCGAGGTGAGTTTGAACAAATGTTGGCGCAGGTCGGTGGCGTTGATGGTGTTGGCAAAACGCTGGGCGTTCTGATCCGTTTGTGCCCGCAGGGCTATGCTCAAAAGCAAGAGCAAACTGAGAACAAGTGGTTTTTTCATACTACGGTTGATTGACACAGTGTTAATTGACACGGTTTGATCGGCAGATGCCGTTGGTGGTGAACAATGGGTGATTGTTACAGCGAAGATAGGGATTTGTGGGAATTTTGGAGGGATGGCGCGCTAAAGTGGCGGCTTTGATACATTTAGTGAATCACCCCTAGCTTTTATTGTTTAAGCTGTTTTAATACCGATACTCCAAAATTTTGTAAATTCCCAGCTGAATCAGTTCCTTATGAAAACAGCACTCCTCCTCGTAAGTCTAACTTTTTGCGGCCTCCTCAGCATGGCTCAACAACCCTTCGTCGCCAATATGGACGAAAGTAAAGTCGGCAGTATTACCCTCCCCAATCCACTTCAAAAACCGGATGGCACCATCGTCAAAAACAAAAAGGCCTGGGAAAAGCAGCGCCTGTACTGGCTGGACCAATTTCAGAAAGTGATGTATGGAAAAATGCCGAGCAAAAAGCTCCCCCAAAGCAGTCAATTGGTTTCTCGAACCGAAATTATGGGTGGCAAAGCCATTCAGTACGTCTGGGCGCTTACGTTTACAGGAAAACATAGCGTCACTGTGTTAGGCGTTTTGCCAAATAAGCCCGGCAAAGTGCCCGTTTTTTTGGGCCTCAACTTTTGTGGCAATCAAACCACCAGCACAGAACCCAGCATTCCCATCTTCGAGAAATATGTCATTTGCAACGAAGCTGGCCAATTCAAAAACAACCTCGGCCAAGCTGAATCACGGGGCGCCTGGGCATCACGCTGGCAGTTTGAAAAAGTGATCGCTGCGGGATATGGAAGCATCACCGTCGCCTGTGGGGATTTTGAAGAAGACCTGCCCACAGGATACCGAAACGGCATCCGCAGCACTTTGGCGGATCAACTGGGCCTGAAGGCAGAAGAATGGTCCTGCATTGGCGCCTGGGCCTGGGGCCTCAGTCGTACCGCCGATTTTCTGGAAACAATCCCGCAGATAGATGCCAAAAAAATCATCGTACACGGCCACTCTCGCCTGGGCAAAGCGGCCTTGTGGGCTGGTGCCAATGATCAGCGCTTTGCGGCCATCATTTCCAATGAATCCGGCGAAGGCGGGGCAGCCCTAAGCCGAAGGAATTACGGAGAAAATTTGTGGCGCATCACCAATAGTTTTCCACACTGGTTTTTGAACAGCTATAAAGATTATGCCTACAAGGAAAATGACTTGCCTTTTGATCAACACATTTTAATGAGTTTGTTGGCGCCGCGCCCCTTGTATGTGGCTAGCGCGATGGGCGATCAGTGGTCGGACCCACGCGGGGAGTTCTTGGGGGCACAAAATACCGAAGCGGTGTATCAGTTGTATGGAAAAACGGGGCTAGGGACAGTTGCTTTTCCGGGGTTGAATACGCCAGTGGGGCAACAGGTGCGGTACCATATTCGCGAAGGGAAGCATGATATGACCGATTATGATTGGGGCGAGTATTTGAGGTTTGTGGGGGAAATCGTGAAGCCTGTCAAAAATCACCCCCAACATTGAGCAATTTTTCTACTCATTTTTCGTTACCTTTGTGTATCCAAACATGACAGAAGTCCACTTCCATGATAGAAGCGCTCATTTCCTCCAAAACCAGAATCAAGCTGCTGTTGAAATTTTTCCTCAACAGCAACACCACATCCTATTTGCGGGGTTTGGAAAGTGAGTTTGGCGAATCCACCAATGCCATTCGGCTGGAATTGAACAACCTGGAGCAAGCCGGTATGCTTGTATCCGAGCTCAGTGGCAACAAAAAAATCTTCCGCGCCAACACCCAGCATCCCCTTTTTCGGGAAGTCAATACCATTTTGATGAAGTACCTGGGGTTGGATCAAATCATCGAGAATGTGGTCAAACGCCTCGGCGAGGTGGAAAAAGTGTTCCTCACCGGCGATTTTGCCCGGGGCTTGGACTCTGCCATCATTGATTTGATTTTTGTGGGCAATATCGATCAGCATTATTTGTTGCAGCTGATCGAAAAGGTGGAAACCTTGGTCAAACGTCGCATTCGTTACATCATTTATACCCCCAGCGAATACGCAGGGCTGGTCAAGAGTCTGCAAGAAGTAGAACCCCTGCTACTCTGGTCGGATCTGGATTAAAACAGTAGGCACATGAACAAAGATGTACTCATCATCGGAGGCGGAATTGTTGGCCTCGCCACTGCCTGGCGCCTGCTGGAGGCGCGACCAGACCTGAAAGTGACCGTGCTCGAAAAAGAGCAGGAGCTGGCCGCACACCAAACCGGGCACAACAGCGGCGTTATCCATTCCGGCATTTATTACCGCCCCGGCACCTTACGTGCGCGCAACTGCATGGAAGGTTATGGTGAGTTGTTGCGCTTTGCGGACGAACACAACATTCCTTACAACATCTGCGGTAAAGTCATTGTCGCCACCCGCCGCGAAGAATTGCCCCAATTGGATCGGATTTTAGGACATGGTCTCCAAAATGGGTTAACCAAGGTCCGCCGCATCAGCGCTGAAGAAACCCGAGAGCACGAGCCGCACGTCAATGTGATCGAATCCCTCTGGGTGCCTCAGGCAGGCATCATCAACTACCGCAAGGTGGCCCACAAATACGCAGAATTGATCCAGGCCAAAGGGGCTACGATCAAAAAAGGGTTCAAAGTAGAATCGATCCAACGCAGCGATAAAGAAATCATCGTGCGCAGCCAAAACGATGAAGTACGCGGCGAGCTACTGATCAGTTGTGCCGGACTGTACGCCGATAAAGTGGCCAAAATGACTGGGCAACAAATCAAAGGTGTACAAATCATTCCCTTCCGTGGCGAATACTACGAGCTGAAACCTGAAAAGCAATATTTGGTCAATAACCTGATTTATCCAGTGCCCAATCCCGAGTTCCCCTTCCTGGGTGTGCATTATACGCGCATGATCGAAGGGGGAATCGAAGCTGGGCCAAATGCCGTACTGGCCTTCCGCCGAGAAGGGTATAGCCGCTGGGACATCAATGTAGGCGAACTAGCTGAAACCCTAACTTACCCCGGTTTCCTGCGCCTCGCGGCCAAACATTGGCGTTATGGCCTGGGCGAAATGCAGCGCTCCTACTCCAAAACCGCCTTTGTCAAAGCCTTGCAGCACCTGATCCCCGAAGTAGGTTTCGACGACCTGCAACGCGGCGGCTCCGGTGTACGCGCCATGGCCTGCGACCTCGAAGGCAAATTGATTGACGAATTCCTCATTTTTGAGGACCACAATATCATTAATGTATGCAGTGCTCCCTCTCCGGCTGCTACCGCCAGTTTGGCGATTGGTAAGACGATTGCGGAGAAAGCGCTGACAAAGGTTTAAATTATGCACGCCATCCAAATGGTTGACCTGAAGCGGCAGTACCTGAAGATCAAAGACGAAATTGACCAGGGTATTTTGGAAGTACTCGATACGACCGCTTACATCAATGGGCCCAAGGTGAAAGCTTTCCAAGAAGGATTGCAAGAATACCTGAGTGCCGCACACGTCATTCCCTGTGCCAACGGTACCGATGCCCTACAAATCGCCATGATGGCGCTTGACTTACAGCCCGGCGACGAGGTGATTGTTCCCGCTTTTACCTACGTGGCCACCGCAGAAGTCATTGCCCTGTTGCGTTTGAAACCCGTGATGGTGGATGTCGATTACGACACCTTCAACCTGACCGCGGAGCTCATCGCCAAAGCCATTACCCCCCGCACCAAGGCCATTGTACCAGTCAACCTCTTTGGCCAAAGTTGCGACCTGGAGCCAATCATGGCCCTGGCGCAGGAACACGGCCTCTGGGTCATCGAAGACAATGCCCAAGCCATTGGGGCCGACTATACTTTCAGTGATGGCCACACGGCCAAAACGGGTACCATTGGCCACATCGGCTGCACCTCGTTTTACCCATCCAAAAACCTGGGTGCCTACGGCGACGGTGGTGCCATCAGTACCAATCAAGCCGATTTGGCGCAAAAGATGCAAATGGTGGCCAATCACGGGCAGGTGCGGCGCTATTACCACGATGTGGTGGGGGTCAATTCCCGTTTGGATGCCATTCAAGCCGTGGTACTCGGGGTTAAACTCAAACGTTTGGATGAGTACGCCGCCGCCCGCCGGGCCGCAGCGGATTTTTATGATCAGGCTTTGGCCGGATTGGACTGGATTCAAACCCCAGTGCGCCACCCCAAGTCTACCCACGTTTTTCACCAATATACTTTGTTGGTCAAAAATGGGCAACGCGACGCCTTACAAATGCATCTTCAGCAAAAGGGGGTGCCCACGATGATTTATTATCCGGTGCCGCTTTACAGCCAGGATGCGTTCCGGCCTTTTACCGATCTGACACATTTACCCGTCACGGAGCAATTGTGCCAGGAAGTATTGTCCTTACCCATTCATACTGAATTGGATTCGGAACAGTTGAACTACATTGTTGAGTCAGTGAAGGGCTTTAGCCTGTAATTGGAAAGCACAGGAGATGGGGATTGAAGATTTTGTACAAAAGAAGAAGTTGATTTCAGTCATAGGATTGGGGTACGTGGGTTTGCCATTGGCCCTGGTTTTGGCCAAAAAATTCCGGGTCATTGGTTTTGACATCAATGCCACTCGGGTGACTCAAATGCAAGCAGGGATCGATCCTTCGCAGGAACTTACTGCCGTTGCATTTCAGGGAGCAGACATTCAGTTTACCCATCAGGTGGAAGATTTGCAACAGGCGCATTTTCACATTGTGGCTGTGCCAACCCCGATTGATGAGCACAATAACCCCAATTTGACCCCTTTGCTCAAAGCCTCCCAAACCGTGGGCACGCAGTTGAAAAAGGGTGATTATGTGGTGTTTGAATCAACTGTTTACCCAGGATGTACTGAGGAAGACTGTGTACCTATTCTGGAACGGGAATCGGGTTTGAGTTTCGGACTGGACTTCAAAGTAGGTTATTCGCCAGAACGCATCAATCCTGGAGATAAGGAACATACCGTAGAGAAAATTCTCAAGGTAGTTTCCGGCAGTGATGATGAAGCGTGTGAGCTGATTGCTCAGGTGTATGGCAGCGTTATCGAAGCTGGAGTATACCGAGCCAGTTCCATCAAAGTGGCCGAAGCGGCCAAAGTGATCGAAAATACCCAGCGCGACCTCAACATCGCGTTTATGAATGAACTTTCGGTGATTTTTGACCGCATCGGCATCGATACCCGTGAGGTATTGGAAGCCGCCGGAACCAAGTGGAATTTTTTAAAATTCTACCCTGGTCTGGTGGGTGGGCATTGTATTGGCGTTGATCCTTATTACCTGTTGCACAAGTCGAAAGAATTGGGGTACAACCCACAGGTAATCACGAGTGGCCGCAAAATCAACGATGAGATGCCGGCTTATGTGGCCAAGCGCCTCGTTCAAATGCTCATCCAAAAAGGCAAAAACCCCGGGCAATGCCGAGTATTGGTATTGGGGATTACCTTCAAGGAAAACGTGGCCGATATCCGCAACTCTAAAGTGGCCGATTTGGTCCGGGAGCTGCAACAGTTTTCGATCACCACCCATTTGGTAGACCCCTTCGCGTCTGCCGCTGAGGTGGCACATGAGTATAATTTGGTCCTGATGAGTGAACCCGAGGAAAATTACGACGCCGTCATCATTGCCGTAGCCCACCAGCAGTTTGTGGAGATGAATCTGGAGGCCTTGCGCAAGTTGATGAATGGCAAACCATTGTTACTGGATCTCAAAGGGATTTATTCCCGTAAAACTGCAGATGAATTAAATATTGCCTATTGGCGGTTGTAATAATATTCAATTCTCCCTCTAGGCTAAACACTCAGCTAAACAATGAACCCATGCTTGACGCTTTAGAACCTCGCTGGTTTGCGGTATGCACCAGATACAAGCGAGAAAAATTGGTGAGCAAGTACTTGTGCGACAAGGGAATCAAGAGCTACTTGCCCTTGCAAAAGGTCACCCGTATGTATACGCGCAAGATCAAAAAGGTTGAACTCCCACTAATCAACTGCTACATCTTTGTACAAATTGTCAAAGAGGAGTACGTACCCGTGCTCGAAATCCCCGATGTAACGCATTTTGTCAAAATTGCCAAAGAGTTGATTGCAATTCCCGAAGTTGAAATTGACATCATGCGCCGCGTTACTGGCGAGATTGCCAATGTTGAGGTGGATCAGGGGGTTTTTAAAATTGGCGAAGAGGTTGAGATCATCAGTGGCAGTTTGTTTGGCCTGCGGGGCAGGTTGTTGCAGGGTTTGGGCTCCAAAAACTTTGTGGTCGAGCTGGAAAACCTGGGCTATTCACTGCGCATGCAGATGGCTCCGGAAATTTTGCGGCCTTTGTCTACTAAGCGTGGAGCGGCTTAGGTTGGGTAATTTAAGTTTATACATCATTCATATGAGTTGAGAAGTTGAGAAGTTGAGAAGTTGAGGCTGCCGCAAGGACTTAGACATGGATATTGTCAAAATCGCTGCGGCAGCCTCAACTTCTCAACTTCTCAACTTCTCAACCCCTTTATTTTCCAATGCAATGAAACGTATCTTAGTGACCGGCGCAGCTGGTTTTATTGGTTTCCACTTATCCAAAAAACTGCTGGAACGCGGCGACGAAGTGGTAGGTCTGGACTGTCTGAACGACTATTACGATGTTGAGTTGAAATATGCCCGTTTGGCCCAATTGGGTATTGATCGTAGCCAAATTGAGGCGGGCGTTTTGTGTAAAAGCACCCAATTCCAATTTTCCTTGATTCAACTTCAATTGGAAGACCTGGCGGGCTTGGAAAAACTGTTTCAAACCAAAAAATTCGATGTAGTTGTCAATCTCGCCGCCCAGGCTGGAGTACGGTATAGTCTGATCAATCCACATGCCTACGTCAACAGCAACATTGTGGGTTTTGTCAACATCCTGGAATGTTGTCGGCACCAGCAAGTCCAGCACTTGGTGTACGCCAGCAGTTCCAGCGTGTATGGGCTGAATAGTGAGATGCCGTTTTCTACGGATCACAATGTGGATCACCCCGTTTCCTTGTACGCAGCCAGCAAAAAGAGCAACGAATTGATGGCCCATACTTACAGCCATTTGTTTGGATTGCCCACTACGGGTTTGCGGTTTTTTACGGTATATGGCCCTTGGGGTAGGCCGGACATGGCGCTATTTTTGTTTACCAAAGCCATTTTGGCCGGAGAACCCATCAAGGTGTTCAACCAGGGGCAAATGATTCGGGACTTCACGTACATCGATGATATTGTTGAAGGCGTCATCCGAGTGGCTGACCGTCCTCCAGTGCCTAACCCTGACTGGAATCCGGCCATTGTAGATCCGGCCCATTCCAGCGCACCTTACCATTTGTACAACATTGGCAACAACCAGCCCGTTCAATTGGCGGAATTCATTGAAGCCATTGAAGAATCCCTGGGTAAAAAAGCCATTAAAGAACTTTTGCCCATGCAACCCGGTGATGTAGCAGCTACCTTTGCGGATGTGAGCAGCTTAGAAGCAGATACGGGTTACAAACCGGCCACCTCGGTGCAAACCGGGATTCAGCGTTTTATTGACTGGTACCGCTGGTATTATCAAGCATAGGGCAATAAAAAATGAACAGTTATTTTTGCCCCACTACTTAAGCGTATGTTTGGAAAATTGTTCTCGCGCAGTTCAGCTAGCCATGCTACCCAGCCCAGCGACTTCTCGGTGCTGGGGATGGACATGCATTCACACCTCATCCCCGGGATTGACGATGGTGCCAAAACCATGGAAGAAAGTCTGGAACTGATCCGAGGGCTCATCCAATTGGGTTATAGTGGTGCAATCACAACGCCCCACGTGATGGGCGATTATTATCCAAACACTGGGGTAATCATCCAAAACGGCTGGGAAGAACTGTGCCGATCCATCCGCCAGGCTGGTTTAAATTTTCGGCTGGAAGCCTCCGCTGAATACAACCTCGATAGCTATACTGCCGAATTGTTTGCACAAGGGGACATTTTACCCATGCCCGGCAAACGGCTTTTGGTGGAATTGTCTTTTTTTGGGGCACCTCCCGATTTGGAAAACCGCATTTTCCAGTTGCGGCTTCAGGGGTATTTCCCCATTTTGGCCCACCCGGAACGTTACAGTTATTATCAGGGCAATCTCAGTGCACTGGAACGCATCCGCGATTTGGGCTGCGAGTTACAGGTGAACATTCTCTCCCTTACCGGGCACTATGGCCCTCAAGTAGCCAAATGGGCCAAAACCCTGCTTGACAAAGACATGGTGAGCTACCTGGGGACGGATATGCACCATGCCGGACATCTGCAGGAATTGCAAGCCGCGCTCCGGCAAAGGGACATTTTGCGGATTTTGCAACGCCATACTTTTAAAAACCAAGACCTACTCAATTTATAATCCACATGAAAATCCTCAACATCGTTGGCGCTAGGCCCAATTTTATGAAGGTTGCTCCCTTGCACCGCGCTTTTCAAGCCCGGCCAGAACTGGAGTCCAAAATTGTACACACTGGGCAACATTACGACGCCAAAATGAGCGACGTGTTTTTTACCCAGCTCGAATTGCCCACTCCCGATTATTTTTTGGGCGTAGGTGGGGGATCACATACCCAGCAAACCGCCAAAATCATGTTGGCCTTTGAAGAGGTTTTGCAAAAAGAACAACCCGACCTAGTTTTGGTGGTGGGCGATGTCAATTCTACCATTGCTTGTGCATTGGTGGCCGTAAAAATGAACATCCCGGTAGCCCACGTGGAAGCGGGATTGCGCAGCGGCGACCGGGGCATGCCCGAAGAAATCAACCGGATTTTGACCGATAGCATTTCCGATTATTTGTTTGTTACAGAGATGAGCGGCATGATCAATCTGGCCAAAGAAAATGTGCCCGATGAGCGCATCTTTTTTGTTGGAAATTGTATGATTGATTCGCTGGTGCATTACCAGGCTCGGGCGCAGCAGTTGAGCTACAGCGATGTATTGCCCGATAAACCTGCCATTCAGGATCAGAGTTATGTCCTGATGACCATGCACCGCCCTTCCAATGTTGACTTTGTGGAGGGCCTGACTTCTATACTCAGCATCATTGAGGATGCCGTACAATACCGCCAGGTGGTGTTCCCGGTGCATCCACGCACCCTCAAAAATTTAGAGAACTTTGGCTTACTGGAGCGTTTTGAGCGCATTCCGAATCTAATTACTACGGAGCCGTTGGGGTACCTGGAATTTTTGCGATTGATGGGAGGCGCGGCCCTGGTGATCACAGATTCGGGCGGTATTCAGGAGGAAACGACTTTTTTACAAACGCCCTGCCTGACTTTCCGCAGCAGCACCGAACGCCCCGTTACTGTAGACTTAGGCACCAACACCCTGCTAGCCGACCTCAACCCCGAAACTGTCCATCAACACATGCTGGAAGTACTGGAAGGTCGTGGAAAAAAAGGCGGTATTCCCCCGCTTTGGGATGGTCGGGCAGCGGAGCGAATAGCAGATATTTTAATTGATATTTTTGAACATAAACGATAATTTGGTTGAGAAGAGTTGAGAAGTTGAGGAGTTGAGGCTACCGCGAGGGACTTAGACAAGGGCATTGTCAAAATCGCTCGCGGTAGCCTCAACTCCTCAACTCCTCAACCTTCTCAACCCCTCAAAACATTCATCCATGCGGATTCTGTACTTCTTTACCCTACTACTCTTGACTTGCTCCTGTGTGCAACACAAGCAATTGGTCAATTTTAACCAAGGGCCGCTGCCCATAAATAAAGCCGAAGCCATCCTCAATTCCATAGACCTGAGTATTCAGCCCGAGGATTTGTTGCAAATCAATGTGAGTAGTTTTGAACCGGACGCGATTAGACCCTTCGTCCCTGAAGCGGGCGGAGCGGGGGGCCAGCAAAACAATGCCATGATGCAACAAAGTATGGGAGGAACTGGAGTCAATTCCTTGGAGCTGTTCACGGGCTATTTTGTAGATCGCGCTGGGTACATCGACTTTCCGGTCATTGGCCGCGTAAAAGTAGGTGGTTTAACCCTGGGCGTGGCACACGATACCATTCTGAACCGCATTTTGCCCATCGTGTCCGATGCCGTGGTGAGTCTACGTTTTTTGAACCTCAAAATCACGATGTTGGGTGAGGTCGCTCAGCCTGGTTTGATCCGCATTTCGAATAAAAGAGTGACCTTGCTGGAAGCCATCGGGATGGCGGGCGATTTGACCCCCTATGCCGACCGCACCAACATCCTACTCGTACGAGAAAAAGACGGAGAACGCCAATACGTTTATATGAATTTGCAGGATCCGGCCATCTTTGCTTCGAAGTTTTTTTACCTGGAACAAAATGACTTCATTTACATTCAGCCCACCAAAGCCAAGGTGGGGGGCATCACCGACCAAACCAGTCGTATTTTCACCTTTGGCTCTGCAGGCTTATCATTGATCACCTTGATCATTGCCATTTTTAGACGATGAGTTCCAAAATCCATATCGTTGGGTCCGGTTTGACGGGGGCTACCATTGCGCGTTTGTTGCACGATCAGGGGCATGACGTCAGCGTGTTTGAGCGCCGTGCCCAAGTGGGTGGGAACGTGCACGACTTTGTGCATCCTTCGGGCATTCGAGTGCACAGTTATGGGCCACACTATTTTCGGACCAATTCGGAGGCGATTTGGGCTTATGTGCAACGCTTTGGATCTTTTTTTCCTTATCGCGCCATAGTGAAATCCTTTGTTGACGGACAATACGAGAATTGGCCGATCTCCGCTGCTTATTTGCGGCGAATTGGTGCAGCGCAATACCTGAATACGCGCATATCTTCTCCGGCGGCACTTCCAGCCCGCAATTTTGAAGCAGCAGCCCTTCAGCTCATGCCCGTGGAAGTGTATGAAAAATTTGTCAAAAATTATACGTCCAAACAATGGGGCATAGCCCCCCGGCAGCTCAGTGCTGATTTGGTCAAACGTTTTGAAGTGCATCACGACGACGATCCACACCTGACTCCTGGCTACCGATGGCAAGGCATCCCTGCGGATGGTTATGCTCAGTGGATGAGCAAAATGCTGGAGGGAATAAAAGTACACCTCGGAGTAGATTATTTGCAGCAGCAGGCATTTGAGCCCGCTACCTATACCGTATTTACCGGGGCGATTGATGCTTTTTTTGGCTTTGATCTGGGGCGTTTGCACTATCGTGGGCAGCAGCGCGAACACGAGTACCTGTCCGCTACGGCCTGCTACCAGCCCTGTGCACAAGTCAACAACCCAGCGCTCGAAAACGGCGCACATATCCGCACTTTGGAGTGGAAACACCTGATGCCAACTGCGCAACAAGCCGAGATTCATGGCACCGTCATTACCCGCGAAACCCCCTTTAGTCCCCAAGACATTGATCAATATGAATACCCCTTTCCGGATAGAATCAACCAGCAACTTTACCAACAATACCGCCAACGCGCCCAGAGAATCCCCAATTTACTCATCTGTGGCCGCTTGGGTGAATACCGTTATTATGACATGGATCAGGCCATTGGCCGGGCAATGATGTTGGTACAGAAGCAAATACTCCCAAGCTTATCCGCAAATAACAGCCGAATATTTTCAAACCTTTCGTACTTTTGAACAATGGATACTGCACAATCTACACCCTACAACCATTCAGGCGGAACACCTACTCCCAGTGGAAACAAGGAGTTGGACATCAAATACTTCTTTTTCCTCTTCTTGCGCAATTGGTACTGGTTGTTACTGGGCCTCATGATCGGGTACAGCATTGCCTGGGTCAAGTTGCGGTATGCAACCAATATCTACCAGGTAGGGGGCAGTATTTTGTTGGAAGACAACGCCAAAAGTAACATCTCCGAAGAAATCATCACCGAAAAACTGGGACTTGAGCAGGAGTCCAATGTGGATGACCAAATTCAGGTGCTCAAGTCAACGACCATGATGCGGCGGGTGGTGGATTCACTCAATCTCAATGTGACCTATTATACGGTGGGACGGGTCAAAACCAGTGAGATGTACGGCCCCAACTGCCCGGTGATGCTCACTGGCGCTTTGCCAAAAGTATTGGCCTATGGCACTTCGCTGCGAGTTCGCACGCTGAACAATTACGATTTTACGCTGGTAAAAGGGGAAAACGATACCCTGACCTGCCATTACGATACTCCATTTGTCCTCAATCAAATCAAATATACGGTAAGCCGACAAGCTAGCGCGGTGCCTGGAACAGAGTTTTTGATCCGCGTCAATTACCCTGAAGGTACTGCCGCAGAATACGCAGAAAAACTGGTGATTCAGCCTGTGCCCGGCTCCAACGTGCTCAATCTCAGCATGCGTGACCCCGTGGCTGAAAAATGCATTGACATCTTCAAAACCCTTGTCAATGAATTTGACCGGAGCCAGGTAGAAATCAAAAATGAGTCTGGTCGCAAAACCCTTGAATTTATTGATGAGCGCTTAGTCTTCATCACCGACGAGCTCTACAACGTTGAAAAAGACGTAGAAGGATACAAACGCAGCCGAGACCTGCCCGTGGCCATCGAAAGTAAAGCCAGCGAATACCTTAGCAAAGTATCTACTGCCGATGAACAATTGATGGAGCTTGATCTGCGCCTAACGATGTTGGATGCTATCGAAAAAAAGCTCAATGACCCCGCTGCCCAAAACGAATCCCTGCCACTAAGTTCGGAGATATTGGCCAGCAGTGCTGCGGCCGAGCTCATTAAGGCCTATAATGAGATTGTTCAGGAGCGCAAAAAACTGTCGGCCACCGCAGGCCCTACCAATCCAGCCTTAAAATCATTGGATAAAAAGGTGGAGGAGTTGCGTAAACCTTTGTTCGACAATTTTATTGTCATTCGCCGCGAGCTCAACGACCGGCGTGCCCAGGTCAGCAAACGTTTAAGACCGATTGAAAATAAAATTGATGCCATTCCCACTTACGAGCGGGAGCTGCTGCAGATTTTGCGCCAGCAGCAAATCAAGGAGCAACTTTTTTTGTTTTTGTTGCAAAAACGGGAAGAAACGGCCTTGAGTGTTGCTGCCCAGGTGTCCAATACCCGCATCCTCAACCCGCCAGTTGGGCAGGGATTGGTGGCTCCAGACCGCCGCCGAACCTTCACCTTATATTTGTTCATGGGCTTTTTGCTGCCGGGGCTTGTGGCCTTTTTATTTGATTATTTCAACAATCGGATTTACGACGAAAACGATATTCGCCGCCATACCAATGCGCCATTTTTGGGGGGAATCATGCAATCTAGTGCGGGGAAATCCATTGTAGTCAATCGCAGTAGTCGCTCGGCCATTGCAGAGATGTTCCGGATGTTGCGCACCAATTTGCATTATCTATCCAAGGGCGAAAAGAAGCAGGTCGTCCTTGTCAGCTCCAGTGTGAGTGGTGAGGGCAAAAGTTTCATCACCATCAACATGGGCATCAGCATTTCACTTTCCGGCCAAAAAACCCTCTTGTTGGGATTGGATATCCGCAGACCGAAATTGAGCCGCTATTTGACCGGGCATCAGGCTGAGCGAGGAGTAACCAACTACTTGGTAGGACAAGCTTCTTTGGACGACCTCATCAAACCTTTGCCGGATCATCCTCTGGTAGATTACCTGGATTGTGGCCCCATTCCGCCCAACCCCGCCGAATTGTTGATGAGTGATGCTACCCGTGATTTGTTTATAGAGTTGCGCAAGCGTTACCAATACATCATCGTAGATACTGCTCCTGTCGGGCTGGTCACCGATGCCCTTTTGCTCAGCCAACACATTGACCAAACCGTCATTGTCACCCGTTTTGGGATGAGCCGCACTCCGTTTTTGCGTATGGTGCAGGACATTTACAGCAACAACAAATTGCCTCAGGTGGGGATCGTCCTCAACGGGCTCAAGGCCCGGGCAGGGTACGGCTACGGCTACGGTTATGGCTACAGTTCTTCTTATGGCTACAGCTATGGCCAGGGGTATGGTAGCGAATACTTTGACAAGGAGCCACGCCGCCGCTGGTCTTGGCGCCGTATTCTTAAACGTATCCGCTCAAAATAATTTTATAGTTTTGCGACTGAGTAGTGGGGCAAAAATAAGTGTTCATTTTTTTTGAGCCAAAGGATTAGAGAAGACACTTGAAATGAACCGTTTACTTATCTAATCCTTTGGCAAAATGAACACTTATTTTTTTATCGCCCTTAAGTTAAGAAACAACGTACTGGAATGAGTCCACAAAAAATTGAAGCAGCGCTAGCCGATTTATTTGAGCAGTGGGCGGGTGAAAGCCCCAAATTGATTTTGCCTTTGGCCCCATCAGGTTCCGAGCGGATTTATTACCGCTTACAGGGCTCCGAACGGGCCGCCATCGGCACCTATAGCCCCAATGATCGGGAGAGCAGGGCTTTTTTGGAATACAGCCGCCATTTTCACGGCAAATCCTTACCTGTGCCCGAAATCTATGCCGAAGATTTGAACACCAAGGTCTATTTGCAAGAAGATCTGGGCTCAACGACTTTATATAGTTTTTTGATCCAAAACGACGATTATTTTCCCGATTACCTCGCCCAAATCTACAAGCGGGTGGTGGAACAATTGGCCCGCTTACAAATCATTGGCGGGAAAGATTTGAGCTACGAGCACAGTTATCCCAAATCCGCCTTCGACAAGGAGGCCATGTTTTGGGATTTGAACTATTTCAAATACCATTTCCTGATGCTCACCAAGGTGCGTTTTGATGAGCAAGCCCTGGAAAAAGATTTTCACGCGCTGGCTGATTATTTGCTTACTGCCGATAACCAATACTTCCTGTTTCGCGATTTTCAGTCGCGCAACATCATGATCAAAAGTGGTGAGCCGTACTTTATTGACTACCAGGGTGGACGCCGCGGTGCCCTTCAATACGATTTGGCCTCTTTGTTGTTCCAGGCCAAAGCCAACATACCAGCAGACATTCGTCAGGAAATTTTACAGCATTACATCAAAGTGGCTGGTGAATTGACGCCCATTGATCCGGACAGGTTCATTGAGCATTACAATGGCTACGTGTTGATCCGCAACATTCAGGTCTTGGGGGCCTATGGTTTCCGGGGACTGTTTGAGCGCAAAGAGCATTTTCTCAAAAGTATCCCGCATGCCTTGCGCAACATCAAGGGACTTTTGGAAAACTGGCAGTTGCCCATCGAACTTCCCCATCTGCGGGAGGCGATGCAGCGCATTTTGGATTCCAAAAAATTCGAACCTTTCAATAAAATTAAAAGCAGTACCAGTCTACTTACGGTAGTGGTCAACAGCTTTTCGTACCATGCTGGCGGTGTTCCAGAAGATACCAGTGGCAACGGCGGTGGTTTTGTATTTGATTGTCGCTTCGTGCACAACCCAGGGCGCTATGAACCGTACAAAAAATTGACTGGCCGCGATGAATCGGTCATCAATTTCCTCAAGCAGCACAGCACCATGGACGAATACCTGCACAACGTATTCCGCATTGTGGATACCGCGGTGGAAGACTACATCGAGCGCAGCTTCATGAACCTCAGCGTCAACTTTGGTTGCACCGGAGGCCAGCACCGCTCCGTATACGCCGCCGACGCCCTTGCCAAGCACCTGAAGGAGAAGTACGGCATTAAGGTGGTCTTGCACCATGTGGAGCAGGAGAAGAAGAATTGGGAAAACTAATTTATTAGAGATGAAAGATGAGAGATGAAAGAGGCTACCGCAGGGACTTAGACAAGGTTATCGTCAAAAACGCTGCGGTAGCCTCTTTCATCTCTCATCTTTCATCTTTCATCTTTCTATAAATGTCTCTACTCAAAAAACTCGCCGGAGAAACCGCCATTTACGGCATGAGCAGCATTTTGCCGCGCTTGCTCAATTTTGTTTTGTTGACTCCTTTTTTGACCCGGGTGTTGAGTAAGGCGGACTATGGCATTTTTAATGACCTGTATTCTTACGTAGCACTATTCAATATCCTGCTGACTTTTCGTTTGGAGACGGCTTATTTCCGCTATGCTCAAAAAAAGGAAGATGTAGAGCGGGCTTTTTCTACATCGGCTCTGTTTCTATTGTTGTCTACGCTGGTTTTTACCGGAATTGCGCTCTTTTTGGCGCAGCCCATTGCCGATCTTCAGCAGTATCCCCAGCATCCAGAGTTTATCGTGGCACTCATTTTGATTTTGGGATTAGATACCCTGACTTCCATTCCTTTTGCACGCCTGCGTTTCGACAATCGCCCCTTGCGCTTTATGGGGATCAAGTTGACCAACGTCGTTGTCAATATTCTGCTGGTATTTTTTTACCTGTATTTTTGTCCAAAATTGGAGCAAAAAGCCGCCTGGCAGTGGCTGCAATACCTGCATTTCAAGGACAATATGGTCGGGGATGTCTTTCTGGCCAATGCGGTGGGCAGTGCAGTGAATATGCTGCAAGTGTTGCCCACTTATCTGCGCATGAAATTGGGGATCGATTGGGTGTTGCTGCGCCAAATGTTACGTTATTCCTTCCCGCTGATCATTGCCGGGGTTGCGGGGGTAATCAATCAGTTGATCGGTACACCTTTGTTGAAATTTTTAGGTGTAGGGGATTTGAATAATAACCTGGAAGAAGTGGGAGTTTATTCCGCAGCAGTGAAAATCCCCGTAATGATGAACCTTTTTACGCAGGCTTTCAACTACGCTGCCGAACCTTTCTTTTTCCGCAATGCCAATGAAAAGGGTTCGGAAAAGGTATATGGGCAGGTTGCTCAGGCCTTCACTTTGGTGAGTTGTGTCGCCTTTTTGGGCATCATGTTGAATATCGATTGGGTGGGTTTGTTTTTGGGGAAAGATTTCCGGGAAGGTTTGGATACGGTGCCGGTGCTATTGCTGGCCAATCTGTTTTTGGGCTTGTACACCACCTTTTCCATTTGGTATAAATTGATAGATCGCACGGCGGTTGGTGGTTGGATTGCGCTGGGGGGCTCCCTCATTACCATTGTGCTCAACGTGGTGTTGATCAAACAAGGATACAGTTACTACGCGCCAGCCTGGACTGCGCTGGTTTGTTATGTATTTATGACCATCACGAGTTATTGGGCGGGTCAAAAATACCATCCCATCCAGTACCCCTTGGGGCGGATGGCCCTGTACCTGGTACTGGCCTTACTGGCTTATGGCTTGAGCGAAGGGGTGCGTTATTGGGCAAAAGATGCATTTTGGGTGATTTTGAGCATCAACTTTTTGATTCTTTTGGCTTACTTTGCCGCCATTGCCTGGATCGAAAAGCCACTGATCAAACGTTTGTTGGCGCGTAAGGGAAGGGAATAAAACGCTAAGTTGTTTTTTATGGAAAAGCATTACACTCTCATTACCGGCGCTAGCATGGGCATTGGTCGTGCGTTGGCGGAGGAATGCGCCCAAAGGGGCAGAAATATATTGCTGGTAGCATTGGATGGCCCGGAATTGCATGCGGCGGCCAAGGAAATTGTGCAAAAACACGGGGTAGAAGCCCACCCATTTGGCATCGACCTCACTGCAACCGATGCACCGCTGAAAGTGTACACCTGGTGCCAGGAAAATGGCTACAGCGTGGACATGCTGATCAACAATGCCGGATTTGGACTTGGCGACATCTTAGATAAAGTGCCGATTGGGGTGTACCAAAAGATGCTGCGGCTCAACAACCAAGTGATGTTTGAGTTGACCTACTATTTTTTGCCGCAGTTGAAACAATTAGACAAGGCTTATATTCTCAATTCCAGCAGCATGGAAGGGCTGATGCCAATGCCTTTCAAAGCGGCGTATACGGCAACCAAACACTTTGTGACGGCTTTTTCCCTTTCGCTGCGCGAAGAATTGGCCGAAACGGGAGTGAGCGTAAGTGCCTTGTGCCCCGGCCCGGTGGTGACCAACGAGGATGGCCTCAAGCGCATTCAACGCAGCGGACGCAAGGCCAAATTGGTCGTGATGTACCCGCATCAAGTAGCCCCTATTGCAATCAATGGCCTGTTCAGCGGCAAACGCATCATCATTCCGGGGGTGATGAACCAGATTATGATCCTGTTGAACAACGCGCTGCCACTGGCTTTGCGGATGAAGTTGTTGCGGAAAATTGGGGCGGCGGTTATTCCGAAGGAGGAGGGTTGAGGTGTACCGGATGTTAATTGCTTTTTGCGAAAGACTAATCGCGGAGCGATTGAATTCAGAATAGCCCCGGTCGTCCAGGGAAAAATGCGAGGGAGATGGTCACAACCGCGGTAGCGGTTGAATTACATAGCGAATTGTTCAACCGCTGCCGCGGTTGTGGAACCTGCCTGAATCTTCCAAATCCCCGGACGACCGGGGCTATTCTAAATTTAACCGCTGCCGCGGTTGTGTTTTATCATTCGGTATGATTAATGGTCATTCCGTAAAAATTTCCACCCGTAGGCCAAGCCAATCAGTGCGGTAAATACTGGTTGTGCCGGTTACATAAAAGTTTCTGCTTTTCATATGGACATTCAGGCGTTTTATTTTGAGACTCGCAAGGTCAGGCATTGCCGATTGCACAGGGCCATCGTTGATGCTTACCATCAGCTCTTTTTCCGCTTTGATGCAGCGCTCTACTCGTTTGCTAATGTTTTCAATTCCTTCGTCTGAAATAGGTCCTTCAAATGAGGAATGGCCATCTTCTACTACTTCGCGCCATTTTTTAGATTCCAGAGTCAATAATCTCCGGAGGTAAGTATTGTTCTGGTTACTCAGGATTTTGGCCTTGTATGCTTCGAACTCCTGGGGGGCTGAGGGTATGCCTCCCATGAGAACTTGCATGTTTTTGTTCCAATTTCCGGTTTGCATTTTCTTCAAAATATTGAAGTCAAACGCTTCGGTGCCACAGCCACTTTCATGTCCCTGAATCACTAAGGGGAATTCGCTGTTTTCACCAGCGTAAATTCTGCAAAGACCACCATTGTTGTCTTCCAGTGCTATCGAGCTCAATCGGCCATTTTCATTCAAGGTATAAGAGATTCGTTTATTGATCTTTAAGGGGATTTTGGTCAAGCGTTCTAGTTCAGCCTGGTCAATGTCCAGATCGACGATGATGAGAACAGTGTTGATTTCTGATGGAGGTATAATGGTATCGGGGCTTGGTTTGTGATTGAGTGTAGGGTTGGTGGGCTCGACTTGTGGTAACTTATTGGTAAGCAGTTCTTTTTTTTCTTGCTGAGAAAAGGCTTTTTGATCAAAAGAAAGTGGTACGGTTTCATACTTTACCTGTGCGTCTAATGCAGCAGGCTTTGTGGTATTTTTGACCGTAGTGTTTGTTACCGCTAAGGGGCGGTTAAATACGGGCAATAACGGTAGCAATAAAAATACTAAAGCATAACGCAGGCTGTGTCGTTTTGGAGAGGGTTTACTGTTCATCATCACAATCCGTTCTTTGAGTAGGGAAAAACTATAAGCAGTTGATAGGCTGTTGTTGAAAGCAGGATTGGCCCAGCTCAGCAAACTGAGTTGATAGGCTTTTTTGTCCCATTGTTGTTGCAATACAGCCTGATCCGCCAGGTACTCCAGGTTGTTTTCTACCAGTCGGCGATAGTACCAGGCTGCTGGGTTAAACCATTGCCAGATCAAGGTAAGTTCGGCCAGCAGAATATCCCAGGTATGCCCCTGATTGACATGGGCCAATTCATGAGTGAGGACCAGCTCCAACTCTGCACTATGGTACAATTGATCCGAAATAAAAACGGTCCGGCCAAAGGCGAAAGGAGACAAAGCGCCGGGGCAGACCGCCAAGCGGTAACTACCCCTTTGCTCAATGCGTGCTTTACGATACAATTTCCACAACGATAAGATTTGGAGGATGAACCGAATGCTCAAAGCCAGGCAGCCAAGACCGTAGAGCCAGGTAACGATCTCCATAAAACGAATGGGGTGAGTTGGCTTGGGCTGAGTTTTAATTGGATCTGGTTTGGATTGATTTTTCTGCTCCATTGGTGTCACTTCCAAGGAAGGGCTAACATCAATCATGGTCTCCTCAACAGGCTGACTGGGGGTGACCAATTTAATGTGTTCAGATGGAACATTGATTTTGCGCCAAATCGTCCAGGACTCTGGCAGATGGATATGGGGAATAATCAGGCTTGCCAGCAATAAACCCAATAAGAAACTACGGTTCCATTTCAGGTAAGTGCTCTTCAGAAAGAGGACACGAAACAGCACTACCCCAATCAAAAGAATGAGTGCAGATGCCAGGTTGTATTTCAGGCTTGGGTCGAACATGGCCTATGGGTGTTTGCAGGGTCAATTATTCCTCGGTGAAAATTTCTAATCTCAATCCAACAAGTTCCTCCTTGATCAACTTTGTGGTATTCTCTTTGTAGTAATGGGCTATTTTGTCATGAACTTCGATTCGGCTCAATTTTAAATTTTCCAAAACGGGCAAGGTGTTTTGAGGTGCACCACCATTGATGCTTACAATCAATTCCAGGTTTCCTTCTTTACATTTTTGCGCACTGTATTTAAGGTGATTTAGGGCTTCTTCAGTAAAGGTAGTATAAGTTGTGTGGTCCCTTTCGTAGGTATGTACCCAGTTTAAAGCTTTTAACTGAATAAGCCATCGCATTTGATTCGCCTCATAGATTGCCAGTGCTTTGGGGCGAAGTGCCGCAATTGCTTGTTTGGTTGCTGGCAGGCCGACGCAGTAAATTTTGGTTTTAGCCCAGTCTGCGGCCAGAATTTCGTCAATTGTTTCTAAGGACAGTTGATCTTCCGCACCACCGTAACCTTTTTTGGCATACACAACTCCTGGTAAGCGATCTTTTTCTGAGGGCATCGAATTGCCTGATGAGCTCCCTTTCCCCTTTAAGGTATATCCGATTAGTTTGTTGTCTGCATTCCTGTCCAGAATGAGCTTTCTGTCAAATGAAAAACTCATCCTGCTCAATTTTTCTAATTCACTTTCAGTGGCGTTTGGCCCAACCACGATGAAAAATTCTGATGAGTCCGTTTTCGGTTCAGTTGGTATTATAGTAAAGCTTAGTATAGATGGCTTGGAAAGTGTTGTTATTTGACGAGCTTCAATGGAGGGGTCTTGAACTGATTCGTCCGCTTCCAAATTCAATCCGGGACTTACTTTTTTCTGATCCAAAGAAAGTTTTGGGCCTTGATCTGAGCTAATTTCTGGTGTATCAAGTACTGGCTGGTTAAAAATCGACAAGATTGGCAATATAGATAAAACCACTGCATAACCGAGGAAATACAGATTTGACGAAGGTTTCCGATTCATCATCATAATTCTTTCTTTGAGGAGTGAAAAATTATAGGAAGTAGAAAGGCGGTTGCTGACATTGACATTCGACCAATTCAGCAAACTCAGCTGGTATTGTTTTTTATTCCATTGCTGTTGCAACACACTGCGATCGGCCAAGTATTCCAGATTGGTTTCTACCAGTCGGCGGTACAGCCAGGCCCCGGGGTTGAACCATTGCCAGACGAGCAGCAGCTCTGCCGCAAGAATATCCAAGGTATGCCGCTGTCGAACATGCGCCAGTTCATGGGTTAGGATCAACTCCAAGTCTTCACTTTGCAGCAAGGCTTTGGATAAAAAAATAGTACGCCCAAAAGCAAAAGGAGACAATTCCCCATGGCAAAAGGCAAGGCAGTAGCCATCCCTTTGCTCAAGGTGGGCTTTTCGGAATAGTTTAAACAAGGAAAACAAGTGTATCAAAAAGCGTATGCCAAAAACAAAACAACCCATACCATAGAGAAAAAACAACAGTCGGGTGATGGGCACAATGGGGTGCTGGGTGGAAATCATTTCACTCGTTTCGGAGGGCATTTCTTGCTCGCTCAGGTTTATCTTCGAGAAAAACTGGGGTTCGGGCAGTTTTTCGTCTGCATTTAAACTTGGTGTAAGGGGTGAAGTAATTACCTTGTTTTGCCAGCCTTGTAAAGTCCAGGATTCGGGCAAATGCACGAATGGCAGAATCAGCGAAGCGAGCAAAATGCTCAACAACAACACCCGATTCCAGCGCAAGAAGGTACTGCGCCAAAACAATAAACAGTACAACAGCGTACCACCAAG
The DNA here is from genome assembly GCA_027488855.1 of Saprospiraceae bacterium. Lineage (GTDB taxonomy): Bacteria > Bacteroidota > Bacteroidia > Chitinophagales > Saprospiraceae > Haliscomenobacter. The sequence continues at coordinate 29,131 of JAIYAV010000391.1, forward strand.
CAGCAATACAGCTGCCTGTAGCAAATGGGAAAAGACCATACCTGTTACAGTATTACGAGAGGCATCCGACGGGCGAGGTCACTTACTCTCCTTTTTCAATGGCTTTTAAGATGTCTTTCAGTTCTTCAGGCGTAATTTTTAAAAAAAAAAAAAAAAATGCCACCATGTTCTTGTAGGAGTTGTCGAAATACGCAGCCATGGAATCCCCCAGGAACTGACGTTGATAGGCTTCCTTGCTGATCTTTGGTAAGTAGCGGTGCGTTCCCCCAAAGTCTTCATGTGTCACGAAGCCCTGGTTTTCCAGCTTGCGAATCACCGTTGATACCGTGTTGTAGTGCGGCTTTGGCTCGGGCAGTAGCTCGATGAGGTCCTTGACGAAGGCTCGTTCCAGTTTCCACAAGGCTTGCATCAGCTCTTCTTCTTTGCGCGTAAGTCGCTTCATTGTATTGCATATTGTGTTTGACAAACTTACAACTATTTTTATAGTTTGTCAACTATTTTTCTAGTTATTTTTAATAAAAAAAACCAGCAGTATCTTTTGATGCTGCTGGCCTTGATTCTTTTCCTTGCCTAGAGTTTGAGTTCAGCCCGTTTTCCCTTTTGATCGATGCGGAACAATTTCCCATCTTCGTACAACAAGGCTGTTGAATTGGGATCCACATGGCGGGTATCGATGGCGATGACTTTACCGCCGTAAAAAGATTTGACCGCGTTGACCAGGGTATGTCCGACAACGATGTGTTTTCCCCCAAATTTCCGCAAAGACTCTTCAACCTCTGCATCCTTGGCTTGGCCCATCACATAATCGCGGTACCAGATCGGGCCATTGTCATCAAATAAAAACCTCAATATTTCATCGTCAATCCGCGACACATCCTCCTGTATGAAATAAAAAGGCCGCATGGTATTGTTGATTTCCGACAAGGTTTTGTCCAAGTAATTCAGATCAGGTGCCAGGCCACCGTGCACAAAGATGAAGTCACCAATCCTTTCCACCACGTTTTTGGTCGCCAGCCAACGTCCCAATTCGGTGGAACCTTTAAACCAGTTGGCGTAAGGTTCTTGATACAAGTCGGCATTGCGCATGTATTTGGGATGCACGTAGCGGTGGTCGTTGGACATGTTCATGATCTCGTGATTGCCCAAGATGTAATGCACATAACCGCCAGCGGCTTTGGCCTTATCCTCTAAATCGTAAATCAGCCAGAGTGTTTCGGTGACATTGGTGCCTCGGTCAAAAAAATCGCCCACACAAACGAGGTGGCCTTTGCCAAAAGTCCAATTGTATTGTTCGTCAATTACTTTATGGTTGATCAAAAAGTTGCGGAAAGATCCAAAGGTACCCTCTATGTCAGATACTGCCAGGATTTTTTCAACTTTGGGATACTCGGTATTTTCAATTTTCAGTTTGGCCTTGAGCTTGGTCTTAAAGTTCCATTCTGGATTTTTGGTGAAGCGACACTCAATGGTCAAATTGTTTTTTTGTTTGGCCTCAATGGAGTCAAGGGTGGCCACTCCTGTGGTGTCCTTCATCTGGATTTGCCGGATGTAAACCTTGTTTTTGCGGTAAAAAAGGTGTGGCCCATCGGTATCTACCTTACCCAATTCTGGAGGCAGGGGAGTGGCGTGGTCTTCCTGTGCCATCAATACATTACTGAGTAAAGCAAGGCAAAACGCCAGAAATATAGAGTTGAAAAACGCTGATTTGTTCGTGTTCATAATCTGTCGCTTGTGATCGATAGAAATAGGGTTAAGTAATTGTTTCTTGATTTGCCATCAAAATAAAAAACTTGTGCAGCCTTTTACATGAAATTTACCCTAAGCTATCTCCTTTATGACGAAATAAAAGCAAATAGCCACAGTTTAAACGCAAGTATTGCAATAATTAGTCAGCCATCGCGGCTTTAGTAACTACTTTCTTTGCCGCAAAGCCTCGAAAAGTAAAATGGCCGTTGAAACGGAAACATTCATCGAATCAACCAACCCATGCATCGGAATGATCACCCGCTGAGAGGCGTTTTGCACCCAAAAGGAGGAAATCCCATCCGCCTCGGTTCCCATCACCAACGCAGTAGGGCCGCGCAAATCACAATCATAATAAGGGTAGCTGGCTTCCAGATGGGTAGCAAAAATCCGAACTTGGTGCTGTTGTAACCATTCCAGCGCTTCCGCAGCAGCTACGCTAAAAATGGGCACGGTGAATACTGCACCCAAACTAGCCCTGATCACATTGGGGTTGTACCAATCCGTTTGGGGGTCGCACAACAATACGGCATCCACCCCAGCAGCATCAGCAGTGCGCAAGATGGCGCCCAGGTTACCGGGTTTTTCTACCGTTTCGAGCAGCAAGATCAAGGGATTCTCTTTAACCTTAAACTCGCTTAAAGCTGGGGATTTGCTCCGCAATACCGCGACAATATTAGGCACGTTCGCCCGATAAGCGACCTTTTCCATCACTGGCCCATTGACTTGAATCAATTGTTGGGCAGCGGCGGGCTGGTGCTTCAAAACTTGTTGAATATTTTCTTCAGTTGTGATATCAGGGTTGTACAAAAGCTGCTCCACGACATAACCTGCGCGCAAGGCCATCCCCACTTCAATCAGCCCCTCAGCCACCAGCAAACCCTGTTTGCGCCGCTCCCTGGCTTTTTCCAGTAAGTTGCCGATGTTTTTAATCAATGGATTTTGCAGACTGCTGATTATCTTTGCGCTTGACATATCTTTACTACTTCACCTTGATAAAATGGAGTGCTAAAACTGCACAAATTCGTGCACTTTACCTACTCTGAAGGTTTTATTTTGGTGTATTCGCAACTATGCAGGCATTACCCTTACCTCCTTTTGAAGATTACGAGCTCATCGATAGCGGCAATTTTAAAAAATTGGAACGCTTTGGGCCATACGTCCTTTCGCGCCCGGAGCCGCAAGCCATTTGGTCGCCAGCCCTAAGCGAAGCAGAGTGGAACAAAAAAGCCCAGGCTACCTTCAACCGCAAATCAGGCGCAGCCGCCACTGCCGAAGATGGCAACTGGGAACTCAAACCCGGCATGCCCGAACAATGGCATATCCGCTATCACCATGAGGGCATGAACCTGACTTTCAGGCTAGGTCTTACTTCGTTCAAACACGTTGGTATTTTCCCGGAACAGGCCGAAAACTGGAACTATATTTATCAGGGTCTGCGCGAAATGGAAGTTGATCAACCCACAGTCCTCAACCTTTTTGCCTACACGGGCGGCGCTTCACTGGCCGCCAAAGCTGCTGGTGCCGATGTGGTACACGTGGATTCAGTCAAACCCGTAGTGAGTTGGGCCCGCCAAAACATGGAAGCCAGTCAACTGAGCAATATTCGTTGGACGGTGGAGGATGCGCTGAAGTTTGTGCGCAAGGAAGCCAAAAGAGGCCGCAAGTACCAGTCGATCATCCTCGATCCACCTGCATATGGCCGTGGGCCGGAGGGGGAAAAATGGTTATTGGAAAAACACTTGCCGGAACTGCTGGAGCATTGTGGGCAAATCCTCGATCCTGAGCATCATTTGTTGATCCTCAATTTGTACTCGATGGGCTTTTCGGCCCTGATTGCAGAAAATTTGGTGAAGCAGTATTTCCCTTTTGCACAAGATGTGGAAAATGGGGAGTTGTACATTCCCGATCAGGGGGGGCGGAATTTGCCGTTGGGGGTTTTTGCGAGGTTTTGTAAAAAATAAACATTGGGTAATACATGGAACAGCTCCTCAAAAAACTCAACTACAAAGATCAATCTCCCGTGCTATTGCTCAATCTTCCCGCCGAATTAAGCGACTTCGCCCGTTACGTACAAAGTGTGAGCGAAGTGGTCGATAGCCTGGACAAAGTGGAAAAGCCTCAATTTGCCCTCTTTTTCGTGACCCAATTGTCCGAAATTGAGGCCATTGCCAACACCCTCGAAGGCCGACTGGAAGGCGACACCATCCTCTGGTTTGTGTATCCAAAAGGCACTTCCAAACGCTACAAGTGCAACTTCAATCGGGATACTGGTTGGGCAGCCTTAGGTAAACTCAACCTGGAACCGGTAAGAATGGTGGCCGTCAATGAAGATTGGAGCGCACTGCGCTTCAGAAGAGTGGAATACATCAAAACTTTGTCGCGGAAATTCGGGGCCTTGTCGGAAGAAGGGGGTAAAAAAGCGAAAAGCGAATAGCGAATAGCGAAATTTAGAGGGATATTGCTACCCCTCCAAATTTATAAGCAGCAAAAAATTGGAAACAGTTGAAAATCCAATGGTGTAGCTGCTTTTCGCTTTTCACTTTTCACTTTTCACTTATCAAGTCCCGGTGAGCGCTTCAAAAACTCATGGTACAACTGAATATGTCTGCTATCCAGCGGCACCTGCCAGCCGTCGATGAACAAGTATTTGATTTGTGACTTGGTTTCCAGCGCATCGCCAGTGGTGGCAAACAAAGTAGCGCTTTTGCCCACTTCCAGAGAACCAAGGTTTTTATCCACGCCAAAAATCTCAGCAGGAATAATCGTGATGGCTTTCAGTGCCTGCTCTTTGCCCAGCCCGTAAGCAGCTGCAAAGCCTGCATTGAAGGGAAGATTCCGTACGTTTTCCACTTCAAAAGTACGCAAGGCTACTTTCACACCAGCCTTGTGCATCAAACCCGCATTGGCGTATGGTTTATCGTAACGATCAGAAGAACGAGTAGGCAAGGTAATCACCGGGCCAGTGATGACCGGAATTTTTGCCTTAGCCAGTTTATCAGCCACCCGCCAGCCTTCGGCTACACCAGTAAAAACTACCTTCGTAATCTTTTTGCTTTCCACCCATCTGATGGCACCTTCAATGTCTTCCGCACGATTCACCTCGATCATCAGCAACATTTGACCACGTACTACGGGTGCCAAAGCCGCCATTTCTGGGTTATAAGGCACTTTTATGGTCGCATCCTTTTGCGCGGCGGAATCTATTTTGGCATAAAACTTCGCACCGTCCCAAATTTCATTCAGTTTGGACAGGGCTTTTTCCTGCTCTTTTTTCAATTCTTCCTCGGTACGTTGTGGGCCAAAGAAGCCGCCACTTCTTCCCAAACTTGGAAAATTCATGATCATCCCTTTGAACCCCGCAAACATCTGATCGGGGGTATAACCTACCAGATTGATCAGCGATGCAGTGCCAGGAAAACGACCACCCGTAGGCCCAACCAAGGCGGTAGTCACCCCATTTACGCGGGTAACCGGAATGGCAGTTGCGTTGGGGTTTACCGCAGTTAGGGCCTCTACCTGTGGAGTGAGGTCGCCTATTTCATCGTCGTCGTTGGTCACGTCGACCGATTCTACTTCCACCAAGCCCAATTGGGTGCCCCCGTCAATCAAGCCAGGATACAGGGTCAAACCTTTGCAGTCGATGACCTGGGCACCGCTGGGAACAGCCGCATTGGCACCCAGGGCTGTGATTTTCCCATCCTGGATCACCAGAGTGCCTTGCACCAGCCCTTTGGTTACGGTTTGAATGCTGGCATTGGTCAAGGCATAAGTGCCCTTGCTGGGTTTGGCCACTTGACCAAACAGGGTAACGCCTCCCAAAACCAGAAAAAATATGCTTAGAAATCTCATTTTCATCTGATTAATTTTTCAATTGAAACAATTGCTCCATTGCCTCGGCTACGCCATGCATGCAACGGTCGTGACTATGGTCAGAGCCCATTTGGAAAGTAGTGGTAGCCCGAAGCGGGTCAATGTCCAAACGCATGTCGTCAGGATCATTGGCGCGGTCAAAACGCACAACTCCATCAACGATGGTGATGACCGGCACTGCATATACTGACAAAGGATGTCCATCAAAAATGGCCACATCCGCATCCTTACCTACTTCCAGTGAACCAATCCGATTTTCCACACCCAACTGTTTGGCCGGATTGATGGTGATCAAAGCCAAGGCTTCTTCGTCGGTCAAGCCGCCATAATACTGAGTCTTAGCTGCTTCGTGGTAGAGGTGACGGATGTAGTCGCCAGAGTCGGAGTTGATGGAAGTGACGACGCCGTTTTTGGTCAAAATGCTGGCGTTGTAAGCGGTAGAGTAGTATACTTCAAACTTGTAAGCCCACCAATCGGCAAACACCGAAGCCGAAGCACCAAAAGCAGCCAATTCGGGGGCTACTTTGAAACCTTCGTTCACGTGTTGGAAAGTGATTTTTTTGATGCCAAAATCCTTACATACGTTCATCAGCATCAGGATTTCATCGGCGCGGTAGGAGTGGCAGTGGATCAAGATCTCGCCACTAAGCACGGCGGCCAAAGTTTCCAGTCGACGATCGTACTTGGGAGGCAAGGCCGTTGGTTTGCTTGCTTTTTCAGTGTTGTATTTTTTCCAGGCCTCGCTGTAAGCTTTGGCTTCGGAGAAAGACTTGCGGATCACAAATTCTACCCCCATGCGCGTGCGTGGTACGATCCCCCGGCCAATCCCGTGTACGCGGGTTGGGTTTTCGCCCAAGGCAAATTTGATGGTGCGAGGAGCGCCTTCCATCGGGTACTCATTGGGATTGAGGGTACCATAGCGGTGCTTGATGGTCTGGCACTGGCCACCAATGGCGTTGGCCGAGCCGTGCATGGCATGGGAGGAGGTACAGCCGCCCGCCAAAGCCCGATAAACGGAAATGTCCATCGGGTCAATTGCATCGCCTACTGCAACTTCAGCGGTAACCGGGTTGGTCGCTTCGTTTACCGCATCGATGGCAATGTGGGAGTGGGCGTCAATGATGCCAGGCATCACGTATTTACCCGTGGCATCTACTGTTTTGACCCCGGCTGGAGCCGTCAAGCCCTTGCCAATTTTGGTGATCTTGCCATTCTCGATCAGTACGTCGGAGCCTTCCAGCGTACCTTTGGTCACGGTCAATACCGTGCCGTTTTTGATGAGCATGCTGCCTTTGCTGGCTTGGGCATGGAGTCCCAGGGCAATCAGCAGGCAGCAACTTATGATGGTGAATTGCTTCATTGTTTTGTTTTTTACCGTTTCATTAATCGCGTGGCTCTTTGGAACCTTCGATGGGGAATGCACCGAAATCGCCTACTTTTACCTTGCCGGAAAACTTGGTACCGTCGAAGGTGATCGCAAAGTCGAGGGGCAATTCCTGACCCATATTGACCGTAGAGCTAAAGGTCATATCGTTGCCTTTTAGGGCTGGGTTAGTCAAAGACTTGCTTTGGCCGTCCGCACCCGTCCAGCTACCGCCAATTTTACCACCTTCGTCGATCAGGCTGATTGTACCTTTGTAGACCGTTCCCTGAGCGTCAATTTCGTAGTTCCATTTGCCAAGGAATTTGCCCAGATCGCTTGGCGCCGCAGCCGCGCCACCACGTGCACCCGCAGGGCCACCTGCACCAGGACGAGCAGGAGCTTCTGCCTCAAACTCGTAAATGGTACCATCCACAAATACGTAACGCACCTGTGACTTTTCATCGAAGTAAGGCTTCTTGGAGACCACCAGGTTGGCAATCTTGCCTTTTTCCACCGTGCCCAAACTTTGCGCTACGCCAAACATGGCTGCGGGAGTAGTAGTCAAGGCCGCCAGGGCCTGGTCTTCTTTCAAACCGGCTTTAACCATCCGGCGCAGGGTCTCCCGAATGTCGGTAGTTTTGGCATTCATGGTAGAAAAACCAAAATTGATGCTTTTGCCTGCGAAGGTAGCTGCCTGGGTTTCGTAAAGTTTCATCTCGTCGGCGCGGCGTTTTTCAAGGCGCTCCAATTCTGGATCTTTTGCAGTAGAGTCCTTTTTTGCAGGTTCCTTTTTATCCATCTTGGGCAAATCCAAAGAAAGGATCAGGGGAATGTTCTGCGCTTTGAGTTGGTCGGCCAATGGCCAAGCCTGACGCAAACCGCCCAGGATGAGTGGGAATTTTAGCTCTTGTTGCAGCGCCAAAACCCGGTAAACCGACTTGAGGTCAGGTGCCACAAAACAAATTGGGCGTTGTTTGTCGATGACCGGATAAAAGGCCTGCAAAGAACGGTCCACTTCAGGGCGAGACATACCCGCTGGATTGGCCGCGTACATTTTTTCGTGTGCTTTGGCTTGTTCCGCTTGTTTGTACAGTTCCCGGAATTTGGACATTACGGCAATCACGGTGTTAGGGTACAGCCCTTGGGCACCAACCAACTGGCTGATCATGGCGAAATTGTCTTTCAATACCATGTTGTCGGCAGCAGTGCCGCCCAGCGAAATCAGGGCGCTACTGCCCGGCAACATCCGACCCATCGGAGCAACGTGGGCATTGGTAAAGCCCAGTTTGCGCAAATCTTCGATGGATTTTTCGGTCGCTTTAATGAGGTTGCGCGCCTGCAATTCAGGTTGAATACCCGCCAGGTCGTTGGGAGGGCTACCCGGGTTAATCCCTTGTGGGCGTTGACCTTGGCCACCGCCTCCACCTCCAGGCCCGCCGCCAGCAGTGGGGCGTACTTCTGGACGGGGAATACCCGCGTTGGAGAGGGCATCGATGAAGCCAGCGTAGACGAACAGGGAATCCGCAGGAATAATTTTAGCGTCGGCAGGAATGCTCACATTTTGACCCGCACTGATGATGAGTCCATCTTTAATCACAACCGTACCATTGGTGATGGTTTGGCCAGGTTTGACAACGATGGTGGCATTTTTGAGTGCATAGGTTCGGGTGATCGGCTTGAGAGCCTCTTCGCTGCTCTGAGCTAAGCCCGTACTCAAACACCATACGCTTAGTAGGGTGGTAAGGGTTAGCGATAGTCCTTTCATACTCAGGTTTTACAAGGTTGAGAATAAATAATGTCGTTATTTTAGGTAGAAAAAAAATCCCATTTTTGCATAAGCGACCAATGACGCTAAAAATACCGCAAAAGGCATAAAATAGTAGCAGGAAAGTTTACTTTTTAAAAAATTGTAAAATGTTAAATTTTCACAAAATCGGGGAAAGAGGGTTGCAAATCCGCAGGAAGCCTTATATTTAAGCCATTGAGGTTATCAAAAAGTAAAAAATCACTGGCCCTAGCACCTGAAATAGAGCTTTTTACACCGGAAAAACTACTTGTTACTGATCAGCTCATCCCATCGACGTATCAGCACTTGCTCTAATTGATTACAGCGTTATTCGCCAAACACGTACTTAGCCATGAAACCAGTAGCAGCCATTCTACTCACGCTAATCCTTTGTGTCCTGTTTTTTGCTCGGACTGCGGCTCAAAAAGTATACAGCATAAATCCCGCTACACCTGCTGAAAAACATTGGGTCGATTCGGTATTCAACTCCATGAGTGGGGACGAACGGATCGGACAATTGATCATGATTCGGGCGCATTCCGACAAAGGAGATGCCTATGCTGAATCCGTGGCAGAGATTGTTAAAAAATACAAGGTAGGCGCCCTTTGCTTTTTTCAGGGCACTCCCGAAAAACAATTGGAATACACCAATAAATACCAGACTCTTTCCCGTATTCCCCTCATGGTAGCCATCGATGGCGAATGGGGCTTGGGCATGCGCATGAAAGAAAGTGCCATCAGTTTTCCCAAACAATTGACCCTAGGTGCCATTCAAAACAATGATCTCCTCTACAAGATGGGCCAGGAAATTGCCCGCCAAAGCAAACGGATTGGCCTCAATGTCAATTTTGCACCCGTTGCCGACATCAACAGCAATGCCCGCAATCCGGTGATTGGTTACCGATCCTTTGGTGAAGACCGCTACAATGTGACCGTCAAATCCTACCATTATATGAAAGGCATGCAGGACAATGGCATCATGGCCTGCGCCAAACACTTCCCTGGCCATGGCGATACCGATGCCGATTCGCACTACGACCTCCCGGTGGTCAACCACGAAATGAGTCGTTTGGACAGCGTAGAGTTTTACCCTTTTCGTTCTTTGGTCAATTATGGCATTGGCGGGGTGATGGTGGCCCATTTACAAGTGCCTGCGCTGGATGATCGGGATGATCGTCCTACTTCCTTGTCGCGCAATACGATTACCCACGTTTTGCGTCGGGCCATGGGTTTTGAAGGTTTGATTTTCACAGATGGTATGGAAATGCAGGGCATTACTGAGCATTTTTCGGATGGCATTGCCGAAGCCGAAGCGATTTTGGCGGGCAACGACATGATTTGTGTGCCGCCCAGTACCGCCAAGGCCATCGAAGCACTCCAGCGCTATGTTCGGGATGGCAAAATCACTCAGGAGCAAATTGATGCCAGTGTAAAGCGGATTTTGACTTACAAGTTCCGCTTGGGGTTGAGCAAATACCAACCCAAGGACGTGCTTACGGCCCGCAAAGACGTCAACAGTGCACAAGCTGAAGCACTCAAACGTGAGTTGATCAAAAATGCACTGACCATGGTGCGCAATACCCAACATCTGGTGCCCTTTGGACGGGTAGACACCCTGAGTTTTGCGTCTTTGAGCATCGGTGCTGATGGGATGACAGCGTTCCAAAAACGTCTGGCTTCCTACGCCAAGATGACCCATTTATACAGTGGAAAGGAACTCAACGACGATCGCCAGGCCGCACTGCTGGCTCAACTGAGCAAATACAAGGTGGTTTTTGTCAGTTTACATGACATGGCTTCGGCGGCTTCCAAAAACTACGGCATTTCCTACAGCAGCATTCAATTTTTGAAAAAACTCAATGCCAAAACCAGGGTGGTGCTTAGCATTTTTGGCTCGCCTTATAGCTTAAAGTTTTTCGATGAATTTGAATCGGTGCAAATGGCTTACGAGAGTGAGGCCCTGGTACAAGATTTGAGTGCTCAAGCGCTGTTTGGTGCCTTTGGCATGACCGGTCGTTTGCCCATCACTGCCTCGGAACGCAGCCGCTTCAACGCTGGTGAAGAAACCCAGGCCAATGGTCGGATGGGTTACAGCATCCCAGAAGCGGTAGGAATGTCTTCGGATACACTCAACCGCATCGAGCTCATCGCCAACGAAGCGATCAATGTGGCAGCCACCCCAGGTTGTGTGGTGCTGGTGGCCAAAGATGGGCAAATCATTTATGAAAAAGCATTCGGGCACCATACCTATCTCAAGGATCATCCAACTCAAACCTCGGATGTGTTTGACCTGGCTTCAGTGACCAAAATTGCCGCTACCACCATTTCCATGATGCGTTTTATGGACGATGGTCGCATCGATTTGCGCAAACCTTTGAGCAATTACCTGCCCAATCTCAATGGTACCAACAAAGCCGCTATGGTTGTTCAGGACATCATGGCGCACAATGCGGGTTTGGTCGGTTGGCTGCCTTTTTACAAACGGACTTTGTCACACACCCCGGATAGTTTGAACAAACCCTCTTTAAAATATTATCGCAGCGCACCCGAAGGAGAGTTTGTGGTACCCGTGGCCAGCAATTTGTACCTGAATAAAAATTTCATGGATAGTATTTTTATGCAAATCCGCCAATCGGAATTGCGGCCCAACATCAACTATCGTTACAGTGACCTTGGTTTTTACTTATTGGCACAAATGGTAGAATACCAAAGCGGGATGGGTTTTGACAAATTTGTGGATTCAACCTTCTATGCCCCACTCGGGCTACAATCTGCCACCTTTAACCCCTGGAAAAAATTCCCGATCGAACAAATGCCGCCCACAGAAGAGGATCATTACTACCGCCAACAGCGGGTGCAAGGTTATGTACACGATATGGGCTCAGCTATGCTGGGCGGAGTAAGTGGCCACGCCGGCCTCTTTTCCAACGCCAACGACCTGGCGGTGATCATGCAAATGCTGCTGCAACAAGGTTATTATGGTGGAAATCGTTACTTGGAACCCCAAACGGTGCAAAATTTCATTACCCGCCATCCGCGCAGCATTCGGCGGGGGGTAGGTTTTGACATGTACCCGATGGGAGCAAGTTACCCCACCAATATGTCGGCCCAGGCTTCGGAGAGCACTTTTGGGCATACGGGTTTTACGGGGACTTGTACCTGGGTGGATCCTGAGCACAATCTGGTATATGTGTTCCTATCCAATCGTACTTTCCCTTCTCAACACAACAATCGTTTGGAGAAATTTGATACGCGACAGCGGATTCAAGGGGTGGTGTACAAGTCGATTCGGCCGAAGGGGGCTGGGGGAGCGAGTTCGGCGCAGTAGAAGCGCTAGCTTGTAGTAATTCCAAAGCAACATAGTTTCACAAAGAAATCACAAAGAAACCACAAAGGGGCACAGAGGACACAAAGCGACGTCAACGTTTAGCTTTGTGTCCTCTGTGCCCCTTTGTGGTTTCTTTGTGAAAAAAATAGTGTCAATAAAGTATTGTGACACAAACCTTAGCGCGCCAACTGCCGCTTCCGAATCCGACTAAAAGTCTCCGGCGTCATGCCCAACATGGACGCCAAATATTGCAGTGGTACCTGATTGAACAATTCCGGATTTTGGCTAAAAAACAAGTGATAACGCTCCTCGCTGGACAGCGATAGGTGGGTAACGATTCTTTCCTCCATTATGGTAAAACAACGGGCCATAAAGCCTTTTTCCAGGGTAGACCAACGGGGAACCACCTGATCAATTTTGGCGTAATCCGTTTTCGAAATTACCAACATGTCTACTTCACTCAGCGTATGCAAATTCCAACGGGCGGGTTGGTTGAATAAAAAACTGGCCAAATCAACCGAAAAATAGCCGGGCGAAGAAATCCACTTGGTGACTTCCCGGCCTTTATCGTCGATCAAGTACTCCCGAATGATGCCACTTTGTACAAAGCCGAAAGAGTCGGCGTACTGCCCTTCTTTCAGCAAATAAGTTCCTTTGGGGTAGGTTTTGGGTTTAAAAAATTGCAGGACTTGTTGGAGGCTTTCAGGGGGGAAGCCGAAGTAGGATTGGATGTATTTTTCGAGCTCGTTGGGCATAGGGAACACGATTCTTTTCTAAGAACTAAACGAATTTTAGCGTTTTTTGTCACTACTTAGGTGATTCCTTGAGTGCCTTCGGTTTCTTAGGTGGTGAAAGAGTACCCTGCTACGCAGGTTTTTTATTTTCACCACCTAAGAAACTTAAGGCACTTAAGGAATCACCTAAGCTGAATAACTCCCTTCAGGGTCAATGCGGCAATCGATCCCTCATGTATCCATACACCCAAGTACCCGCCACTGCGCTAATGATGGTCGCAATGATCGCCAAGGCACCCGTTCCTACTTGTGCAAACAATGGCCCTGGGCAAGCACCCGTTATCGCCCAGCCTATCCCAAAGAGCAAACCACCAATGATCTGGCCTTTGTTGAAGGTCTTGTCCTGGAATTCGATGGACTCACCTTTGATGGTTTTGATTTTGAACCTTTTGATCAAAAAAACCGAAATCGCCCCAACGACTACAGCCGTACCGATCACCCCGTACATGTGAAACGATTGAAGGCGAAACATTTCCTGAATGCGAAACCAGGAAACTACTTCCGATTTTACAAAAACGATTCCGAATAGCAACCCAATTGCTGCGTATTTGAGGTTGCCCACAAAACCTTCGGGGTGTTCACTTTCGTTGACACACATGGTGTGCAGGGAACGCACCTCGTAGTCGGTGTCCTGCAGTGGTTCCTTGGATTTATTTGGATCTTTTACCATGACTCGTGTTTTTTAGAGGCCCAACAAAAAGGGTACAATGAAATTGGCAGAGATAAAACCTCCAACCATGAAGCAGATGGTGGCGACCAAGGATGGCCATTGCAGATTGCTCAACCCACTGATGGCGTGACCACTGGTGCAGCCTCCCGCGTAACGGGTACCAAAGCCTACCAAAAAGCCACCAACCACGAAGAAAAACAGCCCTTTGAGCGAGAACAGGGTGCTCCAGTTGAACAACTGACTAGGCACCATATTGCTCAAATCAGTAATCCCGTACTGCGACAAGGATGCCGCCAAACTTGGGCTGATTTGTACATCGTTGGGATCACTCAGGAATTTGGCAGCAATGAACCCACCAATGACTACCCCGCCGATGAAAAAGAGATTCCAGGCTTCCTTTTTCCAGTCGTACTTAAAAAAAGGAATGTTGGCGGGAAGGCAAGCTGCGCAGATGTGGCGCAGGTTGGCAGAGATTCCAAAATTTTTGTTGCCCAAAATGAGCAGGGCTGGTACCGTAAGGCCGATCAGCACGCCGGCGACTGACCAATGCCAGGGTTGCCGGATGAATTCGATTAGGTTGGACATATCCAGTCTGTTTTGAAAAAATCTTAGTGTTTGCTATCGCTCAGGACAATAAAAGTACAATTTATTGCACAATGAGGTTGAAAAACAAAGCAAAAATCGACTAATCAAGTAGAGGTTTATGTGATCTAAATCACATGCGTCCAGATTTTTTTTAGCAAAAACAAAAAAGGGGAGGCGACCTTCAGCCACCTCCCCACAAATCAACAAGATTCTTCAAAAGACATCGACTAGTTACAATTCTGTAGCTTGTTCCACCAATTCGCTCAGGTGCAAATGGGTCGTTTGTAATGCTTTGAAGCCTCCTTGGATGTTGATGATATTGGAAAATCCACGCGACTTTAAAATCGAAACGGTGATCATGGAGCGATAGCCGCCAGCACAATGTATGTAGTATGGCTGCTCACGATCGAGGTTAGACATGTTGCGGCTGATGAAATCCAGTGGGAAATTGGTAGCCCCGTCCACGTGTTGGGTTTCGTACTCACTGACTCTGCGGGCATCCAGTAAGTTGATGCTGGAGTTGTAGATTTTGGCAAAATCCTCCGCAGCAATTTCTTTGATCTGATCCTGCTCTTCGCCAGCTTCCTGCCAAACTTTAAAACCACCTTCGAGGTAACCGATGGCATTGTCGTACCCTACGCGGGCCAAACGGGTTACAATTTCGTCTTCACGGCCTGCATCGGCGATGAACAGGATGGGTTGTTTCAGGTCGGGCACCAGTGCGCCTACCCAAGGTGCAAAAGTGTCATCAATCCCAATGAAAATGGAGCCGGGAATAAATCCTTTGACAAATTCATCATGAGGACGGGTATCAATCACCAAGGCATCCTCTTCAGCCCAGGCGGCTTTGAATGCCCGTACACTCAGGGCCTGCATGGCGCGATCGTGTACTTCTTCGAAGCTTTCGTAACCCATTTTGTTCATCACCGCGTTTTTGGGGAAGTATTGGGGTGGATCAACCAAACCCGTGGTGACTTCTTTGACAAATTCGGCGCGGGACATATCTGCACGCAAGGCGTAGTTGACTTGCTTTTGAGCACCCAGGGTACCCCAAGTTTCTTTGCTCATTTTTTTGCCACAAGCCGAACCAGCGCCATGGCCGGGATATACGATGACCTCATCGGCCAGGGGCATAATTTTGTTGCGCAAACTGTCAAAGAGGTGTCCGGCCAGGTCTTCGCGGCTGAGGTCGGTTTTTACGGCCAGGTCGGGACGGCCAACGTCGCCGAGGAATAAGGTATCCCCAGTGAAAAGGGCATAATCCACACCGTTTTCATCGCGCAGCAAGAAGGTGCTCGATTCCATGGTATGGCCTGGGGTGTGCAGCACCACGATGCTCACTTTGCCCAGTTTGAGTACTTCGCCGTCTTTGGCTACGTGTGCCTCAAAATTGGGCTGGGCAGTTGGCCCAAAAACGATGGTAGCATTGGTTTTTTTGGCTAGGTCGAGGTGGCCAGATACGAAGTCGGCGTGGAAGTGGGTTTCCAGCACGTATTGGATGGTAGCGCCATCGGCTTCGGCGCGTTCGATGTAGGGTTGGGTTTCGCGCAAAGGGTCAATGATGGCGGCTTCCCCTTCGCTTTCAATGTAGTAGGCAGCTTCTGCCAAACAACCTGTATAAATTTGTTCTACCTTCATACCGCGTAGATTTTGGTTATGCGATGAATAAATGTGATGCTTTGCATTTATTCGGGTAGTAGACTTTAGGGAAGGATACAGCTGTTTTGCTGATGATAGCACAAAACTACAGGAGTATTTGATGGGATGAAGTGACAAGGATCACATTGGAAATGTCAATTGGCAGTATAATGTACATTGAGGAACGGAAATAAAATGATGAAAAGAATCATTGATGACTCCAGTCCAGGGCAAATTTTTTGATTTAATTGGCGTTCAAGTAAAAAAAATCGGTGTCAAATCGCGAAATTTGCCCATAATTTGAATTTTTGTGCCTAATTTCGTCCAATTGTATTTGCAACATTGCAAACACAAAAGCAGGCACAGGGCTATAAGTGATCAATATGGGTATCGTTATTTCGTTGCTGAATCATAAAGGTGGTGTAGGCAAAACAACCAGTTCAATTAACATTGCAGCGGGGTTGGTCGAATTGGGCAAAAAAGTACTGCTGATTGACCTCGACCCGCAGGCCAATCTCACCTTGTCCTTAGGCATTCCAAGGCATCCACACTCCATTTACGAATCGATTCGGGGTGAGGCTCCATTGGTTCCCTATCCTGCCAAAGAGAACCTGGACATCGTCATTTCCACTCTTGACCTTTCAGGCGCTGAAATGGAATTGATCAACGAAGCTGGGCGCGAATATTTGCTCAGGGAACTTATTGAGCCCATTCGTGGTGTTTATGATTTCATCATCATCGATTGTCCTCCCTCACTGGCACTGCTGACCTTAAACGCGCTGGCTGCCAGCGACACCGTATACATTCCGCTACAAACGGAGTTTTTGGCGATGCAAGGTTTGGCCAAAATCAAGCAGGTGATTGATAAGGTAAAACTACGCCTCAATAAGGGCCTCTACATCGGTGGTGTGATTGCTACTATGTACGATGCCCGCAAGGTCTTGAACCGCGATGTGGTGGAAACCATCAAAAAATACTTCGGAGAAATTGTGTTCAACACGATGATTCGCGACAACGTAGCCCTAGCCGAGGCACCCTCTCAACGCAAGGACATCTTCGCCTACAGCCCCAATAGCCCCGGTGCAGAGGACTACCTTAACCTGAGCCGAGAAATCATCGAAAGAACCAGTGCAAAGCATAAAGGCTAGGCCAACCCACAAGAAAGGGTGTGAGTGTGATGTGTGATAGTGTGGGTGTGTTGGCCCACAAGAAAGGGTGTGAGTGTGATGTGTGGGTGTGTGAAGTGTGACAGTGTGGGTGTGTTGGCCTTCCATTCCCCCAAGAACCTACGCCAACCCACGGATTTATCCGTGGGAGGCAACCATAAAAACTCAACCCACGAATTTATTCGTGGGAGAAAAAGGAAACAATGAGTAAAAAACGATTCACCGCCGGTCTTGAAAGCCTGCTCAGCAGCCCCGAGGAGGATGCTCTGCAAGGCAACGCCCTGCTCTCGGCTGAATCGACCACTGCCAAAAGCAGCAATACCCCCAAGCCTGAACCCAATAAAAAAGCCCAAGGCAAACGATTTACCGACGATCTGCAAGCCTTCCTCATGGAGGCCTTTGAAGAATCCTTCGAGCGGCAAATGCAGCAAGCGCCAGCTGAAGCAGAAATCAAAAAGCGCAGTGCCAAACCCATGGAGGGCCTGGACGCACTGATCCGCTCAACGATCGAGCCGAAGGTACAATTTGACCAACACGCTACTCGCCGCCTGACCTTACAATTTGACGAGCGCAAACTGGAAAAACTCAAAACCATCGCCAAGATGGAAAAAACCCTTCTACGTGACATCATCGATAGCATTGTAGAGGAGTACATTGCGCGTTGGGAAAAACAAAAAAATTCGTAGGGTCGATCCTATGTGATCGACCTCGGATGGTGGCGACCAGGATTGCCCATACACGGCTACCACATAGGGTCGCCCATACGGTGGATACACACATCATTTCGCGCAATATTTCCCAACTTTTCTCTACCTTTGCCCCTCTGATTACCAAAATTTGTACACCATGAAAATACGTTTGATGATTGCGTCAATGCTGTTGATGGCCTTGGCATTTGCTTGTGGCGGTACTGGTGCCGCAGGAGCTGGAGAAAAAATCGAAAAGGAAATGATGGCGGAGCACGACCGCATCATGCCCAAAATGGGGGAATTGAATGAACTATCCAAGGAAATGAGTCAGTACCTGTTTCTGGACACTACCATGACCATGGAAACCAGAGAAGACCTGAGCATGGTTACGGTAAACCTCAAAGAAGCTGAAGAAGCCATGATGAACTGGATGAACGGCATCAGTGATTTGGAGTTGAAAAAGGTTTCGATGAAACCAGAGGAGTTGGAAAAATACCTGACCACGCAAAAGGATGAAATCCTTCGGATTGGCCAGTTTACTGATGAGAGCATCGATAAGGCCAAAAAAGCATTGGCAAACCGTAAAAAATAAACTGATTTATGCGCAAATACTTGTTTTGGCTGCTGCTGCCCTTGGTAGTTGGCTGCCAATTGGGTGCGCCAGATCAAAACGCTCCGCTGCCCATTTTAGGAGAGTTTGATGTGGTCAATGGAGACACCGTTTATCATACCATTCGCAACTTTTCCTTTGTGAATCAGGATAGTCAGGAGGTCAATAATGAAACTTTTGCTGGAAAAGCTTACGTGGTAGACTTTTTCTTCATCTCCTGTCCTACCATTTGTCCCAAAGTAAAAAAACAAATGCTCCGCTTGTCCGAGCGGTTCAAGGATGAAGGCCGGCTGGTACTGTTGTCTCATACAATTGATACCAAGCACGACACGATTCCTCGTTTGAAAAAATTTGCGACAGATCTAGGCGTGGGATTGCCTCAATGGCACTTTGTGACTGGAGAAAAAGATTCTATTTACAGCATTGCCAATGATTATTTCAGCATTGCGCAGGAAGATCCCAATGCGCCGGGTGGTTTTGACCACAGTGGCCGTTTGATTCTAGTGGATACCCAGCGCCGGGTACGCGCCTTCTGTGATGGAACCGATCCTAAGTCGGTGGATCAGTTCATGGTGGATGTTGCCCGTTTACTGAAGGAAATGAAATAAAAAAGGGTTTCAGGTTCCAACCCCGTCCGGTCACTGAGCGAAGTCGAAGTGAAGCCGAAGTGCCGGACGGAGTTGGAACCTGAAACCCTTTTTTATTGCTAGTTTAGCGGAAGCGCAAACCCAGCCTGTACCGCAAATCCTCTGCTGCGGAAAGTTTCTTGCACCACTGGAATATCTGCATTCGCGGTGAAGCCATGTTGGTAACGACCATCCAGGAAGAAGCGGCCAATGCCCGTGTTGACTTCCATCCCCGCGCCAGCTATACCGCCTACTTCCAGGCGATTGTAATTGACCGCATCCAGGTCGATGTCCATTTCAAAAAGTTTGATTTCGATGATTCCAGAGGTTCTGGCGATCAGTTTGCTGTTGAGGTTGTAACCAAGATATGGACCTACCTGAGCATAAAAGCGCACCGCATCCAAGCCTGATTTTGCCTTGAATAAAACGGGCAACTCCAGGGTGTTGAAGCGAAAATCGGCGCGGGCACCCAGTGGAATTTCAAAATTACCAATCTTTACGTCTTCTTTCAGGTCATAACGGAAACCGCGCCCTGCGTAACCCAATTCAGCTTGTACAGAAAAGTTGCCGCCAAAATCCAGTTCAGCAAAAGCGCCAGTCGTATTTCCGTAGATGTATTCTGCTTTAGGCGTTAGTTCGCTCAACAGTTCGGATTGTTTGATGGTGCTCATCTGTAGACCGGAGCGAACCCCAACGTGCAGAGTGCTTTGAGCATGGGTACCAGAGATAAAAGCCAGGAACAAAGCTACTGCCAGGAAGAACGTATTTTTCATCTTTCGTTTGGTTTTTTCGCAATGGGCGATAAAAAATGAACACTTATTTTTGCCCACTACGTCGTGATGTTTGATGAAGCAAAGATGCAGGCAGAATTTGTTAAATGGCGTTAAGCGCTAGTTAGGATAGATTTAAAATTGGTAGGCGTTCCTAAATATTTAGTTAAAACGAAACGAATGACGAATTTTTCGAATGACGAATGACGAATATACCGGAAGCGTCAAAGATTAAGGGTAAGTTCCAGATTGGAGTTCTATTTATTCGAATTCATATGCAAATCTTGAGGGCAACGCTCCAAATTCGTCATTCGTCATTCGAAAAATTCGTCACTTGTTATCGTTCTCCTCTTCAAAAATTTCCCCGTCAAACTCCGTCTTCTCCGCACTGGCATCATAACCTTGCTCCCGTAGCCACTGGCTAAACTGCTCAGTATACCCATGCGTAGCAACAATGCGCTCAGCCCCCGTAGCAGCCACAGCGCGGTTGAGCTCATCCCAATCTCCATGGTCACTCAGAATGAAGCCCCGATCGGCATTGCGCCTACGCCGGGCACTACGCAGCGCCATCCAGCCCGAAGCCAAACCCAATGAAATAGGCGAAAAGCGCCGCACCATTGGCGAATCTGCGGCAGACGGTGGTACAATGATGATGGCCCCTTCCAGCTGACCTTTTTTAGTATCCTGAGCCAGTCGAATGGAAGGTGGAAGGATGACTCCTTGTGCGCGCAGGATTTCGTTGACATTTTCCACCGCACCGTGGGTAAAAATGGGGCCGATGCTGGTATCGAGGCCATGCATTAGGCGTTGGGCCTTACCTAAGGCATAACCTGTGAGTACAGTCACTTTGCCCTCCGCTTTATTTTGTGCCCACCAGGCATTGATGTCGGCAAAGACTTCTTCTTGCTTTGGCCATTTGTAGATCGGCAGCCCAAAAGTGCATTCGGTGATGAAAGCATGGCAGCTTATGGGGTCAAAAGCCTCTGCTAAACCATCGTCTTCCAGTTTGTAATCGCCCGAAGCGACCCAGATTTCGCCCTGGTATTCCACCCGAATTTGGGCAGAACCTACAATATGGCCAGCGGGATGAAAGGAAAAACGTACGCCATTGATCACGCGGCTTTCACCGTAGTCTACTGTTTCGATGTTGATGGGCCCGAGGCGGTAGCGGATGACGGGCTTGGCACTGCGCGTGCAGAGGTAATAATCCGAACCCCAGCGGGCATGGTCGGAGTGGCCGTGGGTGATGAGGGCACGTTTGACGGGTTTCCAGGGGTCGATGTAGACATCGGCCTGGGCGCAATAGATGCCATTTTTGTTGAATTCCAGCAGCGCCATTACTGCCGCAATTGCCGGTAATTGTTGGCATTGGTTGGATCGATCCGCGACATGATGTCTGCCACGCGGTCTTTTTCATCCGGCGTACCCACCCTGAAAATCTCAGTAATTTCTTTGGATTTCGAAGTCAGGAACAATTGCATCAGGATGGTATTCGGGTAGGTATCAAAAGATTTACGCGCATTTTCCAGAGTTTTGGCAATAATCGAACGGCCCTTGGCGGGGTCTTGCGACATTTGATCCAAACCCAAACGGTGGTACACATATTGCAACTCACGCATGGGTTTCATCCGGGGAGCAGACCAGTTTTCGCTGATCCAAAATCGGTTGCGGTTGTTGCCTTCGATGGAGTTCCAGCCCTTACCTTTTACCGCCGAAGCGCTCTGCGCTACATTCACAATTTGTTGAGCTGCCTGAAAATAATCCGAGCCGCCGTTCAGCGAAAAGGAATCATAATCCATGCCCAGGATGATGTGGATGTAAAAAGCCACCACCTGTGAAAGGTTGTCGTTGAACACCGATTTGCTGAACTGCAGCGGTTGAAACTGCTCATATTTGAAGGTCACCTCGCGGTCGATGTAATTAAAGAGAGTGGTTTCATTGCTGCTGCCGTAAATTGGGCGAGAAGCCTGAATGGCCAGTTCAGCAGTATATACGTTGGGGATGGGTCTTTGGCTATCGTCGGTTGCTTCGCCAGTGATGGTCAGCAGAATGTTTCCTTTGATGCGTTCTTCTTGCCGAAAATCGTCTTCGGTCCATTTGCCGCTGTTGACAAATTCTCTCAGCGCCTGTTCCAAACCACTGAATACCGCCGGATCAGCCGCCAGCAAACGTTGGATGTTTACTTTGGTGGTAAAATTCAATTCCTGGGCTTGAACTGTGCTCAAACCAATAAAAAACAAGACAAAGACTGTGAAAAAATTCCTCATAGCAGCAGCTATTAAACCTTGAATAAATCGATCATTGCTTGCAGAATATCCTCCGCAACTGCATTCTTTGACTTTAACTCAAAATCGCGTTTCTTATTGTTTCTGAACAGGATGCTGATCTTGTTGGTGTCGTGGTTGAACCCAGCCCCGGCATCGCGTAGGGAATTCAGGACAATACAATCAAAATTCTTTTTTTCCAGTTTAACCTGGGCATTGTTCTCTTCGTCATTGGTTTCCAACGCAAATCCAATCAACAACTGACCCGCTTGTTTCATTTTTCCCAAATCGGCAGCGATATCGGGGTTTTTGATCAGGTCCAATTGTAGTTCTTCCCCTTTTTTCTTGATTTTTTCGGTAGCCACCGTTTTGGGGCGGTAATCGGCTACGGCAGCGGCCAGAATAGCTGCGTCCATTTGTGGAAACAATTGCAGGGCCGCTTCGTGCATTTCCCGAGCGGTTTCCACTTTGATCAGTTTTACCGCTTTTTCCTGTGGTGTCAATTTAGATGGCCCCAAGACCAGCGTAACTTCTGCACCACGGCGAGCTGCCGCATCGGCCAGGGCAATGCCCATTTTGCCGGATGAACGATTGCCAATGAAGCGCACCGGGTCGATGGGTTCATAAGTGGGCCCGGCGGTCAACAGGATTTTTTTACCCGCCAAATCCTGTTTTTTGGCAAAAAAATGCTCCAGAAACGCTACAATCTCCTCAGGTTCGGCCATGCGCCCTTCACCAGAAAGGCCACTTGCCAACTCGCCAACACCTACCGGAATGAGTTGATTGCCATAACTGATCAAACGTTCCACGTTGTGCCGGGTAGCAGGATGATGCCACATATCCAGGTCCATGGCCGGTGCAAAAAATACCGGGCATCGCGCCGACAAGTAAGCAGCTACCACTATATTGTCACAAAGCCCATTTGCCAATTTGGCTAAGGTAGTGGCAGTTGCCGGCGCAATCAGCATGGCATCGGCCCATAAGCCTAGCTCTACGTGGTTGTTCCAACCCGTTTCAGAACTGACTTCGCTGTATACCGGACGTTTGGAAAGTGTGGAAAGGGTAAGTGGAGTGATAAAATCGCAGGCAGATGGTGTCATCAGCACCTGTACCTCGGCTCCAGCTTTGATGAGTAAGCGCGTGAGAAAGGCAGTTTTGTAGGCAGCAATACTGCCGGAGATACCGAGTATGATTTTTTTGCCTTGCATTTAAATGAAAAGTGAAAAGTGAAAAATGAAAAGTGAAAAATGAAGAATAGCACACTGTCTGTTCGCAAAGCGCGTGATCAGCATTTTAAGCCAATTCGACAGGGTGTATTATTTTTCATTTTTCACTTTTCATTTTTCACTCTTGTGGTCGCTTCTTCCGCTCTACATAACGGAAAGCGATTTCGTTGTTGAGGAATTCCTCAGTAGCGATGATGGCCGGATTGGGCAAACGCTCGTAAAACTTGGAGATTTCGATTTGCTCCTTGTTTTCGCTGATTTCCTCGATGGTATCCGAATTCACTGCAAACTCCTCCAGCTTGTTGTGCAACTCATGCTTGAGGTCTACGCTCAGTTGGCGGGCACGCTTGGTGATGATGGCCAGTGATTCGTATACATTAGCCGTTTTGCGGGCCATTGCGTCCATGTTGCGGGCACGAACATTAGGATCCAGACCCTGCACTTTGGTTTTGATATCCGACATTGGTCAATAATTTTAACTGTTTATTGGAATTATCCTGAATGCTCTGTACTTCTTTCAGGCTTTCTGACTTGGGGTAACGCTCCAGGAATTCAGCCGACAAACGACGGGCTGTCTTGAAACGTTCTTCCCTTTTGTCCAGAATACTGTTGAGCGCCAGATCGTAGTACGAACGCAGGATCATTAAACGCACTTCTTGGGCATTTTTGGTTTCCGGAAAATCTTTCAGCAGGTTTTCAAAAGCACTTACTGCCGATTGGTAGTAACGCAAATTGAAATACAATTTTCCTTCATCAAATGCTTTGGTCTCCAGTTTCAAGCGCAAGCGGTCGATGAGTGTGTTGCACTCGGCTACCCGTTTGCTGTCTGGATAGGTATTGACAAAAAATTCAAACTCTTCGATGGCCTGAAGAGTGTTGCCCTGATCCAAACGGAAAGTAGGGGACTCTTGGTATTGAGCGTAGGCAGACATAAATTCTGCTTCTTCGCGCAATGGGCTGGCACCATAAGTGTTGGAAAAGGTTTTGAAGTGGTACGAAGCCGATGTATAGCTCCGCAGATTGTAAAAGGTATAGGCGTATTTGTAGAACACGTCCTCAGCCTCCTTTGTTCCGCGCACGTTGGGGATGATCATCTCCAACAGCGTTTGGGACTTTTGCCACTCTTCCGCCTGGTAATATTCCAAAGCTTTGGCGTAAATCTTTTTCACATCGCCGCCGGTGCGAATTTGTTCAAACTCACTTTTGCAGCCATTCAGCCACAAAATGCTCATCAACAACAAAGCCAAAACTGGTAAAATGGTGGTTTTCTTCTCCATAGGGCTGCAAAATTACTCTATTCTTGTGAATTGCGCAATTCAATTGGATAAAGAATCAAATGCAGCCCCGAGGGTTGGTTGGGGGTAAATAAAAATGTTGTTCAAAATTTTTACTGTTTTTCAGGCATTTATGATTTTATTCTTGGAATTTTTTTTTGAAAAAAGCTTGCAAGAAGAAAAAAAGCACTTTACATTTGCACCGCTTTAGGGGGAGGCGTGATGCCAGCTGAGCTAGAAAGCACGAAGAATTGAATTTTAATTGACTTTACAAAAACATCGTCAAGTGGATACGTTAAGTTATAGAACGGCCCATGCGAATAAAGCAACTGTAGAGCGCAAGTGGTATGTGATCGACGCGGAAGGCGAGATTGCTGGACGTTTGTTCTCCCAGGTGGCGCACATTTTGCGTGGCAAGAATAAACCTTCTTACACCCCTCACTTTGATGCGGGTGACTATGTGATCATCGTTAATGCAGGCAAAGTACGCTTTACAGGCAATAAGTTGAATCAGAAAGAATACCAGACTTACTCCGGTTTCCAGGGTGGTCAGAAGCGCATTGTAGCGAAAGACCTGTTGGCGCGCAAACCCATTTATTTGGTAGAGCGTGGCATCAAAGGTATGCTGCCGAAGAACCGCTTGGGTCGTGCAATGGTGAAAAAGTTGTTCGTGTACGAAAGTGCCAATCACCCACACGAAGCACAACAGCCGATTGAATTGAATTTTAAGAAGTAAACACAACCCATGGCTTAGCCGTGGGAACATCAAGTCAACATGACGACTGAACAAATTAATGCCACCGGGAGGAGAAAGTCATCTGTAGCTCGTGTTTACCTGAAAAAAGGTGAAGGCAAGATCGAGATAAATGGTCGTGACTATAAAGAGTACTTCCCACAAACTCACGTACAAATTGCCGTTGTGGCACCACTGCAAGAAGTTGCAGTAGTCAACCTGTACGATATCAAAGTAAACGTTTCTGGCGGCGGCTTTAAAGGCCAAGCTGAAGCAGTGCGGATGGGTATTTCCCGCGCCCTGATTCAATTGAACGAAGACTTCCGCAAGCCATTGAAAGACCGTAAGTTCCTTACCCGTGACGCCCGCGAGGTTGAACGTAAGAAATACGGTAAGCCAAAGGCGCGCAAGAGCTTCCAGTTCTCCAAGCGTTAATGGAACGCGTATTTGTGGAAAAGTTTTCTTTCTAATTTTTCAATCCGGAATAATGGACAAGCCTACTTATAAAGAACTTTTGGATGCTGGCGTTCACTTCGGTCACTTAAAAAAGAAGTGGAACCCTAAAATGTCTCCATACATCTTCATGGAGCGTAAGGGCATTCACATCATTGACCTGAATCGCACCCTCGATTCCCTGGATCGTGCAGCCAACGCCATGCGCCAAATGGCCAAAAGTGGTAAAAAAATCATGTTTGTTGCGACCAAAAAACAGGCTCGCGACATCGTTTCTGAAGCAGCAAAGACCGTAGGGATGCCCTTCATCGCCGACCGTTGGTTGGGTGGTATGATGACCAACTTTGCAACCATTCGCCGTTCGGTGAAGAAGATGCAAACCATCGACCGCATGCTTGCTGATGGTACGCTCACCAGCGTAACCAAAAAAGAACGCCTGACTTTGACGCGTGAACGCGACAAACTGGACAAAGTACTGGGTGGTATCGCCAACCTGAACCGCCTGCCTGCTGCCATCTTCGTAGTAGATATCTCTCACGAGCACATCGCAATTGCTGAAGCCCACAAACTGGGTATCCGCACTTTCGGTATCGTAGACACCAACTCTGACCCAAATCAGGTTGACTACGCTATCCCTGGCAACGACGACGCTTCTAAATCCGTAAAAATCATCACTGATTATATGGTAGAAGCCATCCGCCAAGGTTTGGAAGAGCGCAAAGCTGTGAAAGCAGAGAAGGAAGCAGTACGGTAATGAGCTGTCAGCCATCAGCAGTCAGCTATCAGCCAAATCGTGCGTTGAAACCTGATTGTTGATGGCTGCCCTGATTGCTGATAGCTGACGGCTCATCGCTGATAGCCAACAGCTCCCATTCCAACCATTCATCAACATATAAATCAACACTTACCATGAGCGTTACCATCTCTGCCGCTGATGTAAAGAAATTGCGTGACATGACCGGTGCCGGTATGTCTGATTGCAAAAATGCATTGACCGAGGCTGAAGGGAATTTCGATACAGCGATCGATTTGCTGCGCAAAAAAGGACAAAAATTGTCCCTGAAGCGTGCAGATCGTGAAACTACTGAAGGTTGTGTATTGGCACTTGTGTCACCCGACAAAACACGTGGTGTAATCGTTAAATTGGGTTGCGAAACCGACTTCGTTGCCAAAAACGAAGATTTCATCGCCCTGACTCGCGGTTTTGCGGAACTCGCGCTGGCAGAGTTTCCAGAAAGCCTGGAAGCGCTCTTGGCCTTGCCATACGAAGACATCACCATCGGGGAAAAAGCTACCGAACAAGTAGGTGTTATTGGCGAGAAAATTGATGTCTCCTACGAACGCCTTGAAGCAGCCATGGTTTGTCCTTACATCCACATGGGCAACAAAGCTGGTGTTCTAGTAGGTTTGAGCAAATCTGCGGACAACTTCTACGATGCTGGCCGCGATGTAGCCATGCAAGTAGCTGCGATGCACCCCGTTGCCTTGGACAAGGACGATGTTGATGCAAGTGTAGTAGAAAAAGAAATTGAAATTGGTAAGGAACAAGCGCGCAACGAAGGCAAAGCTGAAGAAATGCTTGACAAAATCGCCTTGGGCCGTTTGAACAAGTTCTACAAGGAGAACACCCTGGTCAACCAGGACTTCGTGAAGGACAACAAACTGACCATCGGTGCTTACCTCAAGACCATCGATAAAGACTTGGTCGCCACGGGCTTCAAACACGTGAAACTGGGTTAATCCAGAAAGGCGAATCGGAAAACTTTCCGGTTCGCCTTTTTCATTTGTGGGCGATAAAAAAATAAGTTTTCATTTTAGTGAAGGAACGCCATTTGGCGTTTTTCATTAAAATTGTTATCTTCGATTTTGAATTAAAATCAGCTTTGGCGCATGCAGCTCAAGTACAAACGTATCCTGCTCAAACTCAGTGGAGAATCCTTAATGGGTGATCAACAATTCGGCATCGACGCCAAAATGTTGTTTCACTACGCCAATCAAATTAAGGGCCTCATCGACATTGGTGTCCAGATCGCCGTCGTGATCGGTGGCGGGAATATTTTCCGGGGTTTATCCGCCAGCAAATCAGGAATTGAGCGCGTTCAAGGTGATTACATGGGCATGATGGCCACCGTCATCAACGGCATGGCCCTCCAGAGCGCCCTCGAAGGTTCGGGCATTTATACCCGCCTGATCTCGGCGATCGAGATGAAACAAATCGCAGAACCCTACATCCGCCGCCGCGCCACTCGCCACCTTGAAAAAGGCCGCGTGGTCATCTTCTCTGCGGGCACCGGCAGCCCCTACTTCACCACCGACTCGGCAGCCGCCCTCCGCGCCAACGAAATCAACGCCGACGTCATCCTCAAAGGCACCCGGGTAGACGGCATCTACAGCGCTGACCCCGAAAAAGACCCCACCGCCACCAAATTTGATACCCTCACTTACGCCAAAGTCATCAGCCTCGGCCTCGGAGTTATGGACATGACCGCTTTTACGCTGTGTCAGGAAAACAACCTGCCGATTATTGTTTTTGATATTGGGGATCATGAGAATTTGATGCGGATCGTGAAAGGGGAGAATATTGGGACGCTGGTGGAGGGGTGATGGCCAATGTGATAAACTTAAGGAAAAAGGTGCATTCAGCGCAGTATTATACTGAGGTCTACCAACCCCCGATCCCTAAAGGGGAGTATATTTTCGAATGTTTAAAGTTCTGATATTCAGCTCGGAAGTCAAAAAATATCAATTTTACGTAGACTGGTTTCCACTTTAGGACAGGGCTGTTAAGTTCTGTTTTGAACATTGCGATAAGCCCCGCTAGGGGCGAAATATGGGTAGTATATCGCGATATCCAGGATTTTCAGAGTCCCGTAGGGACGAAATGGGGGTATTTTGTCTCGAAGGATATACCCACATCGCGTCCCTACGGGACTCTGAGAAACATCGGGCCGTTATTAACTACCCATGTCACGCCCCTAGCGGGGCTCCCGTTTTCCAGCAAAGTAGTTCTTAATTGCAGTTTGTCTTTGGGTAAATGCCAAATATAGGTGGCCTCTTCGGTATCCAACGTTTCTAAAATTATGCGGAGCTTTCGCATAAATTGAGTTGGTCTCACTGGGTTGAGGTTTTAAAAATCGATGACTCGATTGAGCGCTCATTCTACATTCAGCAAACAATACTCTCGAATTGGAGCATAACTGAGCTAAAATGCCAAAAATCAACTTATTTTCAACACTTTACTGAGCGCAATTTCTATAGCGGCCATTTGAGTAGCTGGTATTTCCCCAATTTTTCGGATCATTCTGGTTTCAGATAGTGAACGAACTTGAAAACAGTCCGCTGCAGAAGTTTTGGAGAGCTTGTTCGTTGAATCTGGTATCAATTGTACCATCCAATCAGCCGCAGAATAGTGGCTTTTCCAGTCCGTAATGGGTACAATAACTTTTAATGGCAAAATGCCCAATGCGTCATCACTGACAATAATTGCTGGTCTAATCTTTTTAATCTCTGCACCAACAGTAGGATCCAAGTTAATCAGCCAAATTTCAGTTCTTTTCATAAAAAGCCTCGTGATCTATAGCCGTAAAAGCAATCAATTCTTCGTCTTGCTGATAATCCTTTAATAGAAGTTCAGCCGCAGCTTCTCTCTGCGCAGTCTCATCTTCCGCAGGGATGTTTTCTTCCTTGATGTTTTTAGAAATCAGCTCCATTATCTCCAGTTTTTCACTGAGCGATAAGCGTTTGATGACAGCTAATAATTGCAATGCTTCAGCACTCATAGGCTAATTTTTACAGCAAATTGGTATTGTTCCGAAAGATAAGAACAAAATGTTTTGTAGTCAAGTTTTGGAGGGATTCTTTTGAGTGGAATGCTGAGCCGGTTTTTCAGTTCTGCCGCTCCCGCTCCATCCGCTCATATTCCTGAGTGAAATAGTCCTGGAGGATTTTGTGACGGAATCGCCAACTGCCGCCAGGGGATTCGAAAAAGTGGCGGGCGTCCATTTCTTTCATGAATTTTGCAAGTCTGATTGTTAACTTTTTTTCAATTAGTAGAATTAATCTAACAATGAAATGTCTTGCAATTAGTAAAAATGGTATAACACCTAATAGCACAGAAATAATTAGGATTGGAATACCGCTAACACTTTGTGACTTTTGGAAAAAACCTATTTGCAATCCTAGGGTGAACAACGCAAACACATAAATAGATTCGTTCAAAAAAGCAGAATAAAACGGAGAATACACAGTAGTTCTCCTGTAAAGTTCTTTTTTTTCTAAGCCATATGTAAATAAAAATGCAATCAAAAGCCCTATGATTTTATACTGGGTGGAAATATCAATATTTAAAAAAATGATAACTAAAGAGATGTAAATAAGGAAATGCTCTTTTAAAAGAGGAATTAATTTTGGCAAATAAGCAATAATCATCATTGTAGTCCCAATAGTTAGAAGAATATCGGAGAAGCTTAGTTTATGACCGGATATTGAACCAATCTCTTCAAGCGTTAAAAAAAGCAATCCAAATATTGGAATAAACCATAGGGCTTTTTTAATCCTTGAGAAACGCCATAGGATTTTTTTGTGCGAATCAAATTTATTTGAGATAAAGAATAGCCAAACGAGTGAGAAACTCAAATAAAGTAAACATTTTAAAGGAAAATTAGCAATTGCACCAGCAAGGATATAGATACAAAATACTATAAAATAATAAGGCCACTTCCTCTCCAACCACCCCAAATTCAAATCCACCAACTCAAACACCACCACCCCATTTTCCTCCATCTTCTTCGCCATAAACCCCAGCCACTTCCGACTTTTCTCCGCCGAAAATGCCGTTTTCACCGTGGTATTCAACTGTTGCGCCACAAATTTTTCCACCAGTGCCACCTGTAATTCCGCCACCGTACGCGCCTGAATGCCCAGGCTGGCGTACGACTTCATCGAAGCCAACAACAGTTGGGTGGTATTGAAATAAAAAGGATTGCGCACCACTTCCGCCAACAGGGGATCTTGCTCAATGGCATGCAACAGAAACTTGGCCTCCGGCTGGGTGCTATTTTCCAGTTCGGAGCGGATTTGTTCCGCTTTGAGTGGCTGTAGTTCGATTTGGGCATACACCGGGGCCTCGCCGATCTCCGCGTACTCCCGTGTACGCGAGCAAATCACGTACTGGTGCTCGGCCACCTGGCCGTACTGCGCAATGGCATCCAGACAAGCCTGGCGGTGTTCGGCTTTTACTTCATCCAGGCCATCGAAAAGGGGGAGGAGTCGGTCTTCCAGCACCAAGGTTTTGGCATATGCTTTGGATACTGAGCCAGCGCGGGGCAGGGTTTCCAGCAGCCAGTGCTCGAAGTTTTTGTAGGTTTCGCTCCAGGTCGCCAGATTGAGGATGACGGGTATCCGGTTTTCGCGGCGTTGCAGCAGGGCATCGGCCAGTTGGAGTAGCAGCGAGGTTTTGCCCGCCCCTGGCTCCCCGATGACCAACAATCGCCCCCGGTGTTCATCAAAAATGCGCTCCAGGCTGGCGCTGACTTCCTTTTGTTCCAATACAATGTCGTCGTAGGCAATTTGGGCACGATCCCAGTCGGTGCCCGTCAGGCTGTAGGCGCATTGGATGTTGATGGGGTGCCGATCGGCCAGTTTGTCTTGCAGGCGTTGCAAATAGAGCTGGCGGAGGTTGGCTTTGACCTCCTGGATGGTGCTCTCGGGTTGAAAGGTTTTTTCCAGCAGTTGCAGCAGTTTGAGGATGTCGCTGCTGAGGCGGTTGAGGCCGATTTGGTAGTCTTGGTAATTGAGGATTCCCCGAAGTTGCTCTTCCTCCAAGCGGTGGTAACGGGCAGAAAGGGCAATCACGTGGGGTTCAATGGCCGCTGAAGGTAAGGTGCTCAAGAGGTGCAGGGCCTCGGGCAGTTCCGCTTTCGCCAGTGCTTCCTTGACCTCCACTAGTTTGTATTCCTCGGTACGTTCGAGGTGGAAATAGGGATCCAGTTTTTCATCCGAAATGCCGAAGAGGATTTTTTTCCAGTTGATGGTCATGCAGGGCCAAGGGTTAAGTGGTGCAGGGTTGGCGAATATAGAAAAAATTAAAATTCATAGCGCGATTATTTTGGTATGGCAGGCTAATGGTCTTCTCACTTCTCCAACCGCCCAATAATCTTTCTCAACTCCTTCAATTCCTCTTTAATCTCCTGCAAATCACTTTTGATGGCTGCGATATCGTTGCCTACCGCTGATTCCAGGTGTTGATTCAAGGAGGTGATGCCGTATTCCGTTCCTAGCAATTCCACAATACGCTTGAAGGTTTTTTCATTGCCGCCATTCAAGGCTTTGCTGACGGAGGCCTGGGTTAAATCCAGTTTTTCGCCCAATTGTGCCTGGTCGATGTTGAGCGACTTCATCACCGCTTTCACCTGATGATAGATAGATGGATCGGTCGGTTTTTCTATCGACATTGGAATTTTTTACAATAAAAAGGAATGTTGCAATATTTATTTTTTATCTTTGGTCTTGCTAGGAACCAATTTCCAAAGTAATCCATTTATTACCGGATTCCCAACCCTATAAACAACTAAATTCCACGCTTTATGAATGTGGTCTCCAAAAAATACCAGCCGAAGGGAGCCCCTTCCGAGCCTACGCGAAAAGGTGGCAAGGCAATCTTGCTTTTTTTCCTGATGCTGACTATATTGGGCTTTTATGCGCATTGGGAGGGGGCAGACTTTATCGTTGTTGATGCAGATGGAAATGCCCAACTCTCCCCACAGCGACAGAAGGAGTTGAATGAACGCGTAAAAAGAGTAAAAAAAGCCAGTCAGTACGTTTTGCGTGCCGCCAATGATGGCTATTTTCCCTGTTACAATTGTGGGCAGGATTCACTCATTTTTTTGCGCAAAGGTGAAGTTTGGAAGTACGGCGTGACCTTTACGGACCGTCGATACAGAAACGCCTGGCTCGATCGAATGAATTTGTTGTACCAGGTTGAATACAGAGGAACAGTTGAAGATTGCCTCATACAGGAGGCACACAAAATATACAATTACGCTACCCTCCCGGAGAACTTAAAGCGCGCTAAGCCTTTGATTCGCCCTCCTGGTAACAAGGTAGACCGATAAAAACAAAAACCATGCGTGATCCATTTGTAGTATCCAGTGTCACCTGGCACGAAGTACCTGATGAAGTGGCCATCGACAACATCAATCTGATTGAAGCCGCCTTGAAAGACCACTTAAAGCTCAGCGATTACGGGGAAATTGTGGGCATTGCCTTCATTTACATCATCGAACAAGATGACGAACATACCCATGTAGACAGCTTCAGTTACCGGCCTAAACGCAAGGAAATTTACACCCAAATGAGCCTGCCTTATGCTGTAGTTCAACAATCCAGCCCAGAAGAAGTATTGCACATGATGGCTGCCAAATATGTGGACACCATGCAGGAGTATTTGAGCAAGAAAAAAATCCGCAATTTTGATGCCCAACGCTTTGTCAAGGATGTACAGGAACTGTTTGAACGGCAAGACTGGTTGCACGCTATAGCTGCTTAATTGAGTCTAATTGGCTGCGAAAGTGGGCAATAGAGACCCGCACCTGTGGCGGGCGTGCATTTCGCGAAGGAAGGACAATAAGTTTGGCGGGATCTTCTTTTTGTAGCCTCCCAAAAACAACAATGCCCAACCAAACGCATCCGCGTCTAATTGGACATTGTCTGGCCACCTGTGCCGTATTCACCTAAGCCGAGCCAATTCTAGCTCAACTTTTGCTTGATCTCAACAATTTCGTACGCTTCAATCACGTCACCCTCCTTAATGTCGTTGAAGTTTTTGATCGACATACCGCATTCCAAACCGGACTTCACTTCACGCTGGTCTTCTTTG
>JAIYAV010000329.1 GCA_027488855.1 Saprospiraceae bacterium
AAAAGATTGACCAAAAAATCGGCCCGCCGAATGTGGATCAACTCATGACGGATCAAGGCTTCCAATAAGGCCGGTGGCGTTTGGCAAAGCAAGGCCGCAGGTAGGATGACCACCGGGAAAAGATGTCCAAAAGTGAGGGGTGAACTAAGGGTAGGGCTGCTGTAAAACCCGATTTTTTGGCGCAAGCCCAGGCTCGTTTTTACTTGTTGGATCAACTGCAAAACACGGGAGTCAACTATGCTACTACTCTTTCGCCGCAGCACAGTCAAGGCCAAATAATTCCAGGCAAAACGCAGGCTAAAAAAGGCCGTCCCCAGCACCCAAATGCCTACCAGCCAGTACAAGTGGCTTTCAATCCACCATTTGCAACGTTGAAGAAAAGGAACTGGGGTTTGGCCGCTATCAATCGAATGAGTATAAATTGTGTTGACAGAATTTGAGCTAAAATCAGTTGCCAAGCTCGGAGCAAGATGCTGCACTTCTGCGAAATACTGCCATTCCAGGAATAAGGTATAAGCACTGGCCAGCACCATGCCACCGAGCATAAACAGAAATACCTGGTGCCGCAATTGTGCGGAATAGGTACGCAAGAGTCGCTCCAGGCCGAGCGTGCAAAGGCCGAGCAACCCGATTTGCCAAAGGGAATGTAAGAGCGTCCAGCCCAAACTGAGGATGAGTGCATCATTCATGGGATTGCTGGTCTTTGAGGTTTTGGAGGAGTTTTTCCAATTCTGCCAGTTCACCCTGGCTGACTTTCCCGGAGCCCAGAGCCTGAATGGCCAATTGAGTGCCTGAACCTTCAAACAGTTGTTGGGCCAGTTTATCCACCAGATTTTGTCGGGCTTGTTGTTGCGGAAGGGTGCAGCTGTAAAAATGGCCACCCTCCTGGTCTGTTCGGCTGATGAGTTTTTTTTCCAGCATGCGCTGCATTTGTTTCAGGGTAGTGGTGTATCCGACCGCTTTATTGGCACTGAGCAATTCATTGACTTGCCTCACGGTAGCTGGTTCAATTTTCCAGAGGATTTGTAGGATTTCTAGTTCGCCTTCCGAAGGCTGGGTAAATGATTCTTTGGACATAGTCTACGACATTTGTCGTAAAGATAAATGCCTTTTCAATGGGGTGCAAATTTTTCTACGACATTTGTCGTAATTATTTTAACTCAAGGTTCCTGAAAGTGATTTTAAGGTTAATAAATGGCAAATTGATTGCTGTAGGCAGCGCTTTCCTCAAAAAATCCCCTAATTTTCCTGCGAAAATACCTGAAGCCCTTTTTTTTGTTCAAAAACCTGCCTAAATGAGAAGCTACCTTGCTCTTTTCGCTCTACTCTTCCTTGCCAATTTTGTAGTTGCGCAAACGCCTGCCGAGCGGCCCAAATTGGTGGTTGGCCTGGTGGTTGACCAAATGCGTTACGATTACCTCTACCGCTATTGGGACAAATACTCCAGCGGCGGCTTCAAACGCCTGATTACCCAGGGTTTTAACTGCCGCAACAACCATTATGCCTATGCCTTTACCGAAACGGGCCCAGGGCACGCCACCATTTACACTGGGACTACCCCTTCAGTACACGGGATTGTGTCCAACATGTGGTACGACAAACGCCAAGAGCGGATGGTATACTGCGCGGAAGACAAAACGGTAACCGCTGTTGGTGCACCTTCTAATGATGCATTATTGATGTCGCCCCGCAATCTGCTGGTCACTACCTTGGGCGATGAGCTCAAGCTGGCCACCAACCATCGTGCGAAAGTAATTGGTGTGGCACTCAAAGATCGGTCTTCGATTTTTCCAGCAGGTTATTTTTCAAACGGTACGTACTGGATGGATGTTAAAACCGGGAATTTTGTGACCACTAGTTTTTACACCAATACACTTCCTTCCTGGGTTCAACAATTTAATGAGCGCAAAATGGCTCAGGAATTGGCAAAAAAAGTTTGGACGCCATTGCTACCACTGGCCCAGTATACCGAAAGTGATGCTGACGATAACCCCTATGAAGGCAAGTACAGCCATGAAGAAAAGCCAGTGTTTCCGCATACGCCCCAGGAGATTCGCAACTTGCCCTATTCTCCTTGGGGCAGTACCCTCACTACTGAGATGGCCAAAGCTGCTTTGTTGAATGAACAACTGGGCAAAGACGCCATCACCGATCTTTTGGCGATTAGTTATTCTTCCACCGACTACGTGGGTCACCTTTTTGGCACCAGCTCAATCGAAGCGGAAGACACTTATCTGCGGCTGGATTTGGAACTAGCTGGCTTGCTGAACTTTCTGGATCAAGAGGTGGGCAAAGACCAATACCTGGTTTTCCTGAGTGCCGACCACGGTGCCCCTTACAACCGCAGTTACATGAGTGACCGCCGCTACAACAAATGGGCGGTAATGGGCCCGGCCATTCAGGATTCTCTGAACCAGCACCTGGCCAAACTTTTTGGGGCCAAAAAACTGGTGCCAATCTACAATGAGCAGGAGTTGTTTTTTGACCATGAATTGATGCTTGAATACAAGTTGAACAAGCCAGATGTAGAGCGTGCCACTGTTGAATTTTTGCTGACTCGGCCAGAGATTGCCTGTGCTTTTGTGCCGCTCAATGCCGACATTAGTACTTGTAGTGGTTTCAGAAGAGACTTACTGCAAAACAACTACTACGCCAAACGTTCGGGCGACGTCATGTTCAGTCTTGAACCGGGCTTCCTCAATGCCGACTACCCCAAAGGTGTAACCCACGGCGTAGCCTACGAATACGATACCCACGTTCCCTTACTTTTCTACGGATGGAAAATCAACCCCGGTTCAACGAATCAACCCACTTTTGTCCATGATATTGCGCCCACCGTGTCCGATTGGCTGAGCATCAATGCGCCGAATGGCGCTTCGGGGAAGCCAGTGATTGGGGTGAAAATGAAAAATGAAAAATGAAAAATGAGCTACCGCAGCGACTTGTTCAAGAACTCAAGTCAAAACCGCTGCGGCAGCTCATTTTTCATTTTTCATTTTTCATTTTTCACTTAAACTGCCGGATCCGCAGGCGTATTCGCCTGATTGTTGTCCCGTTCCACATTAGGGTAGGGGAAGAAATTGCGGTTGCGCTCAAAATTGGCATCGTTGGGGCCGGGGCGACCGAAACGGCGGGAATCATCCAACTTTAAACCCGACAAAAACAACTCGATACAGCGCTGCTTGTAAATTTCTTCCAATACCGCAGGCTGCGTTTGCGCTCCGCTGTAAGCCGCAAGTTTTGCAGTCACATTGAGCGGATCGGTGGCTTTGGTGCGGATTTTATTCAACTCCACAATGGCTTCAGCGATTTTGTTTTGGCGAGCCAAAACCTCCGCTTTGATCAAAGTCATTTCACTCAGTAAGTACACTGGAATCACATCCAAGTCACTTTTGAAAAAGCCGGTTGCTCTGCTCAAAGTAGTACCACCCAGGTAAAATGCGATCCGGGCATCCGCTGCCTCAGGCGCCAGGGTGCCAGTGAGGCCAAAGTTGGTTACACCAGCCACTACGTTGTTGCTCACAAAACCGGACCGGAACACTGGATTTTGATTCACCGCATCGTATTTGAACACCGAAAGCACCGTTGGGCTAACCGCATTGGCAGCAGCAAGTGCATCATCCAGTTTTCCATTCATCAAACTGAAACGGGCAATCATGGCCTGAATGGCGTTGGGCAAACTAATGTCCGTACCCACTTTGGCATTAAAAGTAGCTGAAGGAGCATTTGCTTTGATGGTTGCATCGGCTTGTTTGAGGATCGCAATGGCCTCATCCAGTGCGGCGGCGCGGGGTTTGAATCCGGGACGTTTGCCGTCGATGTACTCGTTGGAAGAAACGATCTCGGTGGGTACTTGTTCCCAAAACTGGGATAAGGTACCAATCGCCAGCGCCTTAAAAAACAGGCCATAGGCTTCTACTCCTGCTTTGGTGCCTGGATCGCCAATGACCGAGGAATTGTCGATCAATTGTTGCGCGTAAGCTTTGACGAGGTTGGCACTGGTCCAAAGGTTGGCCATGGTTGAATTCGCTCCGTTAAGCGATCCTTTGCCAGCTTCAAGTGAGGCCAGAGTGGCGTTGCCCGTATTCAAAACAGTCAATTCCTTGGTAGCAAGGCCATTACACACTACATTGTTGTACAGGGCGCTGGTTGCACCAACCGACCATTCCCGCCGAATACCTACTGCCAGGCCCATCAAGCCATCCGCCGAACTCAATACTTCAGCTTTGGTGGCGGCGTTGGGGTTGATGTATTCCTTGGTACAGCTACTCGTATTCAGGAGCGCTGCCAAGCCTAAAAAGCTACAGATGATGTATTTTAGTTTCATTGTTTACCTTTTTAAGTGTTAGAAACGACCATTCAAACGAACCATCAAGGTGCGTGGGATTGGAACTGCGCCAAAATCATCACCGCGAACCCGGTCACTTTGCCCAGCAGAGTTGGCCTCTGGGTCAAAACCCTGGTAGTTATCAAAGGAATACAAATTGCGACCAATGATGCTGATGTTGAAATTGTCGAACAAACCTTTTACTTTACCCAGCTCGTATGTCAGCGCTACTTCACGGATTTTGACAAAAGATCCATCTTCTACGTGTTCTTCCTGAATCCGGCCACCGTTGATCCCGCCAGCTACCGAAGCTACCGTACCCCGAGGAACATCACCCCGGATTTCCTGCTCCGCCAAGGGGCCCCAGCCTACGTTGTTGGAAGTGATGCGGTTCCAGTTGTACACGTCGCCGCCAATTACCGCGTCGAACAGAACGTAGAAGCTAAGCTTTTTGTAGGAGATATTGGTATTGAATGACCCCGTCCAATCTGGCGTTGGGTCACCAATAACCTTGCGCAATTCGGTGCTACCTACGCCAGTGGTTTTTGGTTGGCCATCCGCGCCACGGTCAGGCGTACCTTGCAGGGCAGTGGTTTGTACGCCACGCTCAGGCTGGAACAAGCCCTGGGTGGTTTTTAACAAGTTGCCATTGTTGTCGCGAGCGTAATAAGTGCCATAAAAAGCGCCAAAGGATTCGCCATTGAGTACCGCTTGTGGGCCACCCGTACGCAGGTTGAAAAAGCCACCATCGATGCCATACACGCGGTTGCGGTTTTGGTTGTAAAGCAGTCCC
This sequence comes from Saprospiraceae bacterium, assembly GCA_027488855.1. Lineage (GTDB taxonomy): Bacteria > Bacteroidota > Bacteroidia > Chitinophagales > Saprospiraceae > Haliscomenobacter. The sequence goes on from JAIYAV010000329.1 coordinate 5,121, forward strand.
AGGTCCCACTTGAAGTTTTTGGTGCGCACCAGTGCAGCGTTCAGCATCAACTCGAAACCTTTGTTGTCCATGTAGGTATTGTCGCCTACGTTGGTCACAATGCTGGTACCGCCCACGGAAGGAGGAACAGGCTTGGTCAACAACAGGTCGGTGATCTTCTGGCTGTACACGTTCACACTCAGGCTGAGGCGGTTTTTCAAAAAGGCAAAATCGCCACCAAATTCAAATTCGGTCATCTTTTCAGGCCGCACCGAAGGGTTGGCGAAAGTAGTAGAAGGAGTGATGGAAGCCAGGCCGCCAATCGAAGACAAAAGGTAATTGTCAAAACGATCGTAAGCACCAATCCCCGTCAGGTTACCCGCTTGGCCGTAAGCCGCGCGCAGTTTAACTGAGGAAATCAGGTCTTTGTTTTTGATGTAATCGGACAAGACCCAGCTACCCGAAACCTTGGGGTAAAAGTTGTTCTGGTTGTCTTCAGCAAAAACAGAAGACTTGTCGATCCGACCAGCCAAAGTGATGAACACCTGTTCTTTCCAACCAAATGTCTGCTGAATGAACGCACCCGAAATGAAACGTTCAGAGATGCTCTGCACCGGACGGTTGAAGAGGTTGTTGGCTGCGGCAATGGTTTTGCCAAACGGTGCCAAATCCCGACCATCCTGCGCTGCATACTGGCGGCGGTTGTACTGGATTTGGTAGCCCGCCATCGTGGTGGAAGTCAGGGACTTGCCCAGGTTGCGGTTGTAGGTGATGTTCAAATCGTTGTTGAAGAGCATCAAGTTGTCAGTGGCCAAACTCACGTATCCGTCGGGGAAGAAGTCGGCACTCACGCCACCATAAGGCAGACGTGGGTGGTATTCGTTCCCTTGCAGGGAGTAGATGTCGCCACCCCCGATCAAGTCGATGTTCAACCCTTTGACGGGGAAGAGGCTCAACTTAACGTTGCCCATGGTGCGATACGTCTGCTGGCTGATGTCAAAGGTTTCGATGATGCTGAGCGGGTTGACGCGCACTTGTTCCACCTGGCGCAGGTTGCCGTTGGCGTCCCGTTCGTTGAGATCCCACACGTTGTCGATGATGAAGACTCCGGAGATGGGGTTAAAAAAGTTGTTGCCGTTGGGCATGTCCTGTGAGCGGGAGAGGTTGGCGCCCAGGCCGAAGGACAATTTTGCCCAGGAGGCCAGGGTTTGGTCAAGGTTGAGGCGGAGGTTGTAGCGTTTGAAGTTGGTATTTTTGACGATGCCTTCATTGTCAAAATAGCCGAGGGAGGCGTAGAATTGGGTTTTATCGTTGCCCCCGCTAAAGGAAAGGTTGTTTTCCGTTCCCACGGCACTTTGGAAAATGTCATCCCAATAGTTGTACCGTTTCACCGCGTATTTGTCGGTGACCAGGGTACGGGGCGTGTAACCAGCTTTGACAAATTTGACACCTTGAGAAGTCAACGTTGCGTCTGGTAAACCAACTGTGAGCAGAATCGTCAAACGATCCTGTGCAGTTTCCAAACGATCGTTTCCTTTTTTGCCAAAACGCTCCCCAATGGTGGTCATCGGGATTTCCTTGCGCAATTCACTGGTCACGAGGCTGGTGGAAAATTCAACCCGCAATTTTTCTGATTTGCCCCGCTTGGTGAAAATCTGGATTACGCCGTTGGCAGCACGGGCACCATAAAGGGCCGCTGCTGAAGCACCATTCAGGACTTCAATGCGTTCGATGTCCGCGCTGTTGAGGTCGACAAGGCGGTTTTGGCCTGCCTGGAAACCGGTAGTTTGGGCATCCGCGTTGCGGTTGATCACGTTTTGGGAAGAGTTGTCCACGATGATCCCATCCACAATGTAAAGCGGATCGCTGGAACCATTGATCGAAGACGCGCCCCGCAAACGGATGCTGATCCCCCCAGCAGGGTCGCCCGAGTTTTGGGTGATTTGTGCACCCATCACTTTGCCTTGGAGCGCGCCCAATGAGTTGGTGGTTGCCGAGTTTTTGATCTTGTCCGAATTGATCACGGAGATGTTGTTGCCCAAGGACTTGCGAGTAGTGGTAGAGGTGTTCCCCGTAACGATCACTTCATCCAGATTGAGCAGGTCGGGCGACATGTCAAAGTTCAATTGGAAGGTGGCATTGCTGGCCGAAACCTTTACCGTTTGGCTACTATTGGAGTAACCGATGTAGCTGGTCACTACGCTGTACTCACCTTCAGCCACTTCACCGCTGAGGGTGTAATTGCCATCCAAATCGGTGATACTGGCAACGGGTGTGCCCTTCAGCTGGATGTTCACACCAATGAGCGGCTCCCCAGTCTCATCTTTGACCATTCCATTGACCTTGAGCATTACCTTGCCTTGAGCATAGCCGACCCAGGGAAGCAGCAAGAGCAAAGCCATGCCGCTTATGTACCTGAACACGTACTTTTTGTTCATACGCTTAAGTTTTTTGTAGTTGAGTAATTGTGATCCAGCCATTACTTGCGAGCAGTTTTGCAAGTTTTGATGCTGGTATTTGCAATAATTGCAGCTAAATTAGTTTTAATTCCAGTATTTACTACAATTTGCTGCTTATTTTTCGACAAGTTGCAAAATTTATACAAAGTTTGATTTTTAAATGAACCTATTTTGGGCAAGAACTCAATTGATTTGGGCTAGTCAAAAAGACACCTTTCGGGGCAATTGTCAAAATTTGGGGTGGTCAAAAGTGTGTAAAAGTGCCTTGATTGGGGCCTCTGGAGCTTGTAGTTTTACATCAGAAATCAGGGAGAAATAAAGCGCCTGGTGGATCATCGACAAGTATTCTTATTCATTAAAAACATAAAGCAATGGAAAACTTTAAGGAAATTTTGAACAAAGTATCTGCAATTGTGGCTGATGTTGCAGAGTGCGAAGTTGAAGACGTACAAGCAGAATCCAGCCTACCCAATGACCTGGGGATCGACTCGCTGATGGGACTGGAAATCCTCGTGCGGGTGGAAAAAGAATTTGGCGTAAAATTGGGTGAAGAGCAAATTATGCTGATGGACACGCCTCACAATATCACTCAGCTCATTTTGCAAACACCTGCAATGGTCGCTGCATAGCTCTTTCACCAGCAAAATGTACATCCAATGAGTCTTAGCGGAAAATTATTTCTGGTGACAGGAGGGAGTAGGGGCTTGGGGAAAGCAATCGTTGAAAAAATAGCTTCGCAAGGTGCTACGGTAGCCTTTACTTTTTTGAGCAACCAGGAAAAGGCAAAGCAACTGCAAGATTTTGTAGCTCAAGAGACCCCTGGCAAGGCGATACCTTTTCCGGCAGACGCAGGCGACAACCAGACCTCTACCAGGATCATCCAGGAGTTGTTGCAGGACTATCCCCGCATTGATGGAGTAGTCAACAATGCTGGAATTGTGAGAGATACGCCTTTTTACAAAATGAGCTCCAATGATTGGCAAGAAGTTTTTCACACCAATGTTACGGGGGTGTTCAACTTGTGTCAAGCTTACCTGGCTTCAGCGATTCGCAATGGTGGAGGGAAAATAGTCAACATGTCTTCGGTTTCTGGCATCAAGGGCATGAAAGGCCAGGCCAACTACTGTGCCAGCAAAGGAGCAATAAATGCCTTGACCCGATCATTGGCCATTGAGTACGCCAGATTTAATGTACAGGTGAATGCAATTGCGCCTGGGTACATCGAGACGGAGATGTTTTCAGACATGGATCGATCGGTAAAGGACAAACTCAGGCAAAGCATTCCTGCTCGGCGCTTAGGAACTCCTGAAGAGGTAGCCAATCTCACCATGTTTTTGCTTTCGGAAGCCAGCGATTACATTACCGGACAAACCATTGTTATAGACGGAGGCATTACGGTTTAAACCAACCTGGATTTTAAATTTTTAAAGCTATGAAACGTATTGTTATCACAGGCATGGGGGTGGTGTCTCCCTTAGGCAATGACTTGTCATCTTTTTGGGATGCCTTGGTGCGCGGAGAAAGTGGAGTTCGACACTTGAGTAAATTGCCTTCCACCAATTACAAAGGCAATATGTTGGCAGCAGAGGTAGACTGGCCAGACTCCAATGTACCTGCCAACTTGCAAGAAGAAAGCAATGCTGTACATTATGCATTACAAGCAGCCCAACAGGCTCTCGACCACGCGGGGTTGGCTTACCCCGTAGCGCACAAAAATGCTTATGCACTAATCGTAGGTACGACCAGCGGGAATCAAGATATTCTGGAGCGTACGCTGGACCGATATTACGACCCTGAGGCTGAGCATGAGTTTTCGGACGAGGCGGCCACACTTTTTGCTCGAATGCGCCCGATACGCCTTAGCGCCCTGGTAGCCAAAGCGCTAAATTTTGGAGGTCTCAACATGGTGATTCCGACTGCATGTGCTGCGGGTAACTACGCCATCGGAACTGCGTATTCTATGATCCAGGCAGGTCGTACCTCAGTGGTTGTTGCTGGCGGTGCAGATGCTTTCACCCGCTCTTGTTACACTATTTTTTATCGGTTGGGCGGAATGACGCATCAGGATTGTCGACCCTTTGATCAAAATCGTTCCGGCATGGTAGTTGGCGAGGGCGCGGGCATGTTGGTGCTCGAAGACCTTGAACATGCCCTAGCTAGAGGCGCTCGAATTTATGCTGAAGTAAAAGGGTATGGATTGTCCTGTGATGCTTATCATCGGGTAGCTCCAGACCCAGAAGGCGAGGGCGCAGCCCGGGCTATCCGTAAAGCCCTGTATTCGAGCAATCTGAAGCCACAAGACATAGATTTGATTAGTGCACATGGAACGGGAACTCCGGCTAATGATGTACAAGAAGCCAAAGCCCTTGCCAAGATCTTTGGGGAGAATTTGCCAACAATCCCCGTGAGTGGTCTTAAATCCATGCTTGGCCACTGTATGGGAGCAGCATCAGCGCTAGAGGCAATCGCGGCAACCATGAGTTTGAATACCCAAATCAGCCCCCCAACTAAGAACACTGAACAAGTTGACCCAGATTTTCCCTATGCATTGGATGTGATGCCAGGCGAAGCGCGGCAACAAAACTTTTCGCATGTATTGAGCAATGCCTTTGGCTTTGGCGGCAATATCTGTAGTGTGGTACTGGCCAATTATTCTTCCACCCTTCAACCCGAAGCAGCATGAACAATCAAAAAATCGTAGTGATCGGGCAAGGTTTTAGCGCTCCGGGGGGAACTGGTATGGAGCATTTTCAAAGAGCTTGGCTTGAGCGAGAAATAGTCCCGCCATCGGCCCCTCGCGAAACGTATGATCCACATGGTTATTTAGGCAAAGTTGGGTTGAAGTTTATTGGAAAATCAACGGTAATGTACTGTAACCTAGCCTATCAATGCCTGGAATCTGCTGGGATTGCCGCCAACACCTATACGGAATCCCAAAACATAGGATTGTACGATGGCTCGGAATTGGCCAACTTGGAAGAAGCCTGGCTCTTTGACCTCAGTGCCAAAGTAGAAGGTGCAGACTACGTCAGCCCGATGAAAGCGCCCAACACGCTTGCGAATGCATCGGCAAGTTTTATGGGCTTGAAAAGCAAAATGTTTGGTGCCAATGTATCGGTTACGGGAGGTAGCGCTGGTTTTTTGCAAGCGCTCGACATCGCTACCCTGCACCTCCAATTTGGTCTGGTTGATTATGCGGTAGTGGCTGCGTCGGATGTGGTTTCTCGATATCATCAGATTGTTTTCCGGGGCATGCAATCTGCCAGTTTGTTGGATTCGAGCTCCATTGGGGTAGGCCTGACCCTGGCCAGTGAGCAAATGGCTCAGGCTATTGATGCCCAACCCTTGTGCGAAATTCTGGCCTTGGTCAGTGCTCAGGCTATCCAGCAGGAAACCTCACTCGATGTACTTGATCGATTGTTAAAAGAACTAAGTGTTTTCTCCAGGTTTGAAGATGTTTTTCTGGCTGGATCGGGCATTGTTGATTTCCCCGCTACCAACGCGTCTTTTCCAGGATTCGAAGGCTATAACTTTCACTATCCAGAATCTCAAATAGGTCATGCCGACAGCGCATCGGGGGGAATTGCATTTTTGGCCGCAATGTTACAAAACTCCAATCTGCCCAGGGCAGTAGTTGCCATTGACCAAATTGGATATGCCGTGGCAGTACTCATTTCTTAACATCAAAACTACGAGCTATGAAAGCCTTATTGCTACAAGAAGACATTCGTAAACTGATCCCTCATCGCTACCCGATACTTTTGGTTGAAGAAGTATTGGCATACGAGCCTCGAACCAGTATTACCGCATACGCTTATGTGGGCAGTGAAGATGAGGTGTTCAGAGGTCATTTCCCTGGTTTTCCGATCATGCCAGGAGTATATCTGGTCGAAGCCCTAGCACAGGCTGGTGCTGTCTTGCAAACTTTGGATGCGCTGAATTGGTCAAAAGGGATGCCCCTCGACCCGAATATTACTGCTACCGATCAAATCGGGGTGTTGGGAAATGGAAAAGTACGTTTTCGGCAACCGGTATTCCCTGGTACACAGCTATACCTGGAAGCCAAGGTGGAACAACACTTTAGTCACGCACTATTCCTGCAAGTCAAAGCATACAATGACGACAATGTGTTTTTGACCGGGAGCATCTCCATCACACAGGTGTCGCGCAAAAAACTCTCCAAAAACTCTGAATATGAGCAAGTTTATTGATCACATGAACCTGATTTACGCTCACATTCAAGAGCATGTGAGTAAGGCAGTAGATTGGATGCAGGAGAGTCAACAATTGTTTCGCTTGTACTGCACCCAGGCAAATATCCAGCATTTGCTACCTGAGCTCCTTCAAAAATATGCTCCCGCCGAAATCATGCAACACTTGATGCTAAGTCAGCGGTTAGCAGCTTTTGACCAACGGTACGCAGAAAGAGTGCTGGAACTCAAGTACAGTGGCGATTTTGAGCCCTGGATAGATGCCCAAAGTGGCCCTGCAATCTTTGCCTGTTATCACTTGGGGTCTTACCGATCCATTATTGGGCATTTGGCGAGGTTTGGACACCACTTCAGTTTGGTGGTTGATGAAAAGGTTTACAGGGAGCAAGGGGATCAAATTCGAGAAACGGTTACGCGCATCAACGCATATTTTGGCTTAAAGTCTCAATTTGAAATCATCAATGCCGAAAGTTTTGATGGCGCAATGCGCATGTACCAACAATTAAAAAACGGCTCGTCAATGATCCTATACGTTGATGGGAATACGGGCACAGGCGGTGTTTTTCGCAAAGATGAAAAACTGCTCACTACCACGTTCATGGGCAAAACCCTGCTTGCTCGGCAAGGCATTGCTCACCTCGGATACCTTAGTCAATTGCCAATTGTACCGGTCATTTCGTGGCGAGAGGCGCAGACAGATGCAGTACTGCATTTTTATCCCGCGATTGCGCCAGACCACGCTTCAAAACGACAATACAGCGAGCAGGTTACCAGGCAGCTTTATGAAATCCTGGAACAAAACGTAAGTAAGTATCCCTTGCAATGGGAGGGCTGGTTTTATGTACACAAGTACCTGGATATGCATCAATTCAAAAACACCAACGCGCTTCCTGACGCAGCTAGATACAGCACTTTGAAAATTGGGGAAAATTCGTACCGCTTTGATTTTCAAAGTTATCAGGCAGTCCAGCTCAATCCCTAAAACCCGGTGTACCATGGAAGCATACAACCAGAAGTTTTATGACATTGCTCATCAGATGCAGCAAGGCATCGTGCAGGCAGCTGAAAAAGCAAAATACGAATGGAAGCTCCGGCAGTATTTTTTCACCATTGCCAACATGCAAAACCTGCTTCCTGAGCTTTTTGAACATCGAAGTGGAGAAGAGATTTTTGTCGATTACTTGATCAAAAAAAGCCTTGCTCCCCTTGATCAGCAAATTACAGAACGGGTATATGAACTGCGCATGGCCGGTGATTTTGTACCCGTGCTGAAAGACCGGATCAGCCCACGCATATTTTGTGCATTTCACCTGGGCAGTTACCGCACCATTATTGGGTGTTTGGCTCGACTGGGGTATAACTTTTCGCTGGTTGTGAACAATGACCTGTTTACCAAGCAAAAAGAAGAAATATTTCGTTCGGTGACAACCATCAACCAATTGTACGGACACAGCTCCAACTTTGATGTTCTGAATGCAGAGCAATTGGGGACTGCGACACTTATTGCCAAAAAAATTGAGGAGGGCCAAAGCATCATCATTTATGCCGATGGCAATACGGGGACGGGAGGCGCCAGTCGCCAGGATGAAAAGTTGTTGAAGGTGAACTTCTTGGAACAAAAGGTTTTTGTCCGAATGGGTATACCCTACCTGGCTCACCTGAAACAAATACCGATAGTACCTGTGGTTTCGCCCAAAGATGGTTTTGTGGAAACACTTGTGCATTTTTATCCAAGCATACAGCCTAGAACCGATGAGAAGAGAGCAGCATTCTGCTCGCGGGTGATGCAAACCTTATACGATTTATTGGCGCAAAATCTTGTGAAATATCCCTTGCAGTGGGAGGGCTGGCTTTCCATCCACAAACAGCTGGATTTGGATCACCTGAGTGAAAAGATACAAAAACCAGTCTGGCCGGTGGAAGCTTTGAGCAATTCGCTTACGGTAAACGACCAGCGTTTTGGGCTCTACGAATATGGATCTAATTATTACCTATTCGACATGGCCACCTATAGGACTTATCCGATCACGGCAGCTTTTTTTGAAAAATTGCGCCCCTACTGGGCCATTGGCAGAGCGGAGTCTGATCGAAAGTCATTGAGTATCGAGGAGGAAGTGGAACTGCTACAAAAAGATGTGCTTGTACCGCTGACCAATCATTCGCAAAATCGACAATCAATTTCATAACCATTCAATAGTATACAAGCTATGAAATCATTTCTACTCACAGCTGCATTGTTTTTGATGGCACTACCTATGCTGAGTGCCCAGGCTGCTCCAAGTAAAATTTTCACACTGGAAGTAGTCGTAAACAACCTGCCCAACAGCAATGGGCATGTAGGCATTCAAGTGATGGATGCACAGAAAAAAACCGTATCCAGCGCATATGTTTCGGTGTGGGATCAAGGTAGTATGGTAACCTTTCACAATCTCCCCCCAGGCAAATACGCGGTGCGCATGTACCACGATGAAAACAACAACGGCAAAATGGACGCCAACATGATGGGCATTCCTACCGAAAAGTACGGCTTTTCCAACAATGTAACGGGCATAATGGGTACTCCACCTGAGTTTTCCAAGACGTTGTTCGATCTGAACAAGACGACAACCTTGACCATTGATGCCAACTAATGCGACTAAGCTTAGTATTCATAACCAAATTTTTTCACAACAAAATTTTCACAACAATGAATCAGGAAGTATTCAACCTGGAAGATGCACTGAGCATCAATGAATTGGAAGCTCGCCAAGAGCTGTCCGTAGCGTTCGGAACCGAAGCGATCGAAGCTGCAACCAAAGGCGATGTAAAAGTAGAACGCTGCAAT
>JAIYAV010000108.1 GCA_027488855.1 Saprospiraceae bacterium
AAAACCATGACTGATTCACCACTATCTATCTTTGATGAAAGCTTCGCCGAATCGCTGGAGCTACTAAGGGCAAAAGTACGCATAGGCACACGGGCACAATGTCAGGTCAACTTGATCGGATGTTGCGAGCAGATACGCCGGGCTTACATGTGGCTCAAGATGAACAACGATCCACTAGCCGGGCAATTTCAGAAACTACTCTTCGAAGCACAGGACGCAATAAACGACATTGCAAAGCATCAATTTTCAAACCAATAAATTTCAAAAAAATGAACGCATTACAATTTGCTCAAGTGGCCAAAGATCACTTTGAAGCCATTGCACCCAAAAACATTGTCCATGGGTACGAAAAGTTTGTAGTTACGGACGGGGTAAACTGTTTGATTGTTCGGAGCGACTACCGACCAAGGGCGGGTGAAATTGTCTTTCATTGCTCAATCAAAAACGGTATTCCATGCGCTGAGCTGTACCGAACCGGAAAGGCAAAAGAAGAGCCGCAAGCAGCCTAAAAGGGCAATACTGAACCCTGGAAGGTAGAAACAAAAAGCCCTCACTTGAGCAATAGCAGGCACCAAGCAAGGGCAATTTTCTAATGAAAATCAAATCAAAATTATGAAATCATTTCTAACGCTGCCCAAAGACAGCGACTTTTTTAACCGTTATGCCCGATTGATTCCAGCACTCAAGGTATCGGGCTATTTAGCACAGGTTATTTCGGCCCTTACCGAATTGGGCGTTTTGTTCACTGCCATTCATTCCAGTTTAGTTTTTTTTGTACCTGGATTGGCGACGGGTGGAGCCCTTGCGGGTGCTCTTATTGGCGTGGCCATTATCGAAACCGGATTGCGGGTGCTTTTGCCCTTCAGCGTTCGTGCAATCCTCCATCGTCGCTTTGCTGGCCTTGACTTGCCCCTTACAATCATCGTTTGGGTTGCCTGTGCTGTACTGCTTAGTGCGGGCACCTTAATGAGCTTTAACGGTAGCCGGGATATTGTGGATAAAGTCAAGCCCAAACCAAAGCAGGAAAACAGCAATAAAGCTGAACGAGTGTACAGCCATGCACAAAAAGATGCTGTGGGTGCCTATCGAGCAGACAGTACCGAAATAGCCAAACGGTACAGCGTTCAAATTGAAGCGATCAAAGCCCAATACGCTGCCCAACTTAGCCAGGCCAATGGCCAAATAAAGGGCATTGAAGCAAAGGAACGGCGCGGGCAGTCCTTCGCCACCGCCAAAGGTAATGCACGTGAACGTGTGGCCACCCTGGAGGCTGAACGCGCCACAAAATTGGCCACATTGGAAGCGGATAAAGGCAAAGAGCTAGGCACCGCCGCTGATCGGAAAACGACTGCAATCGAAAAAGCATCGAATGACCTGGAGCAAGCCAGGCTCAAAGTAAGTGTGGCCAATGACAAAACCGCGCAACTCAATGAAGCCACCACCAACCGCTATAAAGGCGGGCTAAGTTGGTTTACAATCATTTGCCACCTGATATTGATAGTTTCCGTTGCAGTGGATGAAATCCACAAAAAGGGATCAGGCATCGAAGCAAAGGTGGTGCCAACTCAATACGATTTTTCCGGCAGCATTTTGGGTGAACTTTTTCACGCGCTGGGTTGTCGCTGGAATCAATTCATTCGTGAGCGGATCCGCCGTATTGAAGAAAGCACACCACCACCACCCCTTCCCCTTTCACCCAATGAGCTGTACAGCCTGGACAACATGCAGCAACCTGTTTTCAATGTAAATTTTGAACAGCTACCTGCTGCCTACAAAAACATTACCGTTCCACATCGGGCACCGGGCGGTGCTGCCCCTACTCCAGCTCCACCACCAAACCAACCGGGTAGCAATACAGGAACGCAGCCACCGACCCAAAACGGAACGCCGGGAAACGGATCGACCCGGCGCAAGAATGGTCAACAAACGCCGGGGGGCTTGAATGGATATTCACTCAATGGAAGTGGCACCGGGAAACATTAAACCCAATACCCTTTATAGCACACGAAATTGGCCTAAATGACTGGCAATTGCGCCAACGATTGAAGATGTACAAAAAGAGGCATGCCCGGTTTGTACAGCAACGTTTGGCCAATGAACGAGCCGGGCGAAAGACAACAATCCGAACATTGCAAGCGGAAGCCAATAACCTGGAATGGGTGGATTTTTTCATCTTTCAAATAAATTCAAGACATGGATTTGGAGCAAATGACCCAACAACTGCAAAACCTGGATCAACTTGTGAGCAACCTAGGACAGCGCTTGCGCAAGCTTGAACAATCAGTACAAGAAATCAAAGCCAATAGTGATGACGGATCGAAAGTGACCGACCTGGAATGTGATATGGATATTTTAAAAATGGATGTCGAAAGGCTGAAACAGGATGCTGGCTTTTACGACAAACCAGAACATTCACCCATTAAAAACTAATTGGGCCATGGAAGCAACGCTGAATGATACAGTAATTTCATCAATGATTGATCGTGAACTATGGATTCAATCACAACTTGAAACAATGCAAAAGCAGTTGGATTTGATCAGGGAAAGGGTTGAAGACTTAAAAAGTACTCAATACTTTATTGGAAAATCAGAGGACAACGCACATGTAGAATTGATCACCACAAAGTAATAAACCATGGATAGCACAGAACTTTTGGTGCAAGAACTTAGGCGTTTTTTGGATGCTCAATTGAAAACGCGGGAAGATATGGAGCACCTGAATAAAGAGGTGAAAAGGCTCACAAAAGCAGTCGAAGTACTTGAAAAAAAGTACAATGACGCATGCGCCCTACCTGATTGGCTGGATGCTCAAACAGCAATGAAGGTATTGAACATCAAGGATGTTGATACCCTTCGCAGCTATGCAAAGCGGGGGTTGATTATACAGCAAAGAGCATGTGATAGGCGTAATTATTACCCCAAATCGGAGGTAATGAGCCTGCCTGGACGGCTGGTGATGGAGGGACTATGAAAGGGGGGGGTGGGGTAAATCTCTAGGGCGGCGCGGCGCACATCGCCGCTGCCACTCTTTTCACCCACCCGAAAAAAAGGGGGTGGGGGGGGTAACCCTGCTTAACCCCTGCCATTCCTACAAAGTAGCCGTTCTACAGTGATAAAAATTTGTATTTTAAACCCCATTTACTGCGAAAATCACAAAGCATGGAAGACAACAAAGACCCTAATGGGTGGACTGACGAAGCATTGAAGATGTTATCCACAAGCACATTCAATACTGATAAGAGCAGGAAAACATCGGAGATTGTAGATGAAATTCTAGGGCATGCTGAGGTGATGGCCCAAAGGTGGTTTGATCAATTTTTGGTTGATTTGAATGGAAGGCTAAAGCACCATTCGCCCCAAAGAGCTATGGAAAAATTAATGGAACAATACGATAAGTGGCAAACGTTTTGGGATGACAGAATAAAACCTATACATCCTTATTCAGGTACTAAAGAGCAAGTTAAGTTTTACCTGGAGTGTGATGTAAGGGACTGGCAAGCGGGGGAAATGGAGTTGAATTTCCTCTTTAAAATAAGCAAAATTGCAGATCACCAAAAAGTTAGGAGAATTATTGAATACTTGGATAAGCTGATACCAGAAAAGCAGCAACAATTGCAGTTAAGCATCAAAAAGGAGATAAATTTTGATACTTTATTTGGGGCACACAGCAGGTATGTAATAGAGTTTGCCCAAAAAGCTAAAATCACAAATGAGCAAGGGTTATTTGTAAAAAATGACAAGGAAAAGTATTTCATTGTAGCCTTCTGGATGCACGTAAAGACTTTAAAAGCAATTGATTGCACTGACAACAAAGCCTGCAAAGTCATAGCAGCACAATTTGGAACTAGTATAGGGAAAAACCTATGGGGTGATAAAAAAGAATCACCTGATGTGGGCAGAGCAATAAGGAGGTTCCCCAAACTAGACTTGTAAACAGGAAAACGGGACAAACGGGAATCCCTTTGTAATACGAACCCGATTAATGAACTTTGAAAAAACAAAAGCAATGGAACCTATTTTGACCATGACTCGGCGGGAATTGGAACAATTAATAGAGGATAGATTAAGATATTGCTTTATGCGCTATCTATCCGATTTGAATGAACTGAAAGTATACCATCAGGCTGGCGAACTAATGACTAAAAAAGAGGCCGCAAAAGCATTAGCGGTGCCTCTGGGAGTAATAAGCCGCTATTGTCGTCAGGGAGTGCTTACTTGTGAATTTAAAGGGCGGGGGGGGAAGTTGCTACGCACAGAGGTTGAAGCATTGATTAAAGGAAAAAATAGGGTAAACCCTTAATGATAAATCGCAAATGGGCTACCCGGTGGAACTGTTTAGGGGTATTCACGACCACCGGGTGAACTCGTGTAGATGCGAACCCGCTGGGGGGATCGGGGCAAATATCCCCCCACTTTTTAAACTCGAATTTCGTGCTTTGGCGTGTAGAATCGCAGATCACAGATTCACCATGAAAAATACCCTATGTCGCTTTGGGGTTTGACCCGCTTGCCCTTACAATCATTTTACTATTAACAACTTGCTTGAAAACCAGCTTTTGCCGCTGCATTGGGCAAAAACAGTAAATATATTGTTATTTAGTCGACCAAAAAAATGGCAACGATCTAGGAAACCGCTGCCATTAAATTCTTAAAGGTTATGAGTACAAATGTACAAAGGCAGAATCAAAAAAGCAAATCGGGTTTGCCTGCTCCCGGTGGTGGGGGTATGTTTACCAGGAGTCCTTTAAGTGTAACGGACTCCAACTTTACACCAGGGGGGGCAACCCGTGACCGGGCTACCGCTCTAAGTGACTCAATTTCAGCGAAAAAGCAAACAATTGTATGCGATTTTGTGGAATTGACGGTAAAAAATACAATTTGGCATCTTGGGCAAGGAGAAGCCCCACCACTTGAGATAAAGTTACCCGGCGTTAGGCTGGTGACCGCTTCCAAGGATGCAAAAGGCAACCCCATTATTATGGGTACAAAGCATTTCCAAGGCAAATACAATGCTTTTTTGGGTGAAGAGGTTGAACCCTTCGCCACTGTTATTACCTACCCACGGAAAGGGGGCGTTCTGCCCGATTACCTATCTCAAATCAAGGTCGAAAACCGCGAATTGTACGCGATGGGGTGGAGTGCCCGCTTGTTGCGACTGCTATCTGCTTTGCGGGTTGAAATCAATAATTTTTCACGACTTGACATTGCTGTTGATTCCAATTGCGTAGGCAATGACCCGCTTTTGGGGTTGTACTACACATCACCATTCATTGGACTGTACAAGCGTTGGAAGGGTGGTTTTATTAGCAAAAAATACAAGGGGTGGGAGAACGTAGGCCGGGCGGTATACAACCAGGAACATGCAGTAGGCAGGGAAACAACGGGCTTTGATTGGGGTAAAAAATCCGCATCAAAATACCTGACTGCCTATGTTAAATCAGATCGCATTGAGGCAGACGACAAATGCTATATAGCGGACTTTTGGCACCTCAACGGTATTAAACCAGGTCAACGGGTTGAACGCATGGAATTGAAGCTAAAGACGGATGCGATAAAGCGTACGATAGAGTATGTTGATGGGTTGGCAGATGAGAAAAATCTAGGGGTTGATATTGACCGCCTTGAAAACCCGGCTTACCTCGCTGGCATCATGCGTGCTCATCTAAAGGGCTGGTTTGAATTTGTGGTAGACCAACCCGATACCAACAAAACCCGCCGCGACAATTACGACCCGGTAGACTGGCATGACCTGGACGCTGAATTGCTTGGCCGCATACCAACTACCAAGCCAACCAACGAAAAATGGTCGGCAAAAATGGCCATTTCCAAGGGCTTGCGCGATGCTAACAAGGAATACATCCATAAGGCAGCAAAACAGGCCATAGCGGACGCGATAGCGGACGGTGGAGTGGTATGCGGCGAAGCTGCGGTTAAAGTCGTTCAGGAGCATTTGAGCGCTGTTTTTCCTTATGCTATTCCCGCTCAATACTTCACGGGGTTGGATGCGAAATTGAGCCGGGAAATAGCCAATCATGTGAGTCGGGTGATTACGGCCAGATCCGCAAAGCAGTTCAATATCGGCATTTACTCCAGCATGGCCAAAGAGCATAACTTGGAGGAATTTTTTAACAAAAAAGCGCGGGCATATGGGGTATAGCAACAAGGCCCAAAAGCCAAAGTTTTCAGAACTGCGAACTACTAAAACGGGTGACATAGGCGAAGAGATTGCACAAGCCTATTTGCAGCGTAACGGATGGAACATTTACCCACATGATGAGGGCAAAGCCGCACCCGTCGACATTATGGCTATAAAGCCCAACGATGGTGGTTTTGACATAATTGCAGTTGAGGTAAAAACCTACCCTCGGCGTTTTGCATTCGATCAAACGGGCATCGATACGGCGGATTACTGGACATACCGCGACATTATCAAAATTTTGCCGCTTACTATACTTTTTGTTGATCCATTTGAAGCGTGTGTGTATGCCCTACCTTTCCACAAAGTTTTTGACCGGGCACTATTCGACAGAAATAGGTGCTATTTTGATTTGGTGGACTGTCGGAAGGTAAGTAGCCTAGATGCGAATCAATTGGGGCGGATCGGCTGGAAGCCTACCCCCTATTATAAGGACGTTCAAAAATTCTTCCCATGAGTTTTGAGGATACAATAAAAACTATCATTGCTGAACAGATTGACCCGCTTAAAAAAGCGTTGGAGGATGCTTTGAAAGCGTTGGGTAAATCTGACGACAGCGGCGAAGACTGGATAAGACCAAGCCGGGCGGCAAAGATGCTGGGAGTAGATACGAAGACTCTTGATAAGTTGGTGAAGTGTGGGTTGCTTACACCTTGCTTTCTCCCCGGCGATGGACGCAAAGACCGTCGTTTCATTCGGGGCGAAATTGAAGAATTGAAAAAGTTGAATAAACTTCCAAAGTATTCGAGAAAGTAGGCCGATTGGGGTTGTCTGGAAACGGGCAACCATATTTTTTTTACCGTTCACCCTTCAAAAAATACCGCTTCATAAATAGTTTGTTGCACTTACGGATTCACACTAATTTGGGGTTGTGAGTATCAATAAAAACATCTAATGTTGTGAGTAACAAAGAACAAAAGAGCATGAAGCGCAAGTACTCAGAGCGGGGTACACGTCGGACGTACAAGCAAATAAGCCTGGACGCGGACGCGCACAAGGATTTACAAGAACTTGCCGAAAAGTTGGGGCTACCCCTAATTGAGGTAATGAGACTGGCAATCGAAAAGCTCAAAAACGAAGAAAAAACCGACTTTCAAACGTGAAAGTACACGCATTTAAGCGCGGCTATCAGAGCCAATTTTGCAACCCATTGAATACAAAGGAATTGCAATCGAAAAAAGGTGATTCGACAAAAATAAAGTATATTTCTTAAACGGGAAGGGATTTTTAAAAAACTTGTCGTGAAGATGCCCAATAGAAAAGGGCTCGCTACTGCGAACCCCTTATTTTGCTTTGGGGCGATAAAAAAATAAGTGCTCATTTTGCCAAAGGATTAGATAAGTAAACGATTCATTTCAAGTGTCTTATCTAATCCTTTGGCTTAAAAAAAATGAGCACTTATTTTTGCCCCACTACTAAGGCTTCCGCAGTAGTGATGTTTTCATTTTTATAATCTCTTTCAATCAGTCCATCCCGCATACGCACGATCCTGTGGGCGTGATCCGCGATGTCGGGTTCGTGGGTGACCAAAATAATGGTATTGCCAGCTTTGTGAATTTGTTCAAACAAGACCATGATTTCGTAAGAGGTGACGGAGTCGAGGTTACCCGTAGGTTCGTCAGCAAGGATGATCGAGGGGTCGTTGACCAGAGCCCTGGCAATGGCCACCCGTTGGCGTTGACCACCCGAAAGTTCATTGGGGTTGTGGTCCATCCGGTCCGCAAGTCCTACTGCTTCCAACATGGCTTTGGCTTTTTCCAGGCGGGTATGCTTGTTGATGCCTGCATAGACCAGGGGCAAGGCCACATTTTCAAGGGCCGAAAGCCGGGGTAACAAGTTAAAGGTTTGAAAAACGAAACCAATTTCTTTGTTGCGCACCTCCGCCAATTCCGAGTCAGACATGGAGCTCACATTGGTGTTATTGAGGAAGTAGGCACCACCCGAAGGCGTATCCAAACAACCCAGTACATTCATCAATGTTGACTTTCCTGAACCAGAAGGCCCCATCAGTGCGACATACTCATTTTTATAGATGTTCAAACTCACCGACTGAAGGGCATTCACCTGGGTATCTCCCATGATGTAAGTCTTCTTGAGCTCGCGAAAAGAAATGATCGGTTCCATGTACAAAGATTTGTGTTGTCCGTGCAAATTGCACTTTAAAGATCAATAACCTTTGGCACCATAAAGAAAGTCCCGTCTTGTTGGGGCGCATTGGATAAGGCTTTTTCCTGTTCTACCTGGTTCTTTACCTCGTCTTCGCGCCAGACGTTGACATCCTCGTTTAGGTATACCAAAGGTTCTACATCATTGGTATCTAATTCCTGAAGCTTTTCCACCATTGTCAAGATGTTGCTAAGGTCTTCTTGCAAAGATTGGCGTTCGGCATCAGAAAGTTCTAAACGGGCCAAATGTTCAAGCCTCGAAATTAAAGTTCCCGTGATCGTCATGATAAATTCTTAGATAAGTAGGCGATTTTGTTCGACAGCGGCAAAAATACACTTAATCCTTTCATTAATTTTCTAAACTTCTCAAAGGATAATTCGTGCTGCTCAACAAAAAACGTATTTTAGCCGCGTCACAAAGCATAGCTAGTTTAGAACAAAGTATGAATCAGCAAGACCAAGTCTCCAAAATCAAGCACGTGGCCATTGCCGGAAATATTGGCGCCGGAAAAACAACCCTTTGTACCCAATTGGGCAAAAGTTTCAATTGGGACATCCACTATGAATCCGCCGACGACAACCCTTACCTCGTTGATTTTTACAACGACATGAACCGTTGGTCCTTCAACCTGCAGATTTACTTTTTGAACAGCAGGTACCAGCAGATTTTGAACATCCTGAGTGGAGAAAAAACGGTCATTCAGGATCGGACCATCTACGAAGACGCCTACATTTTTGCGCGCAACCTGTACGACATGGGTTTGATGACTGGGCGAGACTACCACAATTACCTGGATTTGTTCGAAACCATGTCTTCCCAAATCCAGCCACCCGATCTCCTCATTTACCTGCGTGCCAGCATCCCAACACTGGTAGACCACATCCAGATGCGGGGCCGCGATTACGAGGGCAGCATCAGCTTGGACTACCTCCGCCGCCTCAACGAAAAATACGAAGCCTGGATCGACACCTACAGCAGCGGTCGACTGCTCATCATCAATGCCGATGACATCGATTTTGCCCGCAGCCAGGACGACCTCTCCAAGGTAGTCAATATGGTGCAAGGCGAGTTGCATGGCTTGTTTTAATAGCCTATGAAATATTCCCTGATTATCCTGTTTTCAGTCTTTGTTTTGAGTAATGTAATGGCTCAAAAAGCAGCGTTTGTGCTAGGCCATGTAGACACCCTTTATTCCAAAACATTAGGAGAAAAAAGGGTTTTGAACATCTTTTTACCCAGTGGTTATTCGCCGGATTCCGCACTTACCTACCCAGTGATTTACCTGCTCGATGGTGCAGTCGACGAAGATTTTATCCACATCGCTGGCCTTGTTCAATTTGCCAGTTTTCCCTGGGTAGAACAGTTGCCACCTTCCATTTTGGTGGGCATTGCCAATACCGATCGCAAGCGGGACTTCACCTATCCAGCTGCATCAGGTTTCCAATTCCCACCCGGGTTAGCGGCTTATCAAAGTGCCTATAAAAACGCTGGCGGCTCAGCCCGTTTTATGGATTTTGTAGAAAAAGAATTGCAACCCTATATCGATCAAGCGTACAAGACCAATGCCGAAAAAACCTTGATCGGACAGTCTTTGGCTGGGTTGATGTCCACGGAAATCGTGCTAAAAAAGCCACAGTTGTTCAACCAGTACATCATCATGAGTCCGAGTTTGTGGTGGGACAATGAATCCTTGTTGCGGATAAAACCTTCTCAACCCAGGCCTGGCACCAAAGTATACATAGCAGTGGGTAAGGAGGGGAAGATGATGGAGCATGACGCACGCGGGTTGGCCAAACTGCTCCAAAAAAGCCAAAAATTTGCCAAGGTTTGGTTTGAGTATCTGCCAGAAGAAGACCATGGTACAATTTTGCATCCGGCGGTGGCACGAGCTTTTAAGTTTTTGAATCAAAAGAAGTAAATTTCGTGCATGAATTAAGTGAAAATCCCTAATTTCATCCAACTAATACAGGTGAAATGGGAAATAATCCTACTCCATCCAAAGATGTTTTCTGCGTGTCTTGCCAAACTCCACTCCAGGGCGGATACTGCCATCAGTGTGGCGAAAAACAGATTGATCCACAGCATGACTTCAACTTGTTCTACTTTGTACGAGAAACCCTCGAGCAATACCTGAACTTTGATGCAAAAGTCTTGCGGAGTTTTAAACTGTTCTTTATTCAGCCAGGAGGCCTAACCCTAACCTGGATTCAGGGGCAGCGTAAAGCTTACATGAAACCCTTAACCCTTTTTTTGACGGTGGCCGTAGCAGTCCATTTTTTCCTTCCAACAACCAATGTCTACTTTGAATTACTGGATGAATTGATCAGCGGTTACAACAATGGCAATCGGCTTCAAAATGTTCTTGGATACAATATGGCTCAGGCCATCCAACTTAAAAGCCAGGCATTGAACATCACCCCATCAGCTTTTTACACCCTAGCCTTCAAAAATTGCTGGGAAAATTCCAAGCTTTTTTTGATTTTCATTCCGCCTTTTTGGGCTTTATTCATCTGGGGGCTTTATTATGCTCAAAATCGATATTACCTTCCTCATCTCATTTTTGCCTTGCATGGTTTTGGTTTTTTCATGGCACTTGATTTACTTTTCCTTCTTATCATGTCTGATTTACTGAAATTTGAAGCAATTGATGATCTTTGGTTTTTACCTTTGTTTATTGGTTATGGGGTTTATTTGTGGAGGTCTTTAGGAAAAGTTTACGGCAATATTTCCTGGCCCTTACAAACTTTGAAGTTCCTGGGCACTCTGATTTCTCTAATTTTCAGCATCATTCTCTACCGCCAAATCATTACTGTTTTGACGGTTGTGGGGATGTAGGAACTTCTGCAGCCCTACCTTTGTTAAGCCCGGTTAAATTGCCCACGATGCCACGCACCATAGTAATAGGAGACATTCACGGTTGTTACGACGAATTGATGGAGTTGCTTCAACAACTAGAGCTGAAAGATGAAGATTTTTTGCTCTCCCTCGGAGACATTGTAGATCGTGGCAACAAGTCTTTTGAAGTTTATCATTTCTTCAAAAATCGGCCCAACAGCAAGGTATTGATGGGCAACCATGAGCGCAAACACCTCAATGGGCAGCTCAATTACGCCCAGGAAATTGTCAAAGTGCAGTTTGGAATAGAATATCCCGGTTTTTTAAATTGGCTGAAAACACTGGAATACGCCCATGAAACGCCCGAAGCCATCATCGTACATGCTGCATTTGAACCCAACAAATCAAGGGCTGAACAAAAAGAAGAAGTGCTCTGCGGAAGTACTTCGGGTGAAAGGTACCTCACTCAAAAACTCCCGGCTGAAAGCTTTTGGCAAGAACATTATGATGGTAAAAAGCCAATCATTTACGGCCACCATGTAGTCGGAGATTTGCCCCAAATCTTCAACAATACCTACGGAATTGATACAGGAGCTTGCCACAGTGGTTACCTCACTGCCCTGGAACTCCCGGGTTTTGTCATTCATCAGGTCAAGGTCAAAACTGACCATTGGGTAGCAGAGCAAAACAAATGGCAATTACCCGTACTACAAGCCAAAAACTGGCAGGAAATGGATTTTGAAAGCATTCAAAAATGGCTAGCCAAGTTGGAGTACCTTCAAAATCCTAAAGTGAAGGCCTTTTTGCAGAACATCCAAAAATGGCTTAACCTGCATGAAATCATGCTGGAGCACTTATTGGACAAGCTTTATGTGTTTTCCACTGTACTTACAAATACACATCAGGAAAACTTCAATGCAGTTGCCAGTCAGTACTTTTTCAAAACCTTTTTGTTCAAAGCAAAGGCGAATAAATTGACTCTTGAAGATTTACAAAAGAGCTTGGATACACCCACGAAACGCCAACAATTGGCCAGAGCAATTGATTTGGAAGAACTTGAAATTCCTGAGATAAAAACAGATGCTTCATTTAATGCGCTCAATTTGAAAGAAATCATAATCGGGCTAATTGATGCATCTGGCTTTTTATTCGACATTTACAACTTCGATAAGGCTATAAAAAACATTGAATTTGCCATAAATCTTTCCGTCAAATATGACTTGCCTGATATTGAGTTGCAAGCCCTAAGTCATATGGCCTATATGCAAGCCAAAGAAATTAATAACAATGAGATCGTGATAAAATCTTTAAACAGATGCATAAAAATCGTCGAAACCCATTTTCCGACACATAAAAATGACCTTGCCTATTTTTATTACCGCCTTGGGCAAAGCTATCACTATTCTGCTCCCGAAAAACTGATTCACTACCACAAAAAAGCACTTAGCATCCAGGAGTTCACCGCGGAAGATTACATTTCTCATTCCAGAATTCACAGAGATTTAGGCAATGCGTACCAACAAATCGAACAGTTCGAAAAAGCCGAGGAGCATTACCTTCAAGCCATTCACATTCCAGTTCAAAACAATTCCCATAATGCTGAACTTGGCCATTCTGAGCATTTTGATCAAATCATCAGGTTCTATGAAAAAATGAATCGCCCAGATCTAGTTGCTGTATTTCAAAAAAGAGACCAAATCACCAAAGATGATTTTTACAACTTGTATCCGCATTTCAGGCAATAGTTTAACTTTGGTCTAGCTTTAACCAAATACCAGAAGCGATGAGAAATCCGATTTGGATAATTTTCCCTGGCTTAAGCTTGATACTTATATGCCTTGGGCTGTTAAGCATTCCTGCTTGCCAAACTTCTTCAAGTTTGAAAAATGGCTCTTCCAATTCCAGCGGAGCCGCCTTCCAAGCCCTACTCGACAGTGCGATCAACGACAAAATGCCAGGTATTCTGGTCCATGTAGAAAGCCCCAAACAAAAAATCTCCTGGAGTGGCGCTGCTGGGGTGTCCGACCTCAAAACCCAAAACAAACTTCAGCCCGACCAAACCTTCCGCATTGCCAGTGTCACCAAAACCTTTGTGGCCTGCTCCATCCTCCGCCTTTGGGAACAAAGTAAATTGGCTCTAACTGACCCCATCAGCAAATACATTTCACCAGAACATACCGCTATCTTAATTGAGGGCGGCTATCAACCCGACCAAATTACCATTCGCCACCTCCTCACCCATTCCAGCGGCCTATTTGACCATGCGGCGACTCAAATTTATTTTGAAAAAATCCAGAACGACCCCGGCCATCACTGGACCCGCACCGAACAGCTGCGTGGCTGCATTACCTGGGGAAAGCCACTGGGCAAGCCAGGAGAAAAATTCAGCTATTCCGATACTGGGTATACCCTTCTGGGAGAAACCCTTGAAAAAATCACAGGCAAAAGTATGAGTGATGCTTTTGAAGATCTACTCAAGCTCAAAGCCCTTGGACTGAAAAGCACCTGGGTCGAAAACGAGGCCAACCTCCACCGCAATGACCTCAAACGCATCCATCAATACCTCGACGGTGCGGACACTTACAACTACCATGCTTCCCTGGATTTGTACGGAGGCGGAGGACTCTTGTCCACGAGTAAAGATTTGGCCATTTATTTCCAAAATTTATTCAACCACAAGGTATTCGACAAAGCAGCTACCCTGGATACCATGCTCGCCAAACGCAACTACGCCGTCAAACCCCGCATGGATTACCGCATGGGCATGTATTTTATTCAGCTCAATGGCCTGGATGCCTACACCCATTCGGGCTTTTGGGGAACTCAAGTCGCTTTTGTGCCCAGCATGAACGCCACGATTGCGGCCAATTATAGTCAAATTTGGACAGCCCGTGGCAATGCTCCAGTTTTGGCCAAAGCACTTGCCATTTTACAAAAACAAACCAATGAAACCCGCTAATACTTTGACCATGTTTCAATTACTCTTCCTTTGCCTCAATATATGCTTGAGCTGCAATATCAATCAAATTAGTTCAGAATCACTTGAACCCATTCCCCAATCCCATGATGCCAACCGCCAAGTCATTCCCATCGGTGGCAATGCCTGGGTGAGCAACGGGGGCAAAATCAGCAAAACTGGCCTGGAAGATTGGACAAATCCAGCGACGGTATGCACAGTCTACGCCCGCTTCACCCAAGCAGGGAAGCTCAATCTGTCCCTTTTGCTCAACGCGCAAAACAGCCAAAGCAAAATCAAAGTCAGCCTCTTGGGTAAAAGCAAAACCATCAGCGTCAGTGGAGCTGGTGAAAAAGAGTTTTTTGTAGGCGAATGGAGCATTGCAAAAGCTGGATATGTGGCCATAGAAATCCAGGGAGTAAGCAAAACCGGAGCGAGTTTTGGCACCCTTTCCAATGTAGCCATCAGCGGCACTGCCCTCACTCCCGAGCTCAGTTTTGTGCAAAACAACCAAGACAACTACTTCTATTGGGGTCGCCGAGGGCCTTCGGTACACCTGAGTTACAACACCGATGGCATGGACAAGATCGAATGGTTTTACAGCGAAATTACCGTACCCACTGGCAACGATGTGATTGGTTCTTACTTTATGGCCAATGGTTTTGCCGAAGGTTATTTCGGTTTCCAGGTCAATTCGCCAGAAGAACGGCGGGTGCTGTTCTCCGTCTGGAGTCCCTTCCAAACCGACAACCCCAACTCCATCCCCGCCGATCAAAAAATCATCATGGCTCGAAAGGGCGAAGGTGTGTACACTGGTGAATTTGGCAACGAAGGCGCGGGTGGCCAGAGTTATTTGAAATACAATTGGAAGGCGGGCAACACTTATCAATTTTTGCTCCAGGGCAAACCCATCGAGCAAAACTACACGCAATACACCGCCTACTTCTTTGCTCCCGAAGAAAACCAATGGCGCCTGATCGCCAGTTTCAAGCGACCCAAAACCTCAACCTACCTCAAACGCCTCCATTCCTTTTTGGAGAACTTCATCCCCGAAACGGGCAATACCACCCGCATGGCTTTGTACAGCAATCAATGGGTGCTGGATGCAAGTGGTCAATGGACGGAATTAAACCGGATGAAATTCACTGGCGATCAAACTGCTCGGAAAAACTTCCGCAAAGACTACGCTGGAGGGCTGAGTGAAGGGCAGTTCTTCTTGAAAAATTGTGGGTTCTTTAGTGATTTTGTAGAACTGGATCAGCAGTTTACGCGGCCATTCGCTGGTAAAAAACCTGTAATAGATTTTGCGAAGTTGCCTTAAATATAAATTCACAAAGGGCACTCGTCAACGTCTAACTTTGTGCCCTTTGTGTTACTTGGTGTTTCCTTTGTGAAAAAAATGCCGCTTGGGTATTCAACAAACCGACTCAGCGTACGCTACTCCACAATCACCACCTTCTTCGTCAACTGTTCCCCATCACCCGTAATGCGCAAATAGTACACCCCCGGGGTCAAACGACCTCCATCATGCAAGGAGAACCCCGCTTGAAACTGATCCACATCCATTTTCCAGGTTCTAAGTTTTGCCCCTTGTTGGTTGATCAACTCAAATTGCAGGGCGGGGTGAGTGGCAGGTAGTTCCAACTTAATCTCATTCGCGTTGCTGGAAATTGGGTTGGGATAAACCTTGACCGCCATATTGTTGAAATCAGACAAACCATCTCGCGTTGGAGTGCTGGTTTTGCTGAAATATTGCTCCCCAAATGCAAAAGCGGCCTTGCCAATTTTTTCACCAATCACCCGACCTGGGATATCATCGGCAGGTGGATGAATGCCCCCCCAAATGCGCGACAGACTAGACTGATCAGAGGCATCCCGATAAGTGGCCCATTGCAAAATGACATCTACAGTAGGGCCTTCTTCAAACTTGAGGTATTCGTTCTTTTTGGCCACAAATTCACCCATACCCCCAGGGAAATACGCATCACCGGTCAACATTGTCATCACTTCCGCTCCGGTACGAGAGAAGGTGGAGTGACCGGAAATTAGGCCAGCAAAGGGTGGAGATACAAAAGTAGGTCGTTGGTATGGCCACCAGCCTTCTGCCAAAATCCAGCCAACACCAGCATAAGTTGTAGCTGGATCGGTAATGTAATTGGGGCCGCGCCAGGCTTTAACCTTCACTTTGCCCAAGTCGCTGCCCTTCGCCCAGGTCAGGGTATCTGCAGGTTGTACTGTTTCAATTAACCCCGGAACCAACTGCATGCCTTGGGCTGAATAACGGCTGAGCTTGTTGTCACTGGATTGCCCTTTGGTGCCCATATACCGAATGGCACTGACCGGGCGCACGTAGTCGTACCAACCTTTGATGCCCCAGGCGGTGACGGCGGCATCGTGCATAGCTCCACCCAGGATAAAATAGGTTTTGACATCCCATTCCAGCGGCGAAAGTTCTTCACCTTGGCCTTTAAATTTCCGCTTGTGCGCAGGATGATCGGCTACATAATTGGCGATTGAAAACCAGTGCCCTGGCGGGGTTTCAGAACTGGGGCCATCAGCCCAAAATTCGGCCAATACCCGGGTATAATCCCCACGAGGCACCATTTGTGGGGTATAGGGTTTTCCAGTGACCGGATTCAGTTTGTGCCCCGATTGGGTAACGCCGCCTTGCACAATGTTGTAAAAAGCTTTGTATTCTTCAAAAGTTTTGGGTAGTGTCCCAGTGTTGCCAATTCCGGCTGGAGAAACATCCCACATTACACCGTCTCTGGGGTCAAGATGAGCCGACCAGCAGGAAACCAAATCGAAATTCCATTGATAGGCAGCACTTGTACCACTTCCATCTGGACTCAATTGGGGCGGCGTTCCGGGGTCGTGATACACCGGATATTGGTTGTTGTTGCGGGTAAACATGGTCAAATCCTGGCTTTTCAAGGAAAAAGGAGTGACCCGCCCCCATTCAGGCGACAAAAACAAAGGTGTGTTCACCGGAATGACATTTCCCGATTGATCGATAAAAACATCCAGAGAGAGGGGCTGCCAACGGTTGGGGTCTTCCATGGTGTTGCCCGCAAACTTGGTTACCAATGGAGAATTGACGGGTTTGTAAAAAAGATTGCCGTAACTATTGCGTTCATTGGCACCATCCTGCAGGCCAAAGGCGATAAGTTGTTCGGCGATGTAATTGCCAAGCGCTGCAGCAGTACCAGTGCTGTAATTGGTGGAGCTGAAATTCTTATCGTAACCCATGGCTACAAATAAACTATCGATGTAAGGCAAACTTTTGGCTGCCCCTGGTGAGCCTTTAAAGCGGTGGTTCAACAGACGGTACATAGCATAACTAATGGCTTCTTCTCTGGCAGTCTGGATATTCAAGGGTTTGGGAACGCCATTAAAAGGGCAAGTGTAAGCTCCCAATTTTTTACCCAAAAAGAAGGTTTGGACCGAAGGCTCGTAGGCAGCCCAGACATCGTACATAGCCACGGAAGTGTGAAAAAGATTGCGCGCATGCACTGTAGGGCGCGCAAAGTCGTTGCGGATGGCAAACAAAGTGGCTTCATTCCATTTACGGGCTACCGAATGTTGTGCTAGGGATTGATTGGCTAAACCAAGGATGAAGCCAAAGAACAGGAAAAAGTGTAGAGTACCTTTTTGCATGGGAATGGTGTTTTATCTTGTGGGCGAAATAACTTAAAAAAACCGACATGATCCAAGAATTTACGCATAAGGGCAAAATTCGACTTGTTTTGGCCTTCTGTTTAAGCGTCAGTACCTTTTTACCTGCACAGACTTTGCAGGTCATGACCTTTAATATTCGTTACAATACCGCTCAAGATGGTGAAAACCAGTGGTCGAAACGCAAAGAGAACCTAGCCAGCATGCTGCCTTTTTATGAGGTCGACATTTGTGGCATGCAAGAAGCCCTCGTCGGTCAAATCAGGGATATCGTCAACGCTCAGCCCCAATACACTTACCTAGGCGTAGGCAGGGATGATGGCAAAGAGGGCGGTGAATTCTCCCCAATTTTGTACCGCAAAGACAAATTTGAAGTGCTCAGCAGTGCTACCTTGTGGTTGAGTGAATCACCGGATGTGCCCAGCAAAGGTTGGGATGCCAACCTGAATCGCATTGTCACCTGGGCAAAATTCAAGGACAAAAAGAGCAAAAAGGTCTTTTTCGTCTTCAACACCCATTATGACCATATTGGCAAAATTGCCCGGCGGGAAAGTTCCAAATTGCTGCTGCAAAAAATAAAAGAAATTGCCGGAACTACGCCTGCCATCATCACTGGTGATTTCAATGCCACGCCGGATGATGAACCGATTAAGGTTTTGGTGGATGCAAGCAATCCAGATAGGCTAACCGATACTGAAAAAATATCCCTCAGCCCCCACTTTGGCCCCTATAGCACCTTCAATGGATTTCAAGCTCAGGAGCAGGAGGGCCGCCACATTGATTACATTTTCACCAAAAATCCAGGAAAATTTAAAGTGCTTAAACATGCTACCTTGACAAATACCTGGGGCGGAAGGTTTGCTTCGGATCATCATGCCGTGATGGTGGTGCTGGGGTGGTAGTTACAAACTGAAGTGTCTCTTAAGTGCCTTTGGATTCTTAGGTGGTGAAAAATATGCCGCTCCTTGTTTTTCACCACCTAAGAATCCTCAGGCACTTAAGGATCACCTAAGGAATGATGCGCTTCATCTGGACTTCTACCGCGCCGTCCAGCCCCCATCTACGGTCACCATGCTCCCCACCATGTAACTGGCAGCCTCGCTAGCTAAAAAGATCGCGGCACCCTGGATTTCTTTTAGTTCCGCCCAACGGCCCAGTGCAGTAGCCCCCACCACAAATTTTTTACCCTCTTCAGTATCCGCGATCGGCAAGTTCATTTCAGTCAAAAATGGCCCCGGGCAAATGGCGTTCACATTGATGTTGAAAGGAGCCATTTCCAGCCCCAGCGCACGGGTCATTTGTACCACAGCACCCTTACTCGAAGTATAGGGGGTACGATTGGCCAAACCAACCAAACCAAGGGTGCTGGCCAAATTGATGATGCTGCCCTTACCCTCTTTTTTCATGTGTGGGATCACCGCCTTGCAGCACAACCAGGTGCCCGTTACATTCACATTCATCACCTGATCAAAATCTTCCAGGCTCAGTTCATCGATGGCACCACGGATGTTGATGCCCGCGCTGTTGATCAGGATGTCGATACGCCCAAAGGTGTCGATGGCTTTTTGGGCCATGGCTTCGGTGTGGGCCTGGTTCGTCACATCCGCAGCGAAAGCAATGACTTGAACTGGGAAAGCCTGGGCTAATTCAGCGGCAGCTTGGAGGCCTTCTTCTTCCTTGCGGTTGACGAGCATGATATTGGCACCAGCGGAAGCAAGCGCAGCGGCCATTGCGAGGCCCAGGCCTTTGGAGCCTCCGGTGACAATAGCGGTCTTACCACTTAAGTCAAATAATTTTATCCCAGGTAATGTGTGTAGTCCTTGATCCATATTTAAAAAATCTACTTTTTGATTTGATTTTCGCCGCAGGCGCAAAATCCTTAGATGAATTGCTAAGGTGTTCTTAGGTGTCTAAGGTGGTTCAATTAAAATGTCGCTTTGTTTTTTTGAACCAGGCTGTTTTTTTGAACCACCTTAGACACCTAAGAACACCTTAGAGGTTAACCTAAACCTAATTTATTCTTGCTGTAGCTCAAACAATCGAGCACATTTTTTTCCTCAAAAGCCAGCTTTTGTTCAAAATCCAGGTTTTTTACTCCAGGCAAAGTTCCCGGGTATTTTTTTGCCCGCACCAACTGGATGGTTTTAGCCAAATCAGTGGCCGGAGTTTGAGCAAAGGTCGCCCAATAAGCGTCGCTGAAACAAGGAATTTGCAAGGGGTCCCGGGTGATCAGTTCCAGGTTAAAATTGATGCTTGGATTCGTTTTTTTGCACAAATCCAAAGCCGCACGCAGATCAATTATTCCAGTACCTAGTGGAACCTCCGACATTAAAAAACCTTGCTCGTATTCCGCCAGGCCTACATCCTTGACATGCGTCGAAAAAGCATAGGTTGCCAGGGCTTTAATCACTTCCATGGGGTCCTCCAGCAAGGAAATATTGTTGCCAAAATCAAGAGTTATCCCAACCCAGGGGCTAGAAAGGCCTTTGAGGATTTCGAGTAGTTCAGCAGCTTTCCAGTCTTTGTGGTTTTCGACCGCCAATTTGATCCGGTGTTTTTTTACGATGGGTTCAGCCCATTGCAGCGACTGGATGGATTGTTTTTTGAAGGCCGCAAATGCTTCAGCGCTGTTGAAGGTTTCGTACCTCCGGCCATTCAGGCAGACAGTGCGGAGCACTTGTGCCCCAGCTTCTTTGGCGGCAAGTACTTCTTTTTCAAAGGTTGCTACGTCTTCTGCAGTTTTGGGTAGTCCAATGCTGCCTTCGAGGTAAAGCCCCAGTTTTTCGCGACGCTCCCGTACTTTTTTGGCAAAGTCTGTAGTCCAGTTGTTGAGTGTGACCTGGATTCCGCCAGCCCCAAGTTCGTGGCAATGTTCCAAAAGTTGGATGGCATCGGTAAAAGCCGGATAGGTTTTACTCTCGGTTTTGGCATTCCAGCGGATGGAATACGAATGGACGATGACGCCCATGGCTGATTCCACGGTCATAGCGGATAAATAGTTTAAGGGTTGAGCAAAAGCCAGGAGGCCGAGAGCGGAGGTGTGTAAAAACTCCCTGCGTTGAAGGCCAGTTTTCTGATCGGTCAGAGTATCAATGGGTTGAAGATGCTTCATGATTGCAGTTATTTTGACCTACTATTTAGGTGTTTTCCCAATCGGCCATTTGGCTTTGACGTATTTATCCAGGTCATTTACGGTCCAGGGCATCACCCGCCCTTGGGAGGTGTGCCGGGTACTACCTACGATACTGGAGGTAACTGGCGAAGCTTGGTTACCCCATTCATTGCGGATGTAAGTCAATATTGCGGCGATATCCGCGTCGTCCATCACCGAATGGGCAGGCATGACCGGTAAAATCTCGGGAGCTCCGTATTTTTTGCCTTGCACCACAATGGGGCCTTCCAGGCCGTGCAAGATGATCAGCGACAACCTCTTTTCATCCCCCAAAACCCATTCAGAACCAACCATAGGGGGGCCAAAACGATCCAGACCCTGGCCATTGGTTCCGTGGCAGCCCGCGCAGGTAGCCAGGTATTTTTGTCGGCCCAGGGCAAATTGTTTGCTGGCTTTCTCATCCAAGGCGTTTTGCACATTCAGCGATAATTCAGGTTTAAATCCCGGCCAACTGAACCTATTTTTGAGGTTTGCCGTTGCGTTGGGTTCCAAGGGCAAATCGGTTCTTTTCAACAAGTCGGCCTGAGTGGGCAATGCAATGGGCGGTGCACCTTTAAAATTGAGTGCAGCAATGGCCAAGGCATTGAGTACGACTTGTTCTTTTTTTGCAAAGGGTTTGCCCTCATTGTGCAACAAATTCAACAGCTGCATGAGTTCAGCGGGGTCTTTTTTTGCAGCAATGGCGGTGGCCAACATTTCCAAAAATATCTCCCGGTTTTGTTCCGGGTTTTGCCAATTGGAGCTCTGCCAGAGTTTTTGCAAAAAATTCAATTCCAAATCCCGCAGGCTACTCATTACGGCATCGCGCAGCAGGGGTAAGTCAACAAATTGGTCGATGATGGTTTCGTTGACCTTTAGATTGGCTGAGGGGCTGAGCATATGGGCACTCAAGGCGCATTGCAAGGCCACCTTGACTTTGGCGCCTTTGGCCAATTCAAGCACCTTTTGGTCCAGTTTTTCCCGCACTTGTGGAGCTTGGGCTATAGTTTTTTCCAACAATTGCAAAGCCGTGGTTTTGATCAAATCTTGAGGGTCGTCAAGTAAAGGCAGCAATTGAGTCGCCTTTAATTGTCCCAGCCCCTCCAATGTCCACAAAGCGTGAAAGCGAGCCAGGGTGAAGTTGGATTGTTGGATCAACGTTTCCAACATAGGCACTGCGGCCAGATCCGCTTTTTTTTTTTTTTTTTGTTGAGCCATATCGCGCTGCCAGCCATTGGGGTGTGACAATTGAGCCACTAAAGCGGAAGTGCTCAAAGTGCTCATTTTTTCGACCTTTTTGGGCGTCCAATTGTTCGGCACGATCCGCCAAATCCGCCCCATGTGGATGGGCAAAACCAAATTCCGTTTGAGCGTTTGTTCCCTTAAGTATGGGGTGACATATGCCCCGTGCTGAATCAGCCCCCGGTACATGTCTGCCACATAAATCGCTCCATCGGGGCCAGTGGTCAAATTGACGGGGCGGCAACGTTCATCAGTGGAGGCAAAAAATTCTTTACCGGGGTTGGGGTCATAGGCATTTAGCAAGGCCCCGTTTTCCCGGACTACATTTCTTTTGATCAAATTCCCAGCGGGCTCACAGACGAGGACGTTGCCGTAATATTCTTCGGGAAATAATTTGGAGCGCAGTGCTAGTGGCGAACAGGCCGCCGTAAACTCCAACAAACGCCCTTTCTTATTCAAGGTTCCTGGAATATAGCCTCGATTGACGGCCGGGGTGGCGCGAATGGGAAACACCTTGCGGTCGATGGTCAAGCCGTGGTCGATGCCAGAAGAATGACGGTGATGTGGATTGCGGGTAAGGCTGTTGGCAGGCACCAGATCGGCGTGCAATTGCGACCAATTGTAGTTGTAAAACAAGCGGCCCTGGTCATCGTGACTCAGGCCCCATTGGCCTCTGAATTCGGTGCTGTCTCGTTTCCAGGCACCATTAATCAGTCGATAACGCAGTCGGGACTTGACATTGTAGTACCAGTTGTCGGTATTGAGCAGGAGTCCATTGTCGGAATGCTCAGGCAAACCATTCTTGGCATAAGTAGAATCCAACAAAATTTGGGAATCGGCTCGTAAGTCCCCATCCAAATCCTGGGTGAGCCAGAGGGCTTTACGGTGTGCAACCAGTGCGCCACCTTTGATCAAACCCAAAGACCTGGGCATCACCAGACTGTCGAGGTAAATGGTGCTTTTGTCCATTGTTCCATCGCCATTGGTGTCTTCCAAAATGGAGATGCGGCCAGTGGGTAATGTTTCCCCTTTGCCGTCAATATCGGGCATAAAACCGCGCATTTCCACCACCCACAAGCGGCCATCAGGGTCAAAACTCAGCGCGACGGGTTCTTGTACCATGGGCTCGGCGGCAACCAGTTGTACTTTGAAACCGGGTTCTACTTGGAAGGTGGCGAGTTCTTCCTGGGGGGATTTTGCAGGGGAGGGATCGAGAAATGAACCATTCCCCGATTGTTGAATTGGGATAAAAAGGGCAAGGATAAACGAGCTGAGCAGTAGGCGAAACATGGACGATGTATTGAATGATCAACAATAACTTTTATCAATTTCCAACCTGTTGACCTTATACTGAGAAAGATAGTCTTTATTTTACTTGCATGTACAGAATATTGCACTTAAATTGCAAATAAATTTTTTGTTTACAAAACTAACAAGCTCTAGATTATGATTGATTTGAATTATACTTGGGTAGATATGGAATGCCCGAGCTGTGGATACCAAGATGAGGTGCAATTAGTTGATGTTAAAACAGAAAAAACTGTTTACTGTCACAATTGTAAAGAATCAATAATGCTTCTTGACAATGAAGCCAGTGTACATCATGGGATCGAAGCAATAAATAGCTCAATCAATAAATTAGAAAAGGCCTTTAAAATATTTGGGAAATGAATTATTCTAGCCATAATCTTAGGACAAATTTGCAGGAATGGAAGAATCGGTTATACCGCGCAAACCATAATCAGCTTGGCCATCAACTGAAATACTTTTTCGACAATATCCAAAACAATAGGCAAGTTCATGCTTTGATTGAATCAGTAATAAATAAATTTCAATACAATGAAGATGATTTAGAAAGGTTCATGAAGTCACGTCGGCTTATTGATGATCATAAATTCCATTCCTTTGAAGACCAAGCTGCATTTTGCTACCAATTTTTGCAATATTTATTTCATAAAGGCCTAAAGTCATATGATCTCCATCATTACGCACTTACCTCAGCAAATGGTTTTGATGGAAGAAAATCTGCAATAATTGAAGATTACATCTCCCCAATTATCTATTATCTACACGACAAGCTAGATAGAACCAATTCTATAATTTTCTTATTAGAAAAATATAAAAAGCGAACAGAATGGTTTACCAAAAAAACGCTGTTTAACGCTTATAAAAGTGTAGAAAAAAATTACGAACAGCTACTGGAGGATGATTTAAGGATGTTTTTATTTGACCAAGGTATAGATTATCCTTTTTCCACTCCTTTATCTACGTCCGGCAGGGCTGACATTATCGGGGAAATAGAGACAGACGACCCTTTAATCATTGAAATAAAAATCTTTGACCGAGCAAAAAAATATGGTAAAGACCGCATAAAAGAAGGATTTACACAAGTTGTTAAGTATGCTAATGACTACAATAAGGATGTAGGTTATTTGGTCATATTTAACATGGATGAGGTCGAGATAAACTTTAAAAGTTCAGATTCTGAAAAAGTGTTTCCCCCTTCAATAATTTTCAATGGCAAAACTTTTTACTTTGTTGTTGTAAATTGTGCACTTATTGAATCTGCAAGTAAGCTTGGCACTTTAAAAGAAATTGAAATTACCATGGATGAACTGACTCGAAAATAGCAAGTCATTGACTTTAATTCTACTTTGAGCAAGAGTTAAGCCCTGTTAAGGGCGTGATGTGGGTAGTAAATAGTGGTGTCGGGAGTTTCCAAAGTCCCGTAGGGACGCAATGTGGGTATCCCATATCCGTTAATATACCCACATCACGTCCCTACGGGACTCTGAAAAAAATCGGGGACATTATTTACTACCCAAATCACGCCCCTATCGGGGCTCCTGTTGCGCAAAAAAGAGAACCTATCAACCCTGCTTTCAGGGGTTCTAAGGGCCAAAACACGAACTTCAAAGACTCCTTATTGCCTTGTGAATACTCATCACCTGCGGAATCAGCGCTTGCTCCCCATCGTTGTACACCACAAAATCAGCCAAGTTGACCTTCTCCGCTTCCGGCATTTGTTTGGAGATGCGGGCTTCGATCTCTTCCCGTTTGGCACCGTCGCGAGCCATTACTCGTTCGATGCGCAATTCGAGCGGCGCAGTGACTACGATGATTTTGTCCAAACTGCGATAGGAGCCACTTTCATACAGCAAGGCGGCTTCCTTGAGCGTATAAGCCACATTGTGTTGAGCAGCTTGCCACTCAAAGCCATCCCGGCCTACGGCAGGGTGAACCAAGGCATTGAGTTGAGCGAGTTTGTCCTTGTCGTTGAAGGCCACTTGGGCGATATGGGCCCGATTGAGCACCTGGGGCTCCAGATAGGCTTCCGGGCCAAATAGTTCAATGATTCCGGCAATCAGCGCGGAATCATGGCTCATCAGGTATTTGGCCCGATCATCTGCATAATAAATGGGGATACCCAGGGTTTCAAAAATTTTACAAACGGTGGTTTTGCCGCTGCCAATGCCGCCGGTAATGCCAAGGTGTTCCATGGTGAAGGTTAAGCAAAGACTTGATCTAAAGGTAGGTTGATATCCAAGATGCTGTCCGTCAAGACTTCATTTTTCCGAAAAATCTGATAGTTGTCTGGTGTTGAAAACACGTAGATGTTACCCAAGGTAGGCAAAACCAACCAGCAGGATTTTACGCCGTGCTCAAAATACTTATCAGCTTTCAGCACCAGCTCACTGAAGCTTTGGGAAGGTGAAATGATTTCAATAACGCCTAAGGGTGCTTCGGTGACCACCGTGACATCATTCTTGAGATTTATACTTTTTTTCGGCAAAAAAGAAAGATCGGGTACAGAAGGCCAGTCCGTCAAATCGAGGCTCAATTCTGAAGCAATGCTGTATTTTTGGCGATATGCCGCCAATTCCATGATCAGGTTAGACTGAATTAGGCTGTGATTCAATGAGGGCATAGGTTTATTCCTTTCAATTTCGTATTCGGACAATGCTACCTCGGGTGTCATAATTTTTTCTTTTATCCAAAAATAGACTTTTTTTTTGATTGTCAAAATAATTTTTCAACTTTGTTTTAAATTTAAGAATAACACTCAATTCAAAACAAGATATTTGCTCTTATGGCCAATTACAGCTCAAAAAGCCCGAAAGGGAATACCGCAGTACGGGTCGGTTTGTTTGCCGCCATCGTTACTGGGCTAATCGCAGTGTACAATTTTTTCACCGAACCGGGAAACACAGCTATTTTTCCTGAACCCAAAACCGAAGAAGTTGTAAGGCCAAAGCCGGAGCGCCCCGAGGTCGAGGTGGATGAGGATCTTGACTTCTTGCCTACTTCAACTACCGGAGCTGTTGTACAACACAAATATTACACCCTCTCCTACAACGAACGCCACGAACAAGCAGAATGGGTCGCCTACGTACTCACCCGGGAACGCCTGCAAATGGAATGGCAAGATCGCCCTGATCTATTTGAAGCAGACCCTAAAGTGCGCAGTGGCTCGGCTAGCCTAAGCGATTATCGCGGCTCCGGGTACGACCGCGGGCACCTGGTACCAGCAGCAGACATGGCTTTCAACACCACGGCAATCACCGAAACCTTTTACCTCAGCAACATCAGTCCACAAGCCCGTGACTTTAATCGGGGCATTTGGAAGGAACTGGAAGAATTGACCCGCGATTGGGCAATCAAGTTCAAAAAACTCTACGTTGTCACCGGGCCAATCCTGAAAGATGGCGGAAAAGGGAAAATTGGCAATAATGAAGTGACTGTTCCTAGCGCATTTTACAAAGTTTTGCTAGATTTATCCGATCCAGATCAAAAAGCAATTGCGTTTATCGTTCCCAATGAAGTGAGTTATGATCCCCTGTTCAAATACGCCGTTAGTGTTGACGAGGTAGAAAAACAAACGGGCATCAATTTTTTCCCGGAACTCATGACTCGTGAATTGGAGCGCGAACTGGAAGTTAATTTCAACCGCGACTTTTGGCCGTTTAGCAAAAAAAAGTTTGATTTGCGGGTGAATAAGTGGAATAAAGAATAATCAGGTTTATGTCGAAGAAAGAAAAATTCATTGAAGAAGTTACCCAGGGCTATACCTTCAAAGGGGCTTCGATCGCATTGGGTGGAGCGGTATTGGATGGGGAATCCATTCCAGGCTTGACCATCAGTGCTCCTTTGCGCATGTTCAACCGCCATGGCTTGATCAGTGGAGCGACGGGTACGGGTAAAACCAAAAGTTTGCAGGTACTGGCCGAGCAACTTTCCGAACATGGCGTTCCGGTACTTTTGATGGACATCAAGGGCGACCTCAGTGGGATTGCCATGCCGGGTGAAGTGAATCCAAAGATTGAAGACCGGCATAAAAAAATCGGCATCCCTTTCAAAACGGAGGGCAACCCGGTAGAATTATTCACCCTCTCAAAGGAAAAAGGGGCGCGTTTGCGGGCTACTGTAACCGAATTCGGTCCCGTTTTGTTTTCGCGCCTGATGGACATGTCGGATGCACAATCGGGCATCCTGTCGGTGATTTTTCAATACTGCGATGACAAAAACATTCCCCTGCTCGATCTGGAAGACTTGCGCAAAGTCATCCAGTGGATTACGGGAGAAGGCAAAGCGGAAATTGAGGAACGTTACGGCACCATGAACTCCGTTTCAGCCGGGAACATCCTGCGCAAAGTGGTGGAACTAGAGCAACAAAAAGCCGATGTGTTTTTTGGTGAGCCCTCTTTTGAGGTAGACGACCTTTGCCGCAAAGATGCCAATGGCCACGGAGCGGTCAACATTGTCCGTTTGACGGATATTCAGGATCGGCCCAAGCTGTTTTCCACCTTCATGATCCAATTGTTGGCAGAAATCTACAGCACCTTCCCGGAAAAAGGCGACCCAGAAAAACCAGAGTTGGTGATCTTCATCGACGAAGCGCACCTGGTGTTCAATGAGGCACCCGATGCTTTGTTGGACCAAATCGAAGTGATCATCAAGCTGATTCGTTCCAAAGGGGTTGGCGTGTTTTTCGTTACCCAAAACCCAATTGATGTGCCAGACATCGTACTGAGCCAGTTGGGGTTAAAAATCCAGCACTCTCTACGCGCCTTTACGGCCAAAGACCGCAAAGCCATCAAACTAGCGGCAGAAAACTTCCCGATCAGCGAATACTACCAGGTGGACGAGGTGCTCACGCAATTGGGCACCGGGGAAGCATTGGTAACCGTACTCAATGACAA
This sequence comes from Saprospiraceae bacterium, assembly GCA_027488855.1. Taxonomy (GTDB): domain Bacteria; phylum Bacteroidota; class Bacteroidia; order Chitinophagales; family Saprospiraceae; genus Haliscomenobacter. The sequence continues at coordinate 28,422 of JAIYAV010000108.1, forward strand.
GGGTATCCCCACTCCCCTAGCCTACACCCTCATGCGCGCACCACAATCGCGGATGGATGTGCTGACGGATGGTGAAATTGACCGCATTGTGATGCGTTCTTCCTTGGTAGCCAAATACGATGAGGTGAACGATCGCGAAAGCGCAGCGGAGATTTTGCAACGCAAAATGGATGCAGTACGCGATGAGGAAGTTCAGGCGGAACGCCGAGAAGAACTGGAAAAAGCCAGCAAGGTATCCAGCCGTACCAAACGGGGTGAACGCAGTTTTGTGGAGGATATCCTGCGGAGCCCAACGACCAAGCAAATTGCCGGGACTTTGACCCGGGAATTGACAAGGGGATTGTTGTCGGTTTTAGGGTTCAAAAAAAGGCGATAAATGATCAACCTAAGGGGCGATAAAAGATAAGTGATCATTTTGCCCCACTACTAAGGAATGAAAAAGGGGCTCAAGGGTCCCTTTTTCGTTTCTACCATCAGTACCAAAACATTTTACTCTTCTACAAAATCCAAATCTTTTCCATAAGTTTCTTCCATAAACCAGGCGGCAGCAATCGCAAACAAAAATAAGATTGCACCCGTTAGCCAAGCCCCTGTAATATAATTGCCTGTACTGCTGCGCAAGCCCTTAAACATCCAGATAATCAAAGGCAAAGCCCCTCGCACCATGTTGGGAATGCTAATGGCGGCAGAAGCCCGCAGGTTGGTACCAAACTGTTCTACGCCCATGGTGATGTACACCACGTTGAATCCGGCACCAAAACCCATTCCCCAACACAGGGCATAAAAAATACTGGAGCTGTTGCCATTTTGCAGGAAATAAAGCGTGCAAAATATCAGCGTTATGCCCACAAAAATGAAGTAGGTTTTTTTGCGGCTTTTTAACCGTTCGCTCAACCAGCCCACCGAAAAATCACCCAAGGCGACACCTAAATACAAACTAACAATCGCCGTGGCTGGGTCAACCCCACTGATGTTGAAGGCTTGTCCAAATTGATCAGCAAAAGTCACCAACACCCCAATGATGTACCATACCGGTAAGCCAATGAGTACACATTGCAGGTATTTGATGAAGCGTTTTTTGTTGGTAAAAAACATCAAAAAATTCCCCCGCTGCGCAGTGCTTTGTTTGACCTGGTGGAACAAACTACTTTCTCGCACACTCACTCGCATGAGCAAGAGCCCAATTCCTAAAACACCACCAATGAAATAACAGGTGCGCCAATCAAAATAGCGGCTCAATAGAAAGGCAAAAACCACCCCAAAAATGCCAAACCCGGCAATAAAGCCAGTGGCCATACTGCGTTTTTCTTTGGGTAATAATTCACTTACGAGGGTCACTCCGGCTCCCAATTCTCCAGCCAGTCCTACCCCGGCAATGAAGCGCAAGATGGCGTATTGCTCCACATTCACCACCATCCCATTGAGGATATTGGCAATGGAATACAGTAAGATGGAACCAAATAGCACACTCAAACGCCCTTTTTTGTCGCCGATGATGCCAAATAAAATACCGCCCAGTAACAAACCAATCATTTGCATACTGAGGATGAATTCCCCCTGAATCAACACCTGCTCGGGGCTGAGACCCAAATCGGCCAAGCTAGGTTTGCGGATAATGGCAAACAACAACAAATCGTAAACATCCACAAAAAAGCCGAGGGCGCTGACAATAACGGCAAGTTGAAAAATGCTGTTGGTGTTTTTAGACATCATTTGGCGGTTAAAAGCTGTTTTAGGTGCTGACTTTTTTAAAGTAGGACAAGATAAGGAACCTTATCACAATGTTTCGTACCTACATCACAACTTTTGTGGCGTTGCTGTGCCTAAGGGACGGAAATAAAATAAAGTTACAATCTGCCTGACTCTTTTTCGATTTTGCTGCGTTACTCCTCAGTTGCATAGACTTGCTATGCGCCTTCGTCGTGCCTTGCCAAATCAAAAAATAGCCAAGGCAACTTTGTAACTTTATTTCATTTCCGTCCCTGATTGAAAAAATTTAAAAAAAATTTCAGCATCCTGGAACGCTGTACCTCGCAAAAAACACTTTCATTTGTACAATGCGCAGTTGTGTTAACTGACACGTAAAACCCAAAGCGGAAACCCGATGCCGCAGTCAAGTAGGGAAAAAAATTAGTCCGCTTTTATGAAAAATCCGATTGGAGGAAATTTATTGAGCTTTGTTTTTGCCTCAACCTTATTGATTGCCAGCTCTTGTAAAAAAGAAGAGGGCACAAAACCCGTTGAAAATGCAGGTAAAAGTACTGCCGTATTTAATCCAACGCTTACTTATGGCAGCGTTTCAGACCACCAGGGAAACGTGTACAAAACCATCAAAATTGGCACCCAAACCTGGATGGCTGAAAATTTGCGCAGCACCCACTACCGCAATGGAGACCCGATTCCCAATGTAAAAAGCGCTGCGGATTGGATCAAACTAACCAGCGGAGGCTATTGCACCTACGGTAATTCTAATAATTCGGACAGCATTGCCACCTTTGGCAACTTGTACAATTGGTATGTGGTTGCCGATAGTCGCAAGGTTTGTCCCTTTGGTTGGCACGTGCCCAGCAAAGCAGAAGCCCAAACTTTAATGGCCTTTTTAGGTCAAAATACAGCTGGAACACAACTGAAGGAAGTGGGGGCCAAATGGAATAACAATACCGGAGGTACCAATAGCAGCGGTTTTACTGCCTTACCAACAGGAGCGCGCCGTAGCGACACCGGAGCATTCTCCAACCTGGGTGGATTAACTGGCTGGTGGACTGCTACCGAAAAAGACGCCACCACTGCATGGTTTCGCGATTTGGGCAATTACACTACTTCTTTTGAGGGGGCAAACCCCAAGCAATTAGGATATTGTATTCGTTGTTTGCAAGATTAATGTTGCTACACAATAGTTGAGTAGTTGGTTTTGAATCTGAAGCCACCATAGTGTTGAAAAACTATGGTGGCTTTTTAGTTTACGTTTACTAAACTTTATTGTTGAGAATAACTAACGTGTTGCTCTGCTGGAACAAATTCAAAATCAATGATTTTATTCTTTTTCAAAAACAGCAAAATACCTCTCACCGTTTCTTTCAGCGTTGGGTCAGGCCATCCCACTGGCGAGGCATTCCGAGCGGCCTGGAAGTTGCTGCTGTCGTAGAGTTTGAACTCCATCGCCGAGATGTTCTCCACTGATCGCACCAAAAAGTCGAGCAATGGGAAGAGCAGGTCGTCTTTGGTGCAGCGTTCAAGAATCACAGGTACAAATTCCTTAAGTGGGTAGATCACAAACTCCCTGCCTGTAAGCTCGGTAATGATGTCCGTAATGTCACGCATGTTGGAGTACACATCCCGCACGACGTGGAAAGTCTGATTGACGGTATCCGGCATGTTGGAAGCAGCCACGATGTTGTGGGCAGCTCGATCCGCTGGAGAAAAACTGACCTGGTTTTGAGCATCTACGCCGATGCTGTAATTGAACATAAACGCGATCAGGCGAATAGAGATGTCAAAGTTGTGGCCACCTCCGTGGATGGACGGGGTAATCAGGGCCGGGCGGAAAATGCGGCCTTGCAGTCCTCGGCTCAGGGCATCCTTCACGATTTCTTCCGATACCCATTTGGTTTGGCTGTATCCAAAATCGAGGAGGTTGATGTTGTCGTTGGTGGTTGATTCATAGAGCACATCTTTGACCGCCCATCCAAAGATAAAGGTGGTGGAGATGTGATTGAATACCTTGGGGTTCCCGTGGAAAGCCAATTTGAGGATTTCGTTGGTGCCCACCACATTGACGTTGCGCATTCTATCGTAATTGAATAGATAGTTTACGGTAGCGCCGTTGTTGTAGATTTCCTGAACATTGTTGGCCAAAAACTCCCATTTTTCGCGGCTCAAGCCAAGTTGTTGTTGACCTAAATCACCACATACAGGAATGACCCGCTCTCTGAACGCCGTCTCCAATTGGGCGTTCATTGGCTGTACGGCTTCCATCGCCGCCAGGAGGCGTTCCATGCCCTGCTCTTCGCTGGAGGCCCTGACCAATACGTACACCCTTTGCTCGGTTTGCTCCAGAATACTTTTCAAAATGAAGGGGCCAAAGAAGCCCGTCCCCCCGGTGAGCAACACATCCGTTGCGCGGTGCTCTGCGGGATAGGTTGGTACGACCGGATCAAAGGACAAATGGACATCGCTCAGCATGATTTTTTGCTCCATTTCGGTATGCTCCTTCTGCAGCGTGTCAATCATTTTTTTCAAGCGCAGAATAGCCAGTGCCGATGCGGATTCAAATTGAGCCACTAGGTCAAACAATTCCGAAATGGAGATCTCCTGAATCAAGCGCAGGTCAATTTGTTTCGACAGCGCATCCGCACCTTTTTCTTTGAGCAGTTCCTTGATGTCGTGCATCAACACTGCCAGGTCAATCGACTCAAGGCCTGCTTTGCCCAGTGTATAGGTTTCTTCTCCGGTAAATCCGTACTTCTGCTTGAGATCGTCCAAGGGTGAAACCGAACCTTTGCATTCCTCATGGAAATGTTCAACGGCAGCTGCGCCCGAAAACTGCTCAAGTACATTAAACTGCCCTGCTTCCCAGAGCTCTTTCGCCTTGTGCCGCATGATTTTGCCCGAGCTGGTTTTGGGTATCTCCCTGGCCGATACAAAGGCAATGATGTGGGTTTGTACATTCAGCCCTTTGCGAATGGCATTGACGATGGGCAGCGGATCGGGAAGTGATTTAGGGTTTTTGACCCCAACTACTACCACGAGTTTTTCTTCTCCCTCAAAAACGTCAAAAGCGGCGGAAAATCCGTGGCGCACGTGAGGTGTAGCCGTTTGTTCCACAATCTTTTCAATATCCTGAGGGAAATAGTTGAGCCCCCGGATGATGATCATGTCTTTTTCCCGGCCACAGATGTAGAGTTCATCCTGGTACAAAAAACCAATGTCTCCTGTACGCAGGTAATTGTTGGCGTTTTGGTTTTCGCCGACAATTGAAGCCTGAAAGATTTTTTTGGTCATTTCCGGCTTGTCCCAATACCCTAGGCATTTGCTTTTTCCACTCAACCAAACCTCTCCAATTTGTCCTTCCTTGAGGGCATGGCGAGTTTGGGGGTCTACGATCCTGACGATGATGTCTCCCAGTGGAGCGCCACAGTTCATGATGTTGGTCCCCGCATCCGGCTCAGACAATACAGGCAACACCTTCAGTTTGTTCTGTTTAAAGGCAGCCGAATCCACGGACACATAAGTGCGGCCATAATTGGTAACCGCCAAGGTATTCTCCGCCAAACCAAAGGCAGCGAAGATGGATTCCGGTTTGAGCCCATAGGGTTGAAAAAACTTCAAAAAGCGCGTGTAAGTCGCCGGAATGACTGGCTCAGCGGCAGTCATCAGGTATTCGAGTGAGCTCAAGTCAATTTTTTCCAAGGTTTGCTCCGAAATTTTGCCTGGTTGCAAACAGTATTCAAAAGCAAAATTGGGTGCAGAAGAGTGGGTTGCTTTGTACTTGGTGATGGTTTCCAACCACAAAGCCGGGCGCTGTATGAAATCAAGTGGAGAAAAGCCATAAGTGGTTCCTCCCTTAAGAGCAATGTAAATATAGTAACCGATCAAACCCATGTCGTGGTACTGGGGCAACCAGCTCACGCCAACTGGGACAAACTCGGTGGCCAGATCGCAGTTGTGCAAGATGTTCTGGTGAGACACCATTACTCCTTTGGGCTCACTGGTGGAGCCGGAAGTATATTGCAAAAACAACACATCAGAATGCCCTTCCTGGAATCCATTTTTGTTCACGTCTCTGAAATCTTCGGTGTTGATCCAACTGAGTTTAGAGATGTAACTTGTACTGAAAAATGACTCCGCGATATTGGTACGTGACAGGTTGAGCTTGACCGACCAATAATAATCCCGACTGGTCAGGATGGCCTTAGCTTGGCAATCCTTGGCAATATAGGTCATTTTATTGAGCGAGGACTCAAACCCATGTGAGGTGGGCGGATAAGCGGGCACCGGTATCAACCCCAGGCGAGCGCAAGCAAAAAAAGCACAAATCATCTCTAATCCCGGTGGGTACGCCAGTAAAATGCGGCTTCCAACAGGAAAGTGGTGCTCATTGTACAAATTGCTTGCAATTGCATTGGTCCGGTTGATAAATTCACTATACGTGTATTTCTCTGTTTGGTTGCCAGAAATATCGAGGAATGAAAAGAGGAGCTTGTCCGGTTGTTGATCCACCCAGAAATCAAGTCTTTCAAAAATAGAATCCATAGGCAAGGCTTGAGCGTTTATTGTCAATTGGTTGTTCGAATTGTTAAGTTCATTCATTAGGAGCGATAAAAAAATAAATGTTCATTTTGCCAGAGAATTAGATAAGTAAACGGTTCAATTTAAGTGTCTTATCTAATCCTCTGGCTCAGGAAAATGAACATTTATTTTTGCCACACTACTTAGGAGACAGATGCATTGCTGTCGTTAGCTAAGTTTTGGGAAGTCATTGCTACCGGCGGTTTCCCCAATAGCCTGAGCAGTTTGAGGTGATGGGCCATTGCCTGATACATATAGCGGTTTTCGCGGTATTCTACCCCAAATTCAGCCGCGGTTTCCCGGACTATTTTCGTCAATTTGGGATAGTGGGTATGTGCAACTTGAGGGAAGATGTGATGAACCACGTGGTGATTCAAGCCTCCACAAATAAAATTTGCAATGCGACTGCGGGTTGCATAATCTGTGGTGGTAGCAAAAATATGGTCAGCAAAATCCAAGTCGTGACGTGTTTCAGGAAACTCGTTGATGTCTAGCAAATGAGCCACCTGAATGATCCAGGCCGCCACCAAACCCATAATTAGTTGGGTGACCACAAATGCAAGCATGACCTGCCAAAAAGAAAAACCGAGCACCATGACGGGAATTGCAATCATGTAAATCAGGTAGAGTATTTTACTGCCGATGATCGTAATCCATTCTTTCAAAGGATGTTTTACGTTTTCGATGTGCTTGTTGTTTTTGAAAAACAGGTATTCAAAGTCCTTCACAAAAAGGAAATCGAGGGTGGTAATCCCGTACATGGGAAAAACGTAAAGGTGTTGAAACTGGTGCATCCATTTCCACTCCGCATGAGGCGAGAAGCGAAAAATACCATGAGCAAAAATTCCCTCATCGTCCCCATAGACGTTCATTACGGCATGATGCCCTTTGTTGTGCATGATGCGCCACATGTAGGAGCTGATGCCACAGGCGTCTAGCACATAACTGAGGGTTTTGTTGATGATTTTTTTGTTAGAGATGGAGTTATGGTTGGCATCGTGGGCAATGTTCAAAAACATAAAAATTTGCCCCAAGCCCTGCAATAAATACAGGAAAAAGAACTGTGTGTAGTTCCAACTATAGGCAAACCACAACACGTAACTACCTATCCACCAAGCTAGTGCAAAAATAACTTTTAGGGTCATTTCCCAGTTGCCCTTTTTAGAAAGCTGATTTTTTTCAAAAAAATAATTCAGCCTTTCAAATAAAACCTTTTTGAATGCCGCGTTGTTATCGACAGAAGTGGTTGACATATTGATCACTGTTTTTTGTTTAGAACAAGTCTTTCATTGCAGGAAGTAGGCAATGAAAGGTAACCCTTTAATCCCCAAATGTAACAAGCTTGTCTATATTTACTACCCTGTTGATCTATATTATTTGGTAGTTTGTCATTGCTTCAATGCATAACCCGATCCAAAAACTCAGATTTTCAATCGTCCGTCTTCAATCCAAGCCCGTTTCTGGATGCATTCCAAAACCTCTGACTGCTCATGCGCGATCTGCAAAATTGTCCGCTCAGCACCCGCTAATTGGTTGAATAAAGCCTGCACCAGAGACGTTCTTTCAGTATCCAAACCCTGAAAAGGTTCATCCAAAATCAGGACTGGAGGGTTCAGTGCCAATGCCCTGGCAATCATCACCAACTTTTTTTCACCCGAAGACAATTGCCCCAGTGGTGTTTGGGCAAAAATAGCTAAGCCCAAGGCTTCTAACAAAGCTCCAAGGTGTATTTTCTCTGCTGCTTTGATCGGACGCACCAAAATCTGGGTGCCACTCAAACCTGACTGCACTACATCCAACACCTTAGCACTTTGAGGCCAATAATTTTGGATTTCGGGAGACACAAACCCGATTCGGGCTTTGATTTGCCAGATGCTTTCACCCGAACCCCGTTTTTTGTCAAAAATAATCAAATTCTGCGCATATGCACTAGGATTGTCAGCGTACATCAAACTAGTCAGGGTCGTCTTGCCTGAACCATTGGGGCCTTGCAATAGCCACTTCTCCCCTTTGCGGATACACCAGTTCACTTCGCGGAGCAATGGTTTTCCACCTGCCTGGATTTGTCCCTGCTGAATGTCAAAAACGCGCTCAAAAGGGGCCGCCGGGCTGTCAAATTGAGGCAATTGATGCAGGTCAGGGATGGCACCGCTACGGCTGGTGAAAGGTGCTAAATGAATACATTCTACTGCTGTATCCTGCGCAAAATGTTGTTTAATGGTCAAGATCAACAAACAACAGCCTCTACGCTCGTGAAAATGCCGCAGAAATTCCGATAAATCAGCAGTCGACTGCGCGTCCAGTCCAGTGAAGGGGTTGTCGAGGATGTAAATTTGGGCAGGTTTGAGCAAGGTTTTCGCGATGAGCACCTTGCGGGTTTCCCCGCTTGACAATTCAATCATTTCCCGATCCAATAACTTGGCGGGCAGAATGATTTGGGCGAAATCTACAGTAGCTGGGTCAGCCTGTTGCAGTTTGAGAAAATCAATGACTTTGATCGACTCCAACTTGGTGCCACTCTGGTAACGCTCCTGGTAGTATGAACTGGAATATTGAAACACCGAGCCATCGGCGGTAAAATCGGTATAAGAGATCTCGGTCAGGCTGAGCTGGCGGGTAACATTGTTTTTGTTGAATACTTTGCCGCAGAGGACGCGGGCCAAATAGGATTTACCACTGCCATTGGGGCCAGTGATTTCGTAAAGGTGCTGAGCCTTTAATTCAAAATTGATCACCTGATCACCAATGGGTAATCCAGCTACAGTAATGAGCGACATTGATACCTATTAAAAAAATTTAACCACGAAGGTACAAAGATCCCAAAATGTTCATAAGTGTTTTAGCAAAAGTAAAATTTCATGGTTGATATATCGTCAAAAAATTGTCGCTGATTGCATAAGTCCCTCTGCCCGAAGCCTGATCCCAAATGAGCATATTCCCAAAAATTCACCCATTCACCCCAAAAACCAAACGGGTTAACTTCCAACGCTTGATCAAAAACTCATACAGTACCCAGCACAATCCAAAAGTCCCAAAGGCCAGACACAGAAACTTCAATTCTGGCGACCAAGCCCAATTGGTCATCGGATAAGCCAGACTGATGATCACACTTTGGTGCAAGATGTAAAATGAGTAAACGGCCCGATTGGCGTAACTCAACAGCGCACTTGGGTGATTCAAATACTTGTCAGCATAGCCGAAAAGAGCCACCAACGCACTCCAGCTATAGGAGGTGTTCAAAAACTCATGCAAGGCTTCCAAACCTGCCGTCCATTTTACCTCGGGCAACCAAAAGCCAAAAGTCAAGACCAATCCCAGGACAATTGCCAGTCCCAAAGCCCAAGTCCGCCAACGGGTCATCGCTTGCCGGAAGCCATCCTGAGTACCCAGCACAAAGCCGAGAATAAAGAGCGAAAAGGAATGGAAATGATTCTCCCAATCCCAGATCAGATTGTGCGTGGTAGGGAAATCGATCACAAAATTGGCGGCCCAATGCCAAATCACCAAGGGAAAGAACAACCAGAGTGGGTTTTGGGCTTTTTCGGACAAATACGCTGTCAGCTTTTGGCCTCCGGCGCTGCGTAGCCAACTCCAAAGCGGGATACCGATTAAACTGTACACCAAAATATACGGCAAGTACCACAAATGATGCCAGCTAAAATTCCCTTCTGGGTAAGCTTGGAATTGGAAAACCGTGGCCCAAAATTCCAGATAATTGTAAGTCTCTCCCTGGGTCAATCGTTCAAAATAAATCTGCGGTGGCACCACGACCAACATACCAAATAGCAAGGGAATGCCCAAGCGTTTCAAACGATCCAGGGCAAAGGCACCCGAGCTCCGTTTGCGCAACAAAAACTGAATGCTCATGCCCGAAATCAAAAACAACAAGGGCATCCGCCAACGGTTGAGCCACAGCATCGGGAGTTGCATCCATTCGGCCAGGACATTATTTTTGATGTGCCAATCCCAGGAAACGAAGAACATCCCGGTATGGTACAAAATCAATAAAGTGAAGGCGATAACGCGCAGCCAGTCCAGATCGTAGCGGCGGGTGCTGGCGGTGTTGCTCAATGGTGCTTGGGTGGATGTTTCCACAGTTTGTTGGTGCATGTTTCTTTTTTTCTGCAAACCTCATGGAAAACAAGGGAAAGTTGTGAATGTGCTCCTTGGCGAGATGTACGCGACAGGTGGGAAGCACCATTTCCCAGGGGCAAAACTCCTAAGAAGCACCTCAGTTACTCTTCATTCCAACCCGTTCCGCCACGCTGTAGGCGTCATCCCGGATTGTTTTTTAAAAGCCGTATTAAAAGCAGATTTTGACAAGTAGCCTACCCGCTCAGCAATGTCTTCAATGGTCAAGTCGCGGGTATCTGGGTGGCGCAGTAAGGCCTGAGCCTCAGCAATGCGGTGCTGTGCCGTCAATTCAAAAAAACTGATGCCCAGGTTCTCGTTGAGCGTCTGTGTCAAGTGATGCGGCTGTACTTTCAACAACTTGGCTAAACTTTGTAAAGAGAAGCCCGGCTGCAAGTAAGGCTTTTGTTCCTCCATCAGCGTCCGCAATCGTTGAGCAATGTCAGCCTTGTCATTGTCTTGCAGGGAAGAGCGGTTGTAACGGCCTTTTTCAGGTTGCAATTGTTCGAACAGCGCCGTCCGGCGCAACATCGTCCCCATGATCAGGTACATGCTCAGGGAAATAAAACTGGCGATGATGTGGTCGCCACGGTCGTCATCGTTGTACAATTTGGTCAAAAACAAAACCACCAGGATTACGACGCTGATCAACACAATGCCCCGCGACCAGCTCAAGCGGGTGTTGCTGGCAGCCCAAAATGAAAGTTGAGCCTTGCGAAAAGCCTGCACCAATACCCATGCCGATAACCCCACGTAAACCGCTCCCTGAATGAGCATTGCTTCATCCAGCCATTCTTGTAACATAAATCGCCACCTCATCCCAGTATAGTCGAGGGATAGTTCAGCCAATTCTGGATGCCAGGCATCAATGTTGCTGTTGTATTTGTAGGGAATGGGCAGGGAGTAGAGGGCAACGCAAGAATACAAAAAGTAGATCCCCGCTGGAGCAAAGTGCAGCCAGATGAAGCGTCCACTTTTTTCGCCCAAATAAGCTTGTAAAGCCAGGTAAAGTGCGGGTGCAAAGATAAAATTACCCGGTTCGGAGAAATCAACCAACCACAAAGCCTGGAACATCAAATTGGAATACCCCAGCCATACGTCAAACACCAAAATGCTCATGACCAATAGCGTCAGGCCAAAATAGCGATTGGCGGTCTCTTTTTGGCGCAGAAAAAAATAGGACAGGAATAGTCCTTGGGCGATGCCCAGCAAGATGAAGAATACAAAAAAATCAGCATAAAAAGGTGGAAAAGTGTTGGGCATAGGGCGATGGTCATTTCGTGGGGAAATTTACGACAGAATTCTTTTTCAGGGAGGAATATTCTCTGATACTAGAAAAACTTTGATTTTTGACCAAAAAGCCCCATTTTAGGC
>JAIYAV010000127.1 GCA_027488855.1 Saprospiraceae bacterium
CCCATCGCCCGTGACCTGAGCAAAATCGCGTACCCGGCGCAGCAAGGCAGTGGCAATCCGTGGTGTGCCCCGGCTGCGTCGAGCAATTTCGGAGGCACCCTCATCCAGAATCTCCAGATTCAGGATGCTGGCCGAGCGGTGGATGATGCGCTTCAGGGTTTCTACATCGTAATAATCCAGGTGGCAATTGATCCCAAAACGCGCCCGCATTGGTGCCGTCAACAAGCCCATCCGGGTGGTGGCGCCTACGAGGGTAAAAGGATTGAGCGTAATTTGAATACTCCGGGCATTGGGGCCGCTGTCAATCATGATGTCGATGCGGTAATCCTCCATGGCGGAGTACAAATATTCTTCAACAACGGTATTGAGGCGGTGAATTTCGTCAATGAATAAAACGTCTCCTTCATTGAGGTTGGTCAATAAACCCGCCAGATCACCCGGTTTCTCCAGTACCGGGCCTGAGCTCATTTTCAAGCCCGTTTCCAGTTCGTTGGAAATGATGTGCGAAAGGGTGGTTTTGCCCAAACCCGGTGGGCCGTGGAGCAAAACGTGATCCAGGGCTTCTCCTCTTTGTTTGGCAGCCTGGATAAAAATCTTGAGGTTATCCACAATTCGGGGCTGTCCACTGAAGTCTTCCAGTGCCTTCGGACGCAAAGCGCGCTCTATTTGCTGTTCCTCCGTACCAATCTGCTTACCAGAAGCATCCAATATAGGATTTGCCATTTAAATATTGTTTTTAAATTTGCGCAGCAAAAATTGAGGCCAATTCACTTTCCTGTTTTTTTGGCCTAAATTACTGCTGCTAAAGACGCGAAATTAGCGTCTCTACATTTTTTCAGCATTGAAAATACAATAATACAACAATGAGTGGATCAAAAGTAACCATTGAAAATGGAAAATTAACGGTGCCAAACGATCCGATCATCCCTTTTATCGAAGGTGATGGTACGGGAGCCGATATTTGGGCGGCCTCAGTTCGCGTTTTGGACGCCGCAGTAGAAAAAGCGTACAATGGTACCCGCAAAATTCATTGGAAGGAAGTGTTGGCTGGTGAAAAAGCTTTCAACCTTACGGGCAGCTGGCTTCCTGATGAAACCCTGCAAATTATTGACGAGTACCGCATTGCCATCAAAGGACCTTTGACTACCCCAGTTGGTGGTGGTATCCGCTCTTTGAACGTTGCTTTGCGTCAGATGCTCGATTTGTATGCATGCGTTCGTCCTGTACATTATTTCAAGGGTGTACCTAGCCCAGTGAAAGAGCCTGAACTGGTAGAAATGGTGATTTTCCGTGAAAACACCGAAGACATTTACGCTGGTATTGAATACCTGGCGGGCACTCCGGAGTTGGAAAAACTCAAAAAGTTCCTGATTGAAGAAATGGGTGTGAAAGGGATTCGTTTCCCGGACACTGTTTCTTTGGGCATCAAACCTGTTTCGCAGGAAGGTACCGAGCGTTTGGTTCGCTCGGCCATCGAGTACACCATCGAAAACAACCTGCCTTCGTTGACCCTGGTACACAAGGGCAACATCATGAAGTATACCGAAGGTAAATTTAAGGACTGGGGTTATGCTTTGTTGGAGCGTGAGTATGGTGACAAGGTGTTCACCTGGGCACAATACGACCGCATTGCGGCTGCCGATGGCAAAGCTGTGGCCGACAAAGCCCAGGCTGATGCACTGGCTGCTGGTAAAATCCTGATCAAGGACGCCATCGCCGATGCCTTCTTGCAACAAATCCTGCTGCGCCCTGCTGAATATTCAGTGATTGCCACTTTGAACCTGAATGGTGACTACATCTCCGACGCACTGGCTGCGGAAGTAGGTGGAATCGGGATCGCTCCGGGTGCCAACATCAACTACATCAGTGGCAAAGCCATTTTTGAAGCGACCCACGGTACTGCTCCAAAATATGCTGGCCAGGATAAGGTGAATCCAAGTTCGGTGATCTTGTCTGGTGAGATGATGTTCCGCTACATGGGCTGGAAAGAAGCTGCTGACCTGATCATCAAAGGTGTTGAGGGTGCCATCAGTAACAAACGTGTAACTTATGATTTCCACCGCCTGATGGAAGGAGCGACGCTGTTGAAGTGCTCTGAGTTTGGCGATGAGATCATTAAGAACATGTAAATTAGAGATGAGAGATGAAAGATGAAAGATAAAAGAGGCTACCGCAGCGTTTTTGACGATAATTTTGTCTAAGTCTCTGCGGTAGCCTCTTTCATCTCTCATCTTTCATCTTTCATCTTTACTCGCTTTTTACGAACTTCTTCGTTCCCGTTCCATTCTCCGTAGTGACCTGCATCAGGTAGGTACCCGCTGGTAGTCCATCCACCGAAATCTGGAATTGATCCCGCTTCACGTTCGTGTATACTTTCTCCATGATTTGGCGACCTGCCATATCCATGATCCGTACATTGGCTTGTTTGGACACTTTGTTCAATGCCATCTGCAGATAAATGTCTTCACGAGCCGGGTTAGGGCTGATTGCGAATTCATTGCTGATGGAAGGCACATCCCGATCACTGGTGATTTTCAGTGGTCCAACGTTCATACGTACGACATATACGTTTTCCAGACCGTAACCAGTTGGGCTATAGTTAACCGTACCCAAATCTGAATCCAGGGCGGTGAAACTAGCGTAACGGGGTTTATCGGCAGCAAAACCAGTCAACAACATGGGCCGACGGTCATAAGTATCATTCAACAACAATTCAATGTCAGTATCATCACCGGTGAAATATTCAATCATCACCAAATAGGTAGTGGTATCCGCCAATTGTACTGCTGGTTCTCCTTGTTCAGGGAAAGGCACGGTAATCAGGCGAGCGCCCGTTTCGGTTCCTTTGATGTCGTAGAAGTTGTCAGCAATCAACTTGCGCTCTCCTGCTTCCACCAAGGCGTTTTGGTTGCGGTCGCCCCAGGTGTACAAACTCACCAATAGGGAAATCCCCGTAAGGTCTTTACCATTGTTCACGCCAAAAGAAACGCTACGCAAATAATTGCCTTTACCTTTAACGACGTAGAAACTATTGCCGTATGCAGCAGAGTGTGGCTCGTTCACATCCCAGTTGCCTGAGCCAGGAGTCGTCCAAGAAGAGGCACCCAATTCTTTGGCAAAGGTGGTATCGGTAACCCGGAAGTAAAAGCCTTGCAAATTGTCGAAACGATCATAATCCGCTGAATCGGCTGCTGCCTGATAAATCATGGCGTAGGTTCCTTTTTTATTGGGAAGGAACTTTGAGGCAAAAATAGCCGTATCAATCTGGTTCGGTGCAATAGAAGTTGAGGTTACCGAATCCCGGAAAATCCGCGCATTGTTGGTAGAATCAAGCGCAGAAATGTACAACTTTAGGCCAGTTTGTGCTTTGGCACCAATGTTTTCAACTGCTGCGCCATAAGGTATGGTTTCAGCCTGCGTGGCGGGTTGTTGCATATTGGGTGACAACGCATAAAATTGAGTCATTGCCAGGTTATTTGCTTCACGCTTCACCAGTTTGACATCGTCGATTGCCCAATGGTAAAAATTACCGTCATAGCGGAATTTGATTTTGATGCTATCCGCAGTTTCACTACCCAGCAAGCGTACCGACTTATAGGGGTCTTCATTCTCGTCAAATGGTCGAACTTCTTGATTGATTTGAGTAGAAACCCAGGTTTTGCCTCCATCTCTTGACCAGTCAACGAAATATTCACTGTCGAAAAAGTGCGTGAGTGACTGATAAAACGACACATTCAAGGCTGTCCCTTTGGTCACCTTGATGGTTGGTGAGATCAATTCAGCACTGTGCGGCGCTGGACAAGGACCTTGTGCAAAATTGGTACAAGATGCTGCGCTCGCCAAATCCAAGGTTGCGGCGTTCATGATCATCGCTCCGTTGCAACGGGTAGGCGAGAAGAATACCAATTGACCTGGTGAGTTTACCAAACACGGAGAAGGAAAGGCGTTGGCAGGAATCCAAGACCAAGCTGTAGCCGTGTTGGGTTTTCCTGAGCAAGAAATGGTGTTGCTTTTCCAGCCGTTCAGGCCACCGTCAAAATCCCCTTGTTTGGGGCTGTTACCCCATACTACCACATTGGGATTGACAAAATCAGGAGTATTCGACTTGATGGTTACTTTCACTGCATTGGCCAGCAATGGTTTGATTTTGTTTCCAGTCGCCAAAGACACCATAAAGCTGGGAATCGTTACCTGGTCTGCACCTGCTCCAGTAGCCATTGAAAAAATGACCGGAGCTGCGGCAGTATTATTGATTACAATTACGGCAATGGCTCCCTTTTTTTGGGCATTGAGTACCTTTTCTGAAAAATTGCAAGTTCCCCGATCGATGACCGCAATTTTTCCAGTTAAATCGGTTACGATTGGCGCAGCGGTACAGCCCAATGTTCCATTCGCTGCATCTTTAGCCTGGATTAATTCTCCAGAGAGCGTACAAAAATTGCGGCCGAAAGTAGCCATCTCTGCCGCGTAATCCCCAGCAATAGCAGCTGGAGCAGTTACCGTCAGCACGTGGCTTTGAGCAGTAATTTGGGAGGTAAAGCTCAGTAGGAACAATCCCGCTAAAAGGGAATAAACTACTGAACAAGAGTGCGTAAAACTCCGCATATGCGAAAATTTATTTAGGTGATGAAATGTAAACCAAAATAGGCATTGATCTGATCAACGAAAAGATTTGAAGGTAACAACCCGAAAATTACGGTTATAATGTAAAAGATCAAATTCTAAGGGGTTTTTTGTAGGTAGCCTTACAAAATACGCAATCAAATCACCCGAAAGCGAGAGAAGTTAAAGCCGCTTCATCCGCAGAATAACTCGATACTGCTCATCTTGAATAAAGTGTATCTCCGCCCCAATCCGTTGCGCTCGCATTTTCATGTTTTGGAGCCCATTCCCCGAATTGAATTTAGCAGGGCTTGTTGGCAAGTGGCCATCGTTGGCTATTTCCATTTCAAAAAAGCGGCCTTGTTGACTCAAGCGGATGTTGACTTGATTGGCTTGGGCATGTTTGGCTACATTGTTGATGGCTTCTTTAAAAATGTAGTACAAATCCTGGCGAATGTGAATGGGAATGCCCGTTTTGAGGTCTAGATTTTTTAAAGTTACCTGGTATTGTACGTTGAGCGGAGTCAGCACATCGTTGGCGTGTTCCTGCATGCGAAACAACAGGTCCTCGATGTGGTCTTTGCGGGAGTCGATAGACCAGATCACATCGTGCAAGCGCGACATGGCTTTGCGGGCGATTTCGGCAATTTTATTCAATTTGCCTGCGTCCAAACTATTCGTGCCCAAGTGCTGCAACACCTCGGCTTGCATCGCAATCCCTGCCAGCAGTCCGCTTACTTCATCGTGGATGTCTGCCGCTATTTTGGTGCGCAGGCGTTCAATTTTTAGCTTGTGCACCAATCGGGAGCGCAACGCATAATATACACCCACCCCCAGTGCCAGCGCAAGTAAAGCCCAGAACCACCAGTAATTGTAGACATAAGTAAAGACCCGTACCTCCAGGACTAAACTTTTGGACCAATTCCCCCGGGGGTCTGCCCCCTGGATGCGCAAGCGGTATCGACCAGCTGGGAGCTGGTGGTACTTGATCTGATTGAGCCCACCCAACTCTACCCAATCGTGGTCTAAGCCTTCAAGTTTATAGCGGTATTTGATTTTGTCCACATTCCAATACACGGGAAGGGTGAACTCCAGTTCCAGGTTTTGCTCGTAAGCGCGAAGTTCTACTTTGCGCAATTGTTGTAAATTGCGGGTGAAATCACGTAAAGTATCTTCTACCCAATTGTATTTGCTTACCCTGGTCAGGCATACCGGCGGCACCGTATCTCTTCTCAACAAACGTTCTGGCCGAAAGGCATTTACCCCATTGATCGTACCGAAGTACATCATGTTGTCTTCGTCCCTAAAGAAGGAATAGCGGGTAAAGGAACTGTGCGAAAAACCATCCAGATCATAAAAATTGGTAAACTTTTCACCTCTTCGATCAAAACAGGAAATACCGCTGTGGGTACTGATCCATAAATTGCCCAAATGATCTTCCAAAATGCCAGAGATGGTGTTGCTGGCGAGGCCATCAGACTGAGTGTAGTATTTGGCTTTTAAACTTTTCGGATTAAACCGAATTAAACCTTGGGAAGAGCCCAACCATAAAATCCCCTGCTGGTCTTCGTACACGCAGTAAATCAATTGAGAAGCCAGTTCGGTACGATCGAGGTAGGTTTCAAAATGGTTGTCTTGTAGGGTTTTGCCTGACACGATTTTGTACAAACCTTTGTTGGTAGTTACCCAAAACGTATTGTTCTTGCTGCTGGTGATGTAATAGGGAAAAAGGTTTTTCAACGGCGAGGGGTCTTCTGCTGTAAAAAATGGCCGAAACTCTGCGGTCTCTCGATTAAAAATCAACAACTTATAAAGGCCGTTGGGGTATTCAGTCAAGAGCCAGAACTGGCCATCTGCACCAACGGTAAAGGCGCGAAACCGGGCTGGGTAGCGGTAAATGGTTGCGCGCTTTGTGCTGAGGTTGTAGCGGATCAAAAGGCCTTTGTCTCTTCCCTGACAAGCAATGCCCCAGAGGTAGTTGGGTTCCTGGTATTGCAAATCAAAACAACAATTGAAACGCAGCACCGTGTCCGTTTTTTCCTCAATGATGCGAATGGTATCCATACCTTTTTGCAACTCATTCTTGTTCAAGCGGTACCAGTTGCTGTTTTCATTTGCGAAAAAAATATTACCCCGCCCATCACTGGCCATCCCCCGCATGATTCGACCGAAATCATCTTCAGCAATGTGTTTTTGGAGGTAACGTTGAACAATCCCCTGGTTGTTCTTAAAAACTTTTAATCCCGTATCCACCCCAAAAAAAATGGTACCGTAAAAGTCATCACTGTACACATCGATGATTTGTTTGCTCACACTGATGAACTTGCTAAAATCTTCAACTCGCCCATTTTTTTGAATGCAATAAAGGTTTTTACTGATCGGGAAACGCAAATTGCCATCCGTTTTGGAAACCAGAACATTCCCTTTTTTGTCTTGCCACCAGAGTGAAAATTCACCATCTTCAGGAAGACCGGCAACAGCTTTAAAGGTCTTTTTCTGCGCATTGTACTTAAACAGGTAATGGATGCGGGCAAAAGCCAACCAAACCTGGCCACTGTGATCACGTTTCAGAATGGAAATTCGCTCGTTAAACGCCTTCGCAGGCAAGCTTGCTCCTTCAAAATCGCGGTTGCTAAACTGCTTGACCACTCCTTGCCGGGTCACCAAGCTCAACATGCCATCTTTATTGTTCCCAAAAATCCACTCATGCTTACCTACTTTGATGGCTTCAAAGAGTTGATCATTGTATTCACCTGTAAAGTTGGAGCTAAATTGTGCAATGCGATTGAAGCGAGTTGTTGCCAGGTCAAATTCATACAAGGCGATGATTCTGTTTTTGGAGCTTTGAAAACGGGTAAAGACCAATACATTACCATCTTCATCTGCCCGAATGCCTTGCACTTCTTCATTAGATCTGATTCCACTGCTTTTGAGTTGGATCGTTTTTTTCTTAAAACTTTTATAATCAATCAAATCAAAATGTTCATTGTTGCGCAAATATACGACCAACAACAAACTGTCTTGCAACAAGCGAGTAGCTTGTACACAATGGTCTGAAATGGAATAGGCATTACTGGGATTGGTATTGAAAGTCAAAAACTTATACCCGTCGAAACGTTGTAATCCATGGGCAGTGCCGATCCAAAGTAAACCTGAAGGGTCTTTTTGGAGCGCAGTAACCGTCCAATCCGACAGGCCCTCCCGCAGCGAAAAATACCGAAAGGGGATCTCTCCTTGCTGTGCATTTAGCAAAAGCACACGCAAAGACAGGAGCAGCAGCAGGCTGAATCTTTGTATAGGTAGCTGGCAATAGGTTTTAAACATGTAGTTCCCCTAATAATTCAATCCCCAAAATAGAACGAATTTCAATTTCAGTGAAGAAATAATTTCAACAAATTCGCATATCAAGAGTTCAAGTCTAAATGCGTTTGTCCAACAACATCGAAACCAATTCGCCCCGACTATTGATCTGTAACTTCTTGTAAATCTTTTTGATGTGATCCCGAACCGTTTCCAGGGTAATCCCGCATGTGCTGGCAATCATTTTGTAACTTTTGCCGTCTACCAGCTCCCTTAGTATTTCCTTTTGCCGATCCGTCAACTCTACATCAGGATTGTTTACCCTTTGCCGGAAGCGGAAAAAATTAACCACATGCCGCGCAATTGAAGGCGACATAAATGAGCCTCCAGCGGCAACAGTCAAAATTGCGTCCTGAACCATCAATAAGGGAGACCTTTTGGACAGATACCCTACCGCCCCTCTGCGCAAGGCTTCAAAAACATGCTCTTCTTCTTCGTAGGAAGTCAGCATGATGATCTCCATTGCCGGGTATTTTTTTTGGAGCAAATGGATGCCTTCCAGGCCGGACATCCCGGGAAGGTTGATGTCCAACAATAGAATTTGCGGAGCATCTATTTTGTGAATTGCTAAAAATGTTTCTACAGACTCGGCTATTGAATGGATTTTGAATTCGGCTTGGGCGCTCAGAAATTCGGATAAGCTCTCGCGTACCAACTCCTCGTCTTCTATGATGCTTAGGTGAATTTGGGTCATTAGGATAAAAATATTGTACGAGTGATTATGCTATTTTAAACAAAGAAAAGTAAAAAAAAATTGTAAACCTGCCTAAAACTTCTTCGAAAAGATAACTTTGCAGGCGTCATTGTCATTTTGCCAATGATAATTTGGAATTAAATCCAATCTGGTCTTTTTTTTTAGGTAAATTTCAACCTTACAATCATTGTTTTCGAAAATACGCATGGGTATGTTACAGTCAAAAATTGCTGGGATTGGATACTACGTCCCAGAACAGGTGGTCACCAACCAAGACCTGACCCGAGTCATGGACACAACGGACGAATGGATTCAGGAAAGAACCGGAATTCAGGAGCGGCGTTACGGCAAAAAATTTGAAGAAACCCCTACCACTATGGCGGTTCATGCTGCCAAAATTGCCATAGAACGCGCTGGAATCCAGAAGGAAGACATCGACTTCATCATTTTTGCAACCCTGAGCCCTGATTATTATTTTCCCGGTTGCGGTGTGTTGCTCCAGCGTGAATTGGGCATCACCAAAACCGAAATTGGCGCTTTGGACATCCGCAATCAATGCTCTGGTTTTGTGTATGGCCTGTCCGTTGCCGATCAGTTTGTGAAAACGGGGATGTACAAAAATGTACTGCTGGTAGGTGCCGAAATGCACTCCATGGGACTCGATTTTTCAACCCGGGGCCGCAATGTAACCGTGATTTTTGGTGATGGAGCTGGGGCCGTAGTCCTGCAACCTACGACGGAAGAAAACAAAGGAGTACTCACCACCCATTTGCACTCCGATGGTACTTATGCAGAAAAACTGGCGCTCATCAGCCCGGGTTCTCATGGTGCCTACCATTTCAATAAAATGGCGATTGAATGCGATTTTGGTTTTCCAGATGTGGAATTTGGAGAAGTGTTTGTCAACCAAACCATGATTGACAATGCCTATACTTATCCGGTGATGGAAGGGCAATTTGTGTTCAAAATGGCGGTGCAAAAATTCCCCGAAGTGATCATGGAAGCGCTGGCCAAAACGGGGCTCAAACCCAGCGACATCAACATGCTCATTCCCCACCAGGCCAACCTGCGCATCAGCCAATTTGTACAGGGCAAACTTGGCTTGAGCGATGACCAGGTGTGGAACAACATCCAGCGTTACGGCAACACCACCGCCGCTTCCATCCCCATTGCGCTCTGTGAAGCATGGGAAGCAGGTAAGGTTAAAGAGGGAGATCTGGTGTGCCTGGCTGCCTTCGGCAGTGGCTTTACCTGGGGTTCGGCTTTAATTCGCTGGTAATGGATACGTTTACTAAACTTTGAAAGTTTAGTAAACGTATCCCCCATTGCGCTGATGGGGTAATGTCACTAACTGTTACAAAAATTACCACTATATTTGCGCAGCTAGCTGATCAATCTACCAGCACATTAGCCCATTAGCAAATTAAGCGCATGATTAACCCAAGTACCATAGCCCTCCGGGCGCGTATCGACGAAGCCGTAAAAGACCTGCACGAACTAACCATTCGCATCAACCACAACGATCTGGCCAAAACGGTCAGCGATCTGCGCAACCGCATCAATGACCCCTTCATGTTTGTGATCGTAGGGGAGGTAAAGGCGGGCAAAAGTAGCTTCATCAACGCCCTCTTACAAACCGAGCGGGAGATCACCAAGGTGGCCCCCCAGCCGATGACCGATACTATTCAGCAAATTGTGTATGGTGAAAAGGAGGAAATCATCGTCATCAATCCTTACCTGAAAAAAATCCTAATCCCCGTAGACATCCTCAAGGAAGTAGCCATTGTGGACACTCCGGGTACCAATACCATTGTAGAGCACCATCAGGAGATTACGGAGTCTTTTATTCCTGCTTCAGACCTGATTGTCTTTGTGTTTGAAGCCAAAAACCCCTATCGCCAATCAGCCTGGGATTTTTTCAAATTCATCCACGATGACTGGCGCAAAAAGATCATTTTTGTGTTGCAACAAAAGGACTTGATGTCGGCAGAAGATCTGGAGGTCAACATCAAAGGGGTACACGATTACGCCGAAAAACAAGGCATCAACAATCCACTCATTTTTGCCACTTCCGCCAAGTTGGAAAAGGATGGCAACAAAACCGAAAGTGGATTCATCCCCGTCCGCCATTACATCCTGGAGAACATCACTGGGGGAAAAGCCCCGGTACTCAAACTGGGCAATAGCGTCAGTACCTGTCTGCGCATCAACGACAGCATCCGCGAGGGCCTGGATTTGCGGCAACAGCAGTGGGAAGCCGACGTGGAGTTCCGCAAAGACATCAAAAATACCCTCGACAACCAGGAATTAAAGTCTTATCGTCAGGTTGATCAATTGGTGGAAAACATCCTCGCTGGTTACGACCGCGCCACTCAGGCCAAAGAAAGTGAGTTGCGCAATGGTTTGTCCTTCTTTTCGCTGATCCAGCGCTCCATTTCTTCCATTTTTACCAAAAAAACTTCGGCAAAAGAATGGTTGGAAACCTTGGCTAAAGATTTAGAACAAAACCTGAATACCACCCTCCGCGAGAAACTCCATGATGGCATCAACGACCTGGCCGACAACGTGCAACAAATGGCCAAGTTGATCGACCTGAAAATCCATACCAGCAAAAATTTGTTGCACAACGACCACGAAATATTCAGCGCGATCGCCGAACGCCGGCACAACATCTTTCGGGAATTGCAAGAAAAATTTGAAGACTTCATCAAAAAGAGTGAAAGTTTTACCGACCAAAGTTTATTTCCCGACAAAACACCGCTGCCTAGTTCCTTTGCTACCGGGAGTGGCATCGCTGTCATTGGTTTGATCCTGGCCGCCATCACCCAAGGAGCGGTATTCGACATCACCGGGGGAGTGCTCACCACCGTGGGAATTCTTTTTGCAGGCTTTGCCACCAGCGGGAAACGCCGCAAGATCATTGAGGGTTTTCAACATGAAATTGTCCGGGGCCGTGAAAAAATCGAAACGGATGTCAATGCACAGCTCAAGCAATACATCAAACGCTTGAAAGAGCGCATCGACAGCAATTTTGATCCTTTCGACCTGATGCTCGACAAAGAAAAGGAACAACTCGCCGTTCTCAATCAAGAGCAGGCCGTGATCAGCAATCAATTTGGCACTTTGGATGCGGAAATCCAAGCGATGTTGGCTAGAATGTAGAAGGTAAATTGGGAAATTTTTAAGGGCAACCGCGAGGCATTGCCCCAACTAATGCCCATTTTCATCCAAGCAAATCGCTATTTGGACTAATCTTTTTTTTCCTTCAATCGAAAAAAACTTAACTTTACAAACGTTGATTTTGATAATGTAGATCCGACCATTTGGTCTTAGCCTTCACCCGTTAGGTATGAAAAATAAATTTGTAGCTGCATTTTTGGCCTTGTTCGCAGGCATATTTGGCGTCCACCGCTTCTATTTGCAACGGTGGTGGCAGGGCGTGATGTACATGGTGCTCGCCTTTTTTACCATCATAATCACAGATAAGGTCGATGGGCCCGCTTTCCTTATCCCTATGGTTTTGGGTTTTGTTGACGCCCTTCTATTTTTCGTAATGCCCAAAGAGGATTTCGACGAAAAATACAACAACAAGCGCCTGCAACAAACCCAGCGTGAAACCTACTACGACGAAGCCGAAAGTGAGGCTGATTCTGAGGCTTTGATGGAAAAACCGCTGCGAACCAATAAGCCCCCCCAAGGGTCTAAAGCTGGGAAAAAAGAAACCAAAAAGGAAGATTTTTTCAAACGCATCGGGATCGAGCAATTCCGCAGTATGGATTTTGAGGGTGCGATTGAATCGTTTATGAAGGCACTGGAAGACAACCTTTCTTCACCTAGTGTATATTTTAATTTGGCTTGTTGTTATTCCATGATTGAAAACACCGAAAAAGCACTGCAAAATCTGGAAAAAGCCATCGAAAATGGTTTTAGCGACATCTCCAAGATACACTCGCATCAAGCATTGACTTACTTGCGCAAACAACCCGAATTTGAGTCCTTTGTAGCCAATGGGTACCGCATTGTCAAACAATTGCCCCCGGCTGAACCGAATCTTTTGGATTCTCAAGTGAATGCACCCAATTCGAGCAACGACACCAAAGATGTGCTGGATGAAGTGTTGCACCTGGGTGATTTGCGGGAGAAGGGCTTGATCACGGAGGAGGAGTTTGTAGCGCAGAAGCGGAAGCTACTGAGTTAGTTGAGAAGTTTAGAGGTTGAGGAGTTGAGGCTACCGCAAATGACTTAGACTAGGACTTTGTCAAAATCGTTCGCGGTAGCCTCAACTCCTCAACCTCTAAACTTCTCAACGCTTCTATTACTGCTGTACCAATTTCACCTCCATCACCGGCTCATGCTCACCAGCAATGCCCTCCGCCTGGAAGCGTTTGCGCACCGCCTCTTTGGCATAAGCCTGGGCATCCAGATAAATATCGGGCACCACACTATAGCGAAAAGCCAGGGTTGTAGCCGTTGGCGACAAATCCACAACTGGTGCCGTAATCGGCAGTTCGGCCAAATAGCCTGGCGACTGCTTTGCTACCTCTTCAAAAATTTGCCGCACTTTGGCCATGTCTTCAGTAGGGTCAATCGGCACCAAGGTTTCCAATACCCGCGTCCCTGCTGAACTCAAGTTCTCAATCGCCCCACTAGTGATCGCCGAATTGGGAATGATGATGGTCCGATTATCGGGTGTGGTCAGAACCGTAGTGAAAATTTGAATTTCTTTGACCACCCCATTGAAACCTTGAGCAGTGATCAAATCTCCCACCCGGTAGGGCCGAAACAACAAAACCAATACCCCGGAGGCAAAATTGCTCAAGCTGCCTTGCAAAGCCAGGCCTACTGCCAAACCCGCTGCGCCCAAAACGGCCACAAATGAAGTCGTTTGAATGCCTACAATCCCAGCGGCACTGAACACCACCATCACCTTGAGCAATACACTCACCAAACTGAGCAAAAAGGGGCGTAGACTTTCGTCCACTTTGGTCTTTTCCATCCGGCGACTCATGATCGCCACAATCCAATTGCAGATCCAAAGCCCGATCAGCAAAACGAGGAGGGCACTGGCTAATTTTGGGGCAAAATTTATGGCAAATTCCATAAATTTGCTCGCCTTTTCCGTAACTTGTGTTGGTTCCATTTTTAAATTTTGATTTTTTGAGTGTATTAGGAGCTTGTTTAGCTTTGGCTAAAATAAGGCGTATAATTCGAGGCAAAAAATTTACACATTAAAAAACCTTTAATTTTGCAAAAACCTTTTCCCGGCAAAGAAGTGGCACTGCAAAAAATGCAACGATATTGCGCCTTTCAGGAACGTTGCCACAGCGAAGTTCGCCAAAAACTATTGGAAATCTCCGTATATGGCGATACCTTGGAGGAGATCATTGCCGAGCTGATCTCCGAAAACTTCTTGAACGAAGAGCGTTTCGCCCGCGCCTATGCCCGAGGCAAATTCCGCACCAAATCCTGGGGTCGCAACCGCATTCAGCAGGAACTCAAAATGCGCAAGGTGTCGGCTTATTGCATCCGCAAGGGTATGGAGGAAATTGATGAGGCGGATTATTTGGCCACGCTCGAAAAAATCATCGCCAAAAAACTGGCAGAACTGCAGGGAGAAGATAATTTCACTGCCCAACAAAAAACGGCTCAATACGCCATGCGCAAGGGCTATGAGTCGGAATTGATTTGGAGAGTCCTAAAAGCATGAATCTACACGAAGACCTATACCAACTACTCGAAGCCGTCGTCGATCAATACAACCGCCCCGGTTTTATTGAGGCCGACCCCATTTCCATTCCCCACCAGTTCAGCCTCAAACAAGACCGCGAGATCATGGGCTTCTGGACGGCTATGCTCGCCTGGGGCCAACGCAAAACCATCATCAACAATGCCCATAAACTGGTGGAACTGATGGATGGCGCGCCTTACGATTTTATCCTGAATCACCAGGAAGAAGACCGTAAAGTCTTTCTCGACTTCAAACACCGCACCTTCCAGGCTACGGACACCCTCTATTTCCTGGAATTTTTTCAGCAATACTACCGCCATCACGATTCCCTGGAGGATGCTTTTGCGCGGCACCTCTCCCCTACTGCGCCACACACCGAGGCTGCGCTGGCTGGTTTCCAACAATTGTTTTTTGCCTTGCCAGATGCGCCTGATCGCACCCGCAAACACATTCCCACGCCCCTGCGCGGCTCCACCTGCAAACGCCTGAACATGTTCCTGCGCTGGATGGTACGCAAAGACAACAAGGGGGTGGACTTTGGGATTTGGGAGCGGATTTCGCCGGGGCAGTTGTTGATTCCACTGGATGTGCATGTGGATCGGGTGGCGAGGCATTTGGGGTTGCTGGAACGGAAGCAAACGGATTGGGGGGCGGTGCTGGAATTGAGTGAGGTGTTGCGGGGTTTTGATGCGGGGGATCCGGTGAAGTATGATTTTGCGTTGTTTGGGATGGGGGTGTTGGGGGACATAGAACAGCCTTAATTTGCAACTCTATTTTATTCGATTAAAATTCAATGTATTACATAGAAAATCGTTCAAAAAAATGGTGGTAGATGTTGAATTACCTAAAGTTAAGAGTAATTTAAAACGGTAACCCATCTGTTAAAAACCGTTAAACTCCCAACCCACTCTCCCCCACTCCAGTCTTATCCCTCTCGACAAAGCATTTTTGTTTTACCCAACTGTTTTACACCATGAGATTATCCAAAATGTTCCTGGGGCTATTTGCCCTGGCCCTGTTCGCCTTCGCCTGTGAAGACGACAACAACGGCACCCCCGACAAAAACACCTTCAAATTTGAGTTTACCAGCGCCACTGAAGGCTGGGTGGGTGCCTTTGCTGATTTGCCCAAGCTGAACAACCGGCAAGACTCCTCCATTTACGAGTTGAGTTACAAGTGGGCGGCCTTGCCTGCCGAGGTAGGTGGCAACCGCGTGGGTGCCTTACAGCTCATTGGCCACAACCGCAGCGACGATTTGTTCATGTTCGTGAAGCGAAAAGTGACCGGGCTCCTGCCCAACACCACTTATCAGGTGGATTTCGACATCGATCTGGCCAGCGAAGCGCCTACGGGTGCGGTGGGCATCGGTGGCGCACCGGGTGAGAGTGTGTACTTCAAAGCCGGAGTGGTCGACAAAGAACCTTTGGCCCTACTCGACCCAGTGGACAACCACTACCGCATGAACATCGACAAGGGTCAACAATCCCAAAGTGGCCGCGACATGAAGGTTCTGGGCGACATTGCCAACGGCAAACCCGTCGGAGGTACAGGCTCCGCGCCCTTCACCATCATCAATCGCAAGAACACCAACAAGCCCATCAGCGTCAAAACCGATGCTCAGGGTGCCTGCTGGATTGTATTGGGAACCGACTCTGGCTACGAGGGTTTGACCCGTTTGTACTACGACCGGGTGGGTGTTGTCTTTACACCGCAAGCAAAATAGGTGTAGTCGAATAGCGGTTTTTCTCCATTTTTTGTTTACATTGCATGTCAATAGACGGATACACGTTGTAGGGATGGTCAAAAAACGTCCCTACAACGTTGTTTTTTATAGAAAACCACTACTTCGACACATGAATGCAGAAAGCTTTGCGGCTGTGCTGAAAGAATATGCACACCTGTACCAATTGCCCATGGAGGAACTGCGTACCATGGTGATGCAATACCCCTATTGTCACAACCTGCAAGTGTTGCTCCAGGAAAAAGCGGAGCTTGACCAACATCCCGACCGCGAAAAAACCCTGGCCAAGGCCGCTACTTACGCCATCGACCGCAAACAATTGTTCAAGCGGCTGAAATTGATGCGGGAAAAACGAGCCGAACCCAAAGCCGAAGCCTACCACCTCGGGGAAGACTTCCTGGAACTCAAGGACCTCACTGCCGTACAAGCCGATCTTGAAAAAATTGCCCTCGGCACCTACGAAGATCCCTCGGCCAGCCAAACCATGGCCATCGAGCCTGAACCGCCCTCCAGCGACATCCCGGCTGCTTCCGAACCCAGCCTCAATTCCTCCTGGAATGGTTCCTGGGAAGGAGCTAGCGGTGACGACTTGGACGAAGACCTGAGCCTACAAATCGATTCTCTCGACTTTACCCTCAACCCCATCGCCAATCCAACGCCAAGTGCGCCATCCGACATTCCCATTGATATACTTTTAGATGAGAATGCCGATATTCCTACACCCTCCCCCACCCCCGAACCGGCG
>JAIYAV010000202.1 GCA_027488855.1 Saprospiraceae bacterium
CCACCAGCAATTGGCGGTCAATGGGCTGTTTGGCCTTGTCATCAATCACCTGCCGAAAGGATTCCGGGGTGGGATTATACTTAAAAAATGGCTTTAATGCCAGATTTTGCGTCGCGTAGGCTACGTCTTTAGGTGCCAACTGTGGTACCGAAGCGTAAGGGAGGATGGTTACGTCCATGTCGGGTGTGTCGGTTAGTGTAGCGTTTTTTTGGTGTAAAAGCATTTTGGACGAATAAAATTTTATATTTGGAGTTGAGTATCTCGGCTTCGCTCGATAACCGGCACTTCGACTCCGCTCAGTGACCGGTTATCGAGCGAAGCCGAGATACTCAACTTCCTAAATGAGATAAACGCCAAATTAGTTTAACCCATCATTCAAATTCTCTTTTTTCAACCATGCAACAATACATTCTTGCCCTCGATCAAGGTACCACCAGTTCCCGTGCCATTCTTTTTGACCAGGATGGCAATGTGGCTGGCGTGCGCCAACAGGAGTTCACTCAATTTTACCCCCAACCGGGTTGGGTGGAGCACAATCCCCTGGAAATCTGGAACACCCAGCTTGCTGTGGCCCGCGAGGTGCTCAGGGCACACAACGTGAGTCCTAGCCAAATAGCTGGCATCGGCATTACCAACCAGCGGGAAACGACGGTGGTATGGGACAAAACGACCGGACAACCCATTTTTAACGCGATCGTCTGGCAAGATCGCCGCACCGCCGCCATCTGTGATGCCCTAAAAGCTCAGGGCGAAGAGGCCTACGTCAAAGCCCAAACGGGTTTGGTGGTGGACGCCTACTTCTCGGGCACCAAGGTAAAATGGATTTTGGACAATGTGGAAGGTGCACGGGAAAAAGCCGCCAAAGGTGAATTGCTTTTTGGTACGATTGATACCTGGCTGGTTTGGAAATTAACCGGAGGAGAGGTACACATCACCGACTATTCCAACGCTTCCCGCACCTTGATGTACAACATCCAGAAGCTGGAATGGGATCAACATTTGTTGGATGTGTTGGATGTACCAGCCAATATGTTGCCTCAGGTCTGCCCTTCGAGCCAAGTTTATGGCAAAACCACGGCAGACTTATTTGGCGCAGAAATCCCCATCGGGGGCATCGCGGGCGATCAACAGGCTGCCCTCTTTGGCCAGGGCTGTTTTCAACCTGGTGCAGCCAAAAACACTTATGGCACGGGCTGTTTTATGCTAATGAATACGGGAAAAGAACGGATTGAATCAAATGCCGGGCTGTTGACGACCATCGCCTGGGGCTTAAATGGTGAAGTGCATTATGCCCTGGAAGGCAGTGTATTCATCGCTGGTGCTGCTATTCAATGGCTGCGCGATGGGCTGAAAATCATTGATGAATCGCCCGATTCGGAGTTTTTTGCCATGAAAGCGCCGAGTACGGAAGGCGTGTTTGTGGTGCCTGCTTTTGCGGGCCTCGGTGCACCATATTGGGACATGTATGCCCGAGGAGCCATTTTTGGACTCACCCGTGGCACTTCCAAATCGCACCTGATCCGGGCAACTTTGGAATCGCTGGCCTACCAAACCAAAGACGTTTTGGGTGCCATGGAAAAAGACGCCGGGACTCCCTTGGCTGTCTTACGGGTGGACGGTGGTGCCTGCGCCAATAACCTGCTCATGCAATTCCAAGCCGATATTTTAGGCGTCAGTGTTGAACGCCCAAAAATCATTGAGACCACCGCCCTTGGAGCGGCATATTTGGCCGGATTGGCCTGTGGCTTCTGGACCATGGCCGATTTGCAATCCAAATGGCACCTCGATCGAGCCTTCCACCCCAATATGTCGGTGGAACAACGGGAAAAGTTGTACAAGGGCTGGTTGAAAGCGGTGGAACGGACGATGGGATGGGAGGAATGAGAGATGAAAGATGAGAGATGAGAGATGAAAGATGGTAATGGGTGCTACCGCTCTCATCTTTCATCTCTCATCTTTCATCTTTATTTCTCCGCGTACACCGTAATGCTCATAATATCGCCCATTTTCTCTTTTGCCAATTCAACATCGGCAGGAGAAAGATACTGTTGCAACAGTTCTTCGGGCAGCAGGATGGGTTTTTCTTTTTGGAGGGTGACATTTTTGAAGCCAGCCTTTTCGATCAACTGCAGGTAATCCGGGCGTTGAATGGCACCGGATACGCAGCCTGCGTACATTTCAGCGGCTTCTTGCAGGGAGGGTGGTAAGTCGCCTTCAATCACAATGTCGGAAATGCTGAAGTGGGCACCGGGTTTGAGTACACGGTGTATTTCAGCGAAGACATTGGCCTTGTTGGGCACGAGGTTCAACACACAGTTGCTGACCACCACATCGACGGAATTGCTGGCTACGGGCAAGTTTTCGATGTCGCCATGACGAAACTCAACGTTTTGGAAACCCAATTTGGCTACATTTACCCGAGCACGGGCGATCATGGCTTCTGAAAAATCAACACCGATGACCTGGCCTTTGTCGCCGGTTTCATGGCGAGCCACGAAGCAATCATTGCCTGCTCCGGAGCCAAGGTCAAGTACGGTATCTCCTGCTTTGATTTTGGCAAATTGGGTGGGTAAGCCACAGCCTAACCCCAGATCGGCATCCTGGTTGTAGCCTTCCAAGTTGGTGTATTCATCCGCCATCAGGGTGTATACCTCCTCGGTCGGGCCACAACAAGAGGTGTCGCAACAGCCGCTGGCTTTGTTGGTAGATTGAGCAATGGCGCTGTATTTGCTGTGCACCAGTTCTTTTAGTTCTTGTTCGTTACGCATTGATCGTTATTTTACGATTAAATTCATCGCAATATTACGATTGACTTTATAACAAGTCAAGTCTTTTTTGAAAAAAATGTATTTTTGATTAAAAAAAGAAACCTTCACCTGTAGCCATCAAATATAATCCACTAAAAATGAAAGAAGTAAATCAATACGTCCAGGAACTTGGAAAAATATACCTCCACCATGGCAATCCTACTGAAGCGGAAGGGATGTCGCGCTACATGAAGGAGCAGTTCCCCTATTATGGGATCAAAACGCCACAACGACGGGCGCTGGCTGCGGCTTTTATTGCAGAGCATGGTTTGCCGGAAGGTGAAACCTTAAAAGCTTTGTGTCGAGCTTGTTTTGAATCGGAATACCGCGAATTGCATTATTTCGTGGGCGATGCGCTGAGCAAAAGATTAAAAACGCTGGATGTTTCATTTTTGGAGGTGTTTGAGGAGTTGATCGGCGTGAATTCCTGGTGGGATTCGGTGGACTTTTTGGCCCCTAAACTGGCCGGAGGGCTATTCTTGCGTTTTCCAGAACAGATTGCGCCATACACAGACCGTTGGATTGAAAGCGATAATTTTTGGTATCAACGCGCTGCCATCATTTTTCAACTGGGCTACAAGCAAAAAACTGACGCCCAGCGCTTGTTCAAAAATGTACTGCGCCGGGCGGATAGCAAGGAGTTTTTTGTACAAAAGGGGGCGGGTTGGGCTTTGCGGGAATACTCCAAGGTGAATCCAGCGGCGGTGATGACTTTTGTGCAAGGCCATAAATTGCCTGCCTTGACCACTCGTGAAGCAATCCGTTTGATGAAGACTTAATTATAACGTGAATTTTGAATTAACCGCGCAAAATGTGCGACTTCTACGAAGTCGTAAAAACTTAACTACCAATATTTTCTACAAATGTGTGACCTCTCCGAGGTCATCAGATCGACTTCGTAGAAGTCGTACATTTGTAGAATATGTTGCAAATGCGTTTTTCACGACTTCGTAGAAGTCGCACATTATTC
>JAIYAV010000230.1 GCA_027488855.1 Saprospiraceae bacterium
AGCAACAATTCTTGTGCAGCCGACTCACTAAAAACTTCCGGCATGGTGCGCACAGCCCCAGCGGGTACGCCCATTTGGTGCAACTTGCTTAACAGCTCTTCGCGATTGAACTGTCCCGATTTGGCCTGCAAGTGTACAAACAGCTCCTCCCGATGCAGCACCCTTTGTTTGTTGTCCGAGTACTGAGGCGCTTGTGCCAGCGCCTCCAGATCCAGCGCTTTGCACAAGAGTTGGAATTGCCGATCATTGCCAACGGCCAACACAACCTGTCCACCATCGCTACCTTCCAGCAACTCACCGTAAGGCGCGATGTTGGGGTGTAGGGTGCCCATGCGTTGCGGTATTTTTCCGGCAATCAGCCAGTTCGTAGCCTGATTGGCCAGGGAGGCCAGCGCTGTGGCATAAAGGGAAACACTTACTTTGGTTCCCAGCCCGGTTTTTTCCCTTTGCAACAAGGCCAAAAGGATACCTTCTTTGAGCTGATGGGCGGCCAACAGGTCGATCAAGGCCACGGGCATTTTCACCGGAGCACCCCCTTTTTCACCAGTCATGTATAAAAAGCCAGCTTCGGCTTGTAAAACCATATCGAAAGCTGGCCGCTCATCGCCAGGGCCATACCCGGTGATGTCACCGTAGATCAATCGGGGGTTGAGGTCGGAAAGGCTGGCGTAATCCAGTCCCATTCGCCGGGCGGACTCGGGTTTAAAATTGGCCAGGACGATATCCGTGGTTTTGATCTCCTCCTGCAACCACGCCAGATTTTCGGGCAAACTCAAATCCATCAACACGATCTCCTTGCCCCAATTCACACTGCAATAATATGCAGAGTACGCCCAGTTGGGATCTTCGGTGGTCAGTTTCCAGCTGCGGGTGACATCGCCCCCGGTGGTTTGATTTTCTATTTTGATCACCTTGGCCCCGAGTTCAGCCAGGAACATGCCCACAGCAGGGCCAGCGAGGACGGTGGCGAGTTCAAGGACTTTTAAACCCGCCAGTGGAGCAATGGAAGACATGAATATAATATTTAGCTAGCGTGCGAAAAAAATATTTTATCAGACAAATGCTAAAATACTTTTAATTTGGTCAATCCAAATTGTCATTATGGACATTCTATTTTTTGCTTTTGCCAATGATCGAGACAAACCACTTCCAGCATTGGAAGCAGAGGATGAAGCGATTTATAGCTTGCTGGCCCCCCGACAGGCTCAATCTCATTTTGTCATCCACCGAGATCAATCCGTTTCCATTGAAAAACTGGCCGAATTTTTAATTCTGTATCGAAACGACATTGTACTTTTTCACTACAGCGGCCATGCGGGTAAAGATCATCTTTCTCTGGATGATGAAACGGCAAGTGCTTACGGAATTGCTGAACTCTTGGGCAGTTGCCCCAGATTGCAGCTGGTTATTCTTAATGGCTGTTCGACAGAAGGCCAAGTTGGACGACTTTTAGAAAAAAAAGTCCCTTTGGTCATTGCTACAAGTTCGAGCATTGAGGATGAAAAAGCAAAAGACTTTGCCATTCAGTTCTATCGCTCCCTTACCCAATCGGATACCATTCATCAAGCCTTTGACGCGGCCAGAGCAAAAATACTGACCATCAACGATGCCATTCCTTTTTATCGGGATACTGCATCGTTTGATGCTCCAGAGAAACCAGTGTGGGGGATTTTTCACGCCCAGGAAGTGAATGACACCAGCGTGTGGACTTTGCCGTTTGGATCGTCCCAAACCTTTGGATCGTACACCATCGTCAATGATTTATTGTTGAATACACTCATTGCGGCATTGGCTCCATTTAATGTAGAAGTCAATCGAATTTGGGAGCGAGAAGCAGAAGGAGAATCAAAAAGTATCCTGGACAAACGAGAAGCGATCTTAAAATGTTTGCCACACCCAATCAGCGAGCAAGTCCGCAAGTTATTGGTTCCGGGTGATGATGGTGGTCAAGTCTATTACGATCAGGCCGGGCTTCCTCGCTTGAGCCAGATGGCTACGGTATACGACACCATCATGGAATTGACGGGTTTTATTCTGCTCGCGCAGTTGTGGGAAGCGCTCTCCCACAGTGATGCGCTCAAAATAGACGATGAAGTCAAAAAACAAGTAAAAGCTTTTTTGCGCCTGAATACCCTTGAGCGCGAACAGTTCAATTTTATTCCACTCATCAAAGCCATCCAGAAGTTTTTGAATGACAATCAAATCAAGTATTTCATTGATGAATTAGAACACATTTCGGGTATATTTAAAGCAGGCGAAGTATTTTTTGAAGCCTGCCAGTTTTTGGACTCCATCAAGGAAAAAGTTCGAGCTAAAACGATAGGAGAAAAAGATGCCATTCTATTGTGTACCCTAGCCGAAGAAAAACTGGCCCAGGTGCTACAGGAACTGGGATTCATAGCGCGCTATACATTTGCCTCAGTCAAAAACATTGGTGTGGTTAAATATCGACATTCTAAACAAGCGAAATTCAAACACCACCTCGTAAAGCTTGTTCAACGCTTTGTGGGGCTAGAAGAAGAAGTGAAAATAATGGAGGACTTCATGGATACGGCTTCCATACTATTGATCAAAGAACTGGAAGATTCCACCGAGTTTTTAAACCTCAGCCCCTTTATATTGGATGAGAACGCTTTTGATGAAAAAGCTACGATTGCCAAACTGTACTACTTTGACCAATACAACCGGGATAATGACGTATACTCGTATCGGCATGTCTACAAACCAAAGGATCCACGCTTGATGATTGCCAACCAGCTCAATTACCGCATCGTTAAAGTACAGTTCGAAGCATTTGCTCAGATGTTATTTGATCACCCCATGCGACAGGTGCTATGAGAAGTCCTTTCAAATTTTTGGATGCGTATACCTATCAGGATCACGCCAATTTTTTTGGGAGAGAAGATGAAACCGAGGCTTTGTACCGCATGGTGTTCAAATCTATGCTGATTTTGATCTATGGTTTATCTGGTACTGGAAAAACCAGTTTGGTGCAGTGTGGATTGGCCAATAAATTTGATGGGCCGGACTGGTATCCTATATTTTTGCGCAGGGGTAACGATGTGAATGAATCGCTTGATCTTGCCCTTCAGCAGGCTTTGCCCGCAGATTCACCGCCGCTGAATACAGCGTCAGAACGCGTGTCTTTTTTATTCCGGTATTACCTACGCCCGGTTTACCTCATCTTTGACCAGTTTGAAGAATTGTTTATTCTAGGAACTGAAAATGAACAACACAATTTGGCCCAAACGCTGCTGCAATTGACTCAAATGGAGTCTGCGTGCAAAATTATTCTGATCGTTCGGGAAGAGTTCATTGGTCAGTTGTACAACCTGGAAAAATCCCTGCCCAATTTATTTGACTTTAGGCTCAGGGTAGAGCCAATGAGTTATTCTAAAGTAGGAGAGGTGGTGGAAAAATCTTGTGTCAATTACAACATTCAGATTCAGAAGCCAATAGAACAAAGCATCAAGGCCATTTACGATAATATTTCCGGTGGAAAATCGGGGATTCAACTTCCTTATCTACAAGTGTATTTGGATCAATTGTATCGAAATGTTTTTTCGAAATCACAGGTAAGTCAAGATTTGACAAACGATGAAAGTTGGCCCAAGTTGGCATTCAATTTGGCGGAAATTAAAGCCCTAGGTGACATCGAAGACGTTTTAGGGCGCTTTTTAGATGAGCAAAAATGGCAATTGCAAGCCAGTACGAAGCAAAGATTCCCGGATGTACCCGATGATGCGGTAAGCAGCGTGTTGGACGCTTTTGTCACACCAGAGGGCACCAAACGCCCGGTACTCTTTACGGGTACTGAAGACCGATTGGCATTGGAAGCCCATGTAGCCCAATGGTTGAACAACATTCCTGCAAAAACACTGAGCTACATTATCCATCAGTTGATTGGCCAAAGAATCATTCGGCAGACCGAGAGCTCACTTGAATTGGCACACGACGCATTGGCTTTTTTAATTGATCAAAATAGAAGCGAAACCCAGCGCAGGGTCAATGAAGTGCTGTCGCGGTTGTTGATTGCGCACAAAGAGTATTTGGAGACGAAGGAAAGTTTGAGCAGAAAACAAGTCAATGTGCTTGAGGAGCTGTGGCCGATGTTAAAAACCCGTCTCAGCCCAGATTTGCTGGCTTTTGTGGAACAAAGTAAGGCTGAACTTATCCAAAAAGAACAGGCTGAACTCTTGGCTGAACGGGAAAAAAGGCGACGGGCAACGCGTGCTGCAGTTGTAGCCATTGTTCTGGCCGCTTTATCAGTTGCCGCTTTGGTTTTCGCTACGCTTAAATCGGAACAGACCAGAAGGGTAAAAAATGAGTTGGCAATTGCATATGTAAATAGTCAAATTCAAGTGGCACATACCTTGAAAGTGGAAGGAAAGTATGAAGCTGCGCTGAAAAAGCTTCGCACAATTGATGAACTAAATGTAGGCCTCGCTCAACCCTTGCAAGATACAGTGGGGAAATTAACCCAACAATGGGGGGAATTGCAAAAATTGATTGAACAAGCGAATGCAGCGAATGAAGCTTTGGATTACCTGAAAGTGATTGAATTGTATCAACAAGCACAAGGAATTAGTTACGATGAACGGGTAGCTGGGTTGATTGAAGAAACGGAAAATAAGTTAGAGTCAGCATATCAGCGATTGATTGACAGTGGAAATTCTATGGCCAATGCAGGTTATTTGGACCGAGCTAGGGAAAGTTATGAAAAGGCATTGCGGCTGAAGCCGGGAGATGTGCTGGCTAAGTTAAAATTGAGGAATTTAAAATAAGCCGAAATTATTTTTGTTTATCCCAAGGGTTTTAATATCTTTAGTATGTAAATTTAAAATCCCCTAGTTATGAAACTCTTCTACGCTTACAGCAAGTCTGTTCGGACTTCAGTATTCATTGTTTTTCTCCTTTATCAAAGTTCCCAAAATCTTCAGGCTCAATGTTCTTCTTGCTCAGATGGGCCATCTGAGGGGGTGGTCGAGGCATGTGATGATTTTGAATCATCCACCGTGGGGCAGATATTACCCTTAGAAAAAAACAGCTGGAGGCCATGGGGGGGGCTTCTAACGTTCCAACCATCGTCAGCTTCAACGGATCGAAGGTGATCAATATGACTCGTGAGAGTTTTAGCAGAATAAGCCCGAACGTTTTATACCATTTGGGCAATAAGACTACAGGTCGCTATCGGCTTTCCTGGCGGATGTACTTGAATAAAGATAAATAGGCCTATTTATTTGGTTCAAATCAATGTGTCTGGACATTCAACTTTTAAAAGATTCATTCTACTCTAAAATACCCAGCAATGAAAATTGTCAAAAAAAACCTCGTAGTGATTATTCTTTTAGTACTGTTTGGTAGCAATTTACAGGCTCAGTGTACCTGTACAGAAAGCCCAGGAAGCCTTAATGCCAACCAATTGGTGTTTTGTGAAAATTTTGAGTCTTATACCAATGGCTCCAATTTTCCGGTCAACAATACACGTTGGGGTTTTTGGCCAGGTACAAGTACTTTTGGAAGAATTCAAACCGCTCCCAGCTCGAATAGTAAGTCCTTGCTTGTGCAGCACAATGGGAGTACAGGAACTGATCTTTTGTTAAAATTGGGTAACCGGACTAGTGGAAGGTACCGCATATCCTGGCAGATGTATATCCCCAAAGGGAAAATTGGCCGTTACAGTTTTCAGCATAATGAAGCAGGTGGTTCTTTGGCTGCGCGAGTCAATTTTGAAAATGGCATTGGCTCTGTCACTCGATTGAATCAAGTCGTTTCCCGATTTCCTTACCTAATGGGTTCATGGAATAAAGTCATGCACATCGTAGACTTGAATACAGATAAAATGGAATTGTGGATCAACGATGAGTTCATAGATTCCTGGAGTTATGGTTATGGCAATACTCAAAATGGACCTTATTCTGGTGCAAAAATTCTTGCAGCCATTAACTTTTTTGCCCCAGCCAATAGCACTTTTTATGTAGACAACATCTGTATGTGGCAAGCAGCTAACGCTGCAGCTGTCTTTGTGGACCCAATATGTATAAAAAACGGCGAAGCTATAGAAATTGGAAGAAGCTTCATTAAAACCTATAGCCTTTATACAGAAAAAGAATTTTCTAATGAAAGTTGTCTTAATATTTGCAGTTTTGCTGGCCTTAACGTCAAAAACTCATTAAAGTATGACAACAATAAGAGCATAGCTCCTGCCAGCAAAATTGACGGTTCCAGCATTTTGCCTAACCAGATTTTAAACCTTTCCTGTTTGGATGATTTATTTCCAACCTACACCCGAAAACAATTAAGAGGCCAGATCTATCCTTTTAAAGCAACTTCTTCCAACTTGTATATCGACTTGGAATTTCAGGTTGGATCAAAAGATAATGTCCGTATTGCCTTGATTGAATGCAACGGAAGTTTTTACCCCCCTTGCCAACTTGGTCAAAATACCAATAGATTAAACTACGAATTTAATGTCCAGGCTGGAAAAACGTATAATATAATTATCATCGCAGTTGAACCGGTTGAGTTTTTGATTGATATTTCTACCGTGAATTTGAAATTATGTTTGCAAGTCAATGAAGGTTTGGGGCCTGCGTGTATTTGTAGAGCGGCTACCACCACCCTTAGCCAATCTACAACCTTAAACAATGTTCAAATTACTTCTGCCTCTGATACAAGACGCGTTTTTCCCGAAATCCAAAATGACTATTTAGGTGGCGAAAAAGCGTACAGAATCACCTTAGACCAGCCTAGCTTGGTCAATTTCACCCTTAGTTCCGCCAACCAGGGGTACAGTATGTTTTTAGCAGGTAGTGATTGTACAGACAACTTACTCGCACTAAATTCAACTCCCAACAGTGGCGGTACTGCAACTATTTCTAAGGCTCTTGAAGCTGGGGTATATCATCTTGTCGTGGATCAATTTAGTCCGAACCCCAATAGTAGGTTTAATTTAACATACACTGTTTCAGCCCTTGCTCCCGTTTCTAGAGCTAGCAATTCAGCTTGCCCGATCAACCCAAGTAATGCCCATCAAGTAAGTATCCGCTCCAGCCCACTCTTGTTAAACACCGATGTCTTGGGCATCAATGATCGAATTTATCTGGTGAATTCTCGCAATACCAACAACCGAGAAGCCAACGCAATCAATTGGAACACCCTGGAAATTAACTTCACATTGTATGAAGACGCCAACTCCGATCAACTGAATTGTGGATACGTTGATGGTGATTTAATTGAATTTGTAATTATCCGACAAAATACTATTTACTACGTAAGACCAATTTTTCAACCAGAAGATGGTACAGATATAACTGCTGGTAACCGGTTTAAAAAAGGAGGGAAATCTTTAATTACGGGTTTTGTCAGCAATTTGAATCTCAGCAATCTGGGCCTAGGTACTAGTATACCCGACCTTACTGCAAGTGCAAAAATCTTTGATTCATACATCAATAGTAACGAGCCTTGGCGGATTGAGAGGGCCAATCCCAATAAACCCGCTTGGGTATCTTTTAATCCTCAAAGTGGAAGTACTATCACGGATGTTCGATTTCAAATTTCCGCAAACCAAAGCACTCGTCCCCGTGTGGATACACTATTGCTGATCAATAATCAAGGCTTCTACAAAAGTATAATCATCACCCAACCTGGCTGCACTGGTCCCAGTGTCAAGGCTGCAGCGGTTCAACCCATTTGCCCTGGTAAAAATACAACGCTAACTGCATCAGGAGTTGGGACCATCACCTGGCAAAACCCCGGTTCAATTCCGAATCCGAGCTTTACTACTCCTCCGTTGAACGCAACCCAAACTTTTACCGCTTATGCTACACTTGGCGGATGTACTGCTAGCGATCAGGTGACAGTTAGTGTATTACCCAAACCCAATGCCAATGCTGGTACCGACCGTAGCATCATCTGTCGGGGCGATAGTACTACTTTGCAAGCTAGTGGAGGCGGAACTTATTTGTGGTCTAATGGAAAAACGAGCCCATCCATCAAGGTTAGCCCAACTAGTGACCAAGTTTATCAAGTAACAGTCACCGATAACAATTGTCCTGCCACTGCCACTGTAAAGGTTACCGTTAATCCATTGCCCACTGCCAATGCTGGCCCTGACCAGCCCATTTGCTCCGGCTCCGAGGCTGTTCTAAACGCCAGTGGAGATGGCACTTACACCTGGAGTGGGGGTGCAACTACAACACAGTTAAAAGTAAGCCCAACTACAACAACTACTTACACCCTGACGGTTACTTCGCAGAGTGGTTGTACGGCTACGGATCAGGTTGTCGTGGTGGTCAATCGTACTTCTGCTAGTGCTGGTACCGACCGTAGTAGCATCTGTCGGGGCGATAGTACTACTTTGCAAGCTAGTGGAGGCGGAACCTATTTGTGGTCGAATGGAAAAACGAGCCCATCCATCAAGGTTAGCCCAACTAG
>JAIYAV010000194.1 GCA_027488855.1 Saprospiraceae bacterium
GCTATGAGCGATCAGCTATGAGCGATCAGCTATGAGCGATCAGCTATGAGCGATCAGCTATGAGCGATCAGCTATGAGCGATCAGCCAGCCAAAAATTTAGCCGCGAATCTTGCTGATAGCTGACAGCTCATCGCTCACAGCTATTCAACGTTTCACAAAGCGCTCCTTCAACAAACACAACGCAATCGTATCTCCTACGCTCAACTTGCTTTGGGCCCGAATTTGGTCCAGGTGTTCCTTTTCACTCAGGTAATCTGTGTACAGATCTACGGAAGAAATGATGGATTTAGAAGTTTGGTAAATGCGGTAAGGCAGGCCAATTTCCCGGTTTTTGTTGCCCTTGGGGCAGGCCACCTTTAGACCTACTGGTGCTTCACCAATGGAAAGGGTATCACCCTGAATGGAATAAGAACCACTAACTACCTGGATTTCTTCCGCAGGCCCATAAAACAAGGCCAGTTCAACCCCATCAGAACTGAACTCAATGTAGGGTTTTTCCAAATCCGGGTATTGCCCACAGTCGTAAAAAGTAGTCCCAAATTGGTCTTTATCACAAAAAGGTCGGTTTTGGATTTCACCAATGCCGGTTGTTTTGGCATCAACTTCGCGGTAGGTTCCGTCTTTTTCAACCCGAAAAAAATGAAATTTTTTATTGTCGATTCCAGCGTATTCGTAACGTCCTAACTCCAGTGTAGGTGTTGTGCCTGGATAAACAGTCCAGAACAGAATGGAAAACAGTGTGAGAATTTTTGTGCCAAAAAACATGCTAATCTATTTCCTGATTGAAGAATGCTGAAGTCGAACAAAGTTCGGTCTGAACCCGAACCAACCAAACAGAAATGAATTTCCTTTGGATAATTCCGACAAACATCCCAAAAATAAAAAGTAAAACAAACTTATCGCGATGGTTTTTCAAAAAAATGATATTTTTAGCGAAAATTCGCTAAAAACTACAAATGTATGTCTGCTGCGCGCCACACTTTTTTACAAAACTTGAATAACCCTTTCAAAATGAAATGGTACTTCTTGCAAAAGTTGCCCAGTCTATTTTTTTGGGGTGTACAAATCAAATCGGTAACGCCGGAACGTGGCCAAACCCGCATTCCTTTTCGATGGCGCACCCAAAACCCCTTCCGTTCCACTTATTTTGCGGCGCAGTGTGGAGCTGCGGAATTGTCTACGGGCGTGTTGGCGCTCACGGCACTCAGCGATCAACTGCCTTGCTCCATGTTGATCGTGGGGATGGAAGCTACTTTTGTCAAAAAAGCGACTTCCTGGGTCACCTTCACGTGTGAGGAGGGCGCCGCCATTCAAGCCACCATCCAAAAAGCCATCGATACCAATGAAGCGCAAAGCATCACCGTGACTAGCACTGGCGTGCAAGAAGACAACGGTGTGGTGGTGGCCAAAATGACCTTTACCTGGTCTTTTAAACGGAAATAGTATTGTTGGGGGCGATAAAAAAATGAACATTTATTTTTGCCCTACTACTTGTTAGGTAGAGTTCTGCTATTTTTGTTGCGTCATCGGGCTATTGCCTAAAGCCCACATTTTTTTCCATACCAAATAAAACTTATTCCAAATGATCATTGGAGTACCTAAGGAAATCAAAACCAATGAAAACCGCGTAGCCCTCACACCAGCCGGAGCATTGGAGTTCAGCAAAAGAAAACACACCGTATATGTACAATCGACTGCTGGCGAAGGCAGTGGATTTGACGACGATGAGTACGAGGCAGCGGGTGCCAAAATCCTCCCCAGCATCGAGGAGGTGTACGCCATCGCGGATATGATCATTAAAGTGAAAGAGCCCATCGAGCAGGAATGGGCCTTGATCAAGCCGGATCAACTATTGTTCACTTATTTTCACTTCGCTTCCTACGAGCCGCTGACCGAGGCCATGATCAAAAGTAAGGCGGTGTGCCTGGCTTATGAAACGGTAGAATTAAATGATGGTTCTCTGCCCCTGCTAATCCCCATGTCTGAAGTAGCAGGCCGCATGGCCATACAGGAAGGTGCCAAGTATCTGGAAAAACCGGTTAAAGGCCGGGGTGTATTGCTAGGCGGGGTACCCGGAGTAGCGCCAGGTAAAGTATTGGTACTGGGTGGCGGGATCGTCGGTACCCAAGCCGCTAGAATGGCCGCTGGATTGGGCGCAGAAGTGTCCATTCTCGACATCAACCTACCCCGCTTGCGTTATCTTTCCGAGGTGATGCCCGCAAATGTCAACACAATCTTTTCCAACGAATACACCATTCGCCGCATGATCAGAGACCACGACTTGATCATCGGTGCCATCCTGATTCCTGGAGCTAAAGCACCTAAGCTGATTACGGCGGACATGCTCAAAACCATGCGCCCCGGTACTGTACTGGTGGATGTAGCCGTGGATCAAGGCGGTTGTTTTGAAACGACCCACCCGACTACCCACGACAATCCTACTTACATCATCGATCATGTGGTGCATTATTGCGTGGCCAACATGCCCGGTGCAGTACCTGCTACTTCTACCCTCGCCCTGACCAACGCTACCCTACCCTACGCCCTGCAATTGGCGAACAAGGGCTGGAAAAAGGCTTGCCAGGATAGTTTGCCGCTGCGCAAGGGTTTGAATATTGTGGGTGGGAAGGTAGTGTATCAGGGTGTCGCGGATGCCTTTGGGTTGGATTATACGGATGTGGAAAGTTTGATGTGATGGGGAAAAGCCAGGGCTAGGTTTTATGAGTACAAAACGTAGCCCTGGTTTGATGCTGTGCGCGTTCAATACAACTTTGTACGAGATAAATTCGACTCAAGATTGAGCAATAACTATCAAAATCTCATTGGTATTTTTCTCCCAGGAAGGCTAGAAAAAATGTGGAAATAAATGCCAGCCAAAAAAATAGCGTAAATAAATTTCTCCGGCGGATTATTTTTACTATTTCTTCGGTATCATTATATTCTTTGAAGTAAGGAACGGGTGAATGATGGCTTGCCTCCAAAAGTAAGTCGTACTTCGCATTCGGATCATCGCGCAACTGCATTATTTTTAGTGACAATTCTCTCAAATAGTAAAACAGTCGTATTACGGATAATATTCCAGCTAAAAATAAAAAAACAAAGATATATACAATCATAAAAAATCAATCTTTACTGATGAAGTATAGCAGCACAACAATTATTGCCCAAATCCTGGCATGAAGAATACTGAACTATTATCAGCAAGTTCACGCCACCGCCTCCATCTCATACCACCCTTCCTTCTCAAAAATCTTCTCCACATCGCGTTTTAGCCATTCCACATCAAAACCACGCACCAATGCAGTATAAGATTTCAACCGTTCAATTCCTTGTAAATAAGCCCCTTCCATCAACCTAAGCAGCTCTGGCGCAGCAGCATTTACCACAGCTTCATATGGAATGCGAACAGAAATATCGGCCTCTTGTTTTTTGACGGAGTAATGCTGATAAGGTGCCAGTACTTGAT
This sequence comes from Saprospiraceae bacterium, assembly GCA_027488855.1. GTDB lineage: Bacteria > Bacteroidota > Bacteroidia > Chitinophagales > Saprospiraceae > Haliscomenobacter. Next base: position 3,468 of record JAIYAV010000194.1, read on the forward strand.
CATCAGGTGGCATGACCAGAAATGTAAAGTATAACTTTTTCAAACCCTCCCCATATTTTGTTAGGTCAATACCCTCGTGTAAAGCAAAGATAAAAGGGGCAATGTCCATTTTAGGGTAAATCTCATACCATAGTCTACCCGATATGTAAATTTGTCTTTCGTCAGGTATGCTTTTCATCAGTTGTCATTTTTGTTACCTGGTGGTATAGCCAGGAGAAATTCCCGTACTCTGGCCTTTAGTACCAATGGGGCAAGGCACATCCCGTACCCTACCCCATCAGCATATCAACACATTGGCAAATCAGCAAATCACTTCGCCCTCACCAACTGTCCATTCAAATCTTCTACCACAAAGGCACCACTAAATCCAGCCTGCTGTACTCTACTAAGCGCATTAAACGCTTCTGCCGATGAAGTATAGCAGCACAACAATTTAATGGTCAAATCCTGGCGCGGGCGATCCAAAACGGTGCCTAAACCCACCAGTTTGCTGCCATTAAAATTGCGTAAGTCGCGGTAAGCGCCCAGCTGGATCATGAACCGACCGCCAGTATTGGTTGCCGGTGGATTGGTCACCGGAGGGTTCGTTATGGGAGGGTTCGTGGTTACCGGTGGATTACTGGGAGCAACTCCACCACCCAATGACACGCCATCATCGGTTACGATAAAGGCACTGGGATAACCCATCCGCTTCACGTTTTCCAACTGGCGCAGCGCTTCTTCGCGGGTAGGGAAATTACCCACCTTGATTTTGTTTTTTCCAGCTTCATTTTTGGCATAAACGCTGGCGATGCTACGCAAATTGCTGAATTTCGACAAGTCAGGTTGGCCAGCAACTGCGGATACCTGGATCGCAAAACCGGCGCGTTCCAGTTGGCCGCCAGTGTTGCCTGGATTGCCCGTGTTACCCGTATTTCCGGTATTGCCAGTGTTTCCGGTATTGGGATTCCAGCCCCCGTTGCCCAGTGGCACCATGTTTAATACGCCCAACAAGGTCCGATCAGTACCATTGAGCACATTGATGTTGCGGGTTTCCTCATTGAAGTTCTGAACCGTATATGTAATGGTATAAGGAGTATTTCTCGATAGACTCAGTACATAGTTGCCCGAATAATCCGTGGAAGTCCGGGTGATGTTGCCCGTATAGGTATTGCGGGCAGCGATTTGTACATTGGGGATGAACTCACGGGAATTGCTGTTCACCACCCGACCATAATATTCTTCGCCAGCTTTGGTGAGCGGAATTTCGATGTCGCGGTTGGGCGAAAAATACGCCGACAAGGCCCCGCGCAATTGCGTGTAGCCATCGGCACGGACGATCACTTCACACTCAGTTCCGGCACCTACTGGCAGATCAATGTAACCTTGCGCGTCGGTCAGCAGGATGTAGTTGTTGGCACCGCGCATACAATTGGTCAAGTCGACTGAAGCACCGGGTAAGGCAATCCCATCCGAGCCACTGAATACCTTGATGCGGGTTCTGCCTGGATTGGTATTGCCTGGATTAGTACCAGGGTTGTTGCCAGGGTTCCCACCTATGTTGGATCCACCTTTCAACACCCGGTAGATGTCTTCCATACCCACACCGCCACTGCGGTTTGACACGAGATAGCCAAAGTTCCGGTAGGAATCAAAAATCATCCCATAGTCGTCGGCAGAGGAGTTGATGGGTTGTCCAAGGTTGGTCGACTTCAACCAGCGGCTTTCTGCTTGTTCTGCCATAAACATATCGAAGCCACCAAAACCCAAGTGGTAATCCGAAGCGAAAAATAAATTCACCCCGTCAAAATAGGGGGTAATTTCATCGCCAGGAGTGTTCACCGCAGGGCCCATATTGATGGGTTTGCTCCAGTTGTTGCCCTCTTTGTAGGAAATGTACAAGTCCCAGCCTCCAAAGCCACCATCGCGGTCACTGGCAAAAAATAGCGCATTGCCATCAGGGGTAAGGCAAGGGAAACCCGTTTTGCCTTTGGTATCATTGTTCGGGAAAGTCCGTTCGTTGTACCAGGAACCATTGAAGTTGACATCGGCCAGGATGATGCTCAAATCCAGACCGGTGCCCGGAATTTGCCTTACGCCGGGCGTAAAGTTATTTTTGGTCGTTGCGGCAGTACGTCCATCGGAGGAGAAAGTAGCTGGGCCCATGCTGAAATCACTGATGCCCGGCCGCACCACGATGGCCGACTGCAAGGAACCGTTGGACCCCATTCCAGCTGAATACAATGAACTTTTGGTCGCACTGAAGGTTTGGCCTTCGGTGCGCAGAGAAGCAAAAATCAATTGGTCGTTCATAAATGCAGGACCAAAATCCGAACTCGTACTGTTGACCCGCTCGCTGCTTACCGTGTAGGCAGTGGGAATGTTCAGGTTGGTCTTAGCAAAATCGCAACTTTGTGCGTACTGGTTGCCTACGGTAGGATTGATTTTGGCGTAGCTTTGGTAGTATACCTTCGCTTCGTCATAACGCCCCAAACCTTTTAAAGAATGTGCGTAAAAGAGCAGTTGGCGATCTTGATACTTACGGCCCCGGATGAGTTTGAGGTAGGTAGCCTCCGCTTCATCCAGGCGGTTGAGCAAACGATAACATTCTGCCAATTTTCCCAAGGCATCGGGATCGGTGGCGTCTTTTTCTAAAGCCTGCCGATATACATCGACAGCTGGGGCGAATGCATTGGTTTCGTACAATTGGTCTGCCTTGCGCATCAAACCTCGGAAAGTGGTTTGGGCTTGCAGATTGGCCATAGCCAGTAGAAAAAGGAAGAAAAAACAAGCTTTCAAATTGTGTGGTCTCATACCAAAGGGATTTGCTGTGGAAAAGTGGGAGCTGATTTACTTTTTTTGTCCTGGCTACAAACGACTCGTTTTCGCCTACGTTCTAAAAAAATTAAACAAGCTCTAAGGGCACGGGCTTTAGGTACCACGCCCTTAACAGGTAAAAATATTACAAAAAGGAAAATACTGCTAGTTAAAACGTAAAAATTTGAAATAAATAGTATAAAAAAGAGGTGAGTAGATGGTGTTAGGATAAAAAAAGCATCAATTTTTTCTAAAATAGCACATCAAAAATAACCAAAGCACCGAAAATGAGGCTAGCAATGCCATTGGTTGTAAAAAAAGCCAGGTTCACTTTGCTCAAATCATTTGGTTTTACCAGGGTGTGCTGATAAACCAACATGCTCAAAAACACCCCCGCAGCCAACCAGTGCAACCAACGGAATGGCTCGTATTGCAAGCCTTGTTGCCAACAGGCCAAAAGAATCATCGATGCACTGAGCAGGTGTAATGCTTCCGATAGGCGTAAGGCACCCTTGCGGCCCAAAACGACAGGAATCGAGTTGAGTTGTTGGGTGCGGTCAAACTCCTCATCTTGCAAGGCATAAATGATGTCGAAACCCGAAACCCAAAACAAGACCGCAAAAGAATACAACAAAGGAATCAGGTCAAAACCACCACCTGTAGCTAAATACGCACCAATTGGGGCCAACGCCAAACCCAAACCCAGTACAAAGTGACAGAGGTACGTAAATCTCTTAGTATAACTGTAGCCCAAAACGACGATAAGCGCAACCGGTGAAAGGTAAAAACAGAGTGGATTGATCAACCAAGCACAGGCCATGAATAAGAGTGCAGTGGCAATCACGAAAAAGAGGGCTTCGCGGGGAGCAATCACCCCGGCGGGGATTTCCCGCACCTTGGTACGCGGATTCAACCCATCAATGTCCCGATCCAGATACCGATTAAAAGCCATGGCTGAGCTGCGTGCAAAAATCATACACAACACCACCAATCCCAAGGTTCTCCAACTGAATCCCGCTCCCGATTGCAAGGTACCCAAGGTAAAACCCAGCAAGGCAAATGGCATTGCAAAAATGGTATGGCTGAACTTGATGAGAGAAAAGTAGGATCGCATAGGAAAGGTTGAGGAAAGTTGAGAAGTTGAGGGGTTGAGAAGTTGAGGCTACCGCGAGCGACATGCACACTTTCACACGCACACATCACACTCAAACCCATTCTCGCGGTAGCCTAAACTTCTCAACCCCTCAACCTTCTCAACTAAAATTATTGTTGTTTCGCCGCAGCAGGATCTTCTTCCACCTCTCCTTCCATGTAGCAGTAAGTTTCTGGTGGATTGGTATTGGCTACGATGGTTACACGTTTGCTTTGACCACCAAATTTGCCAGATGAGTCAAATACAACTACCATTTCGCCAACTTTACCAGGGGCGATTGGTTCTTTCGGCCAGCTAGGTGTAGTACAGCCACATGAAGCTTTGGCATCGGCAATGATCAATGGTTCTTTGCCAGTGTTTCTGAATTTGAACACGTGGCGGGCTTTGGCACCCGATTTGATTTTACCAAAATTGTGCTTGTCGCCTCCCAGGAATTCAATCGAAGTGACTGGACCGGACGGAACCTGAGTGCTCTGTGGTTGTTCTGCAGTAGCTTCGATCGGTTGTACACTCTCGGATACCGCGGCTTGAGCTTCTTCGCGAATTTTCTTATCATTGTTCTGGCACGCGAAAACGGTCGCTGACAGCAACAAAATCATGCTTGCTTTTTGAATAGCCTGCAACATTTTTGTGAATTTTATGATGAAAAACTAAAGAACTGCTAAAAAGGTTCAATGCCTTCCCTTTTCGCGCACAAATGTAGCGAAAATTAGCTATTGAGTACGCGAATTGATCCACATTACAAAGTCGTTAACACCCTTTGCATTCAGGCATTGAGCTGCGCTCAGTGTACCTTTACGGGCCGACAATACACCGTAATGTATGTCGTGAATACCCTGTCGACTATGCGCGTCGGGATTGATGGAAATGAGCACTCCTTTATCCAATGCATAAGGAACCCAAGTCCAGTCCAAGTCTAGGCGATAAGGGCTGGCATTGAGTTCAATCGCTACACCATTCGCGGCACAGGCATCGATTACTTTTTGGTGATCCAGCGGATAACCTTGGCGGGAAAGCAACAAGCGACCGGTGGGGTGACCGAGGATACGCGTGTACGGATTTTCAACTGCTTTGATGATTCGTTGGGTGGCTTTGGTCTCATCCATGCGCAAGTTGGAGTGAACCGAGGCTATGATGACCTCAAATTTGGCTAAAATATCCTCGGGATAATCCAGCGAGCCGTCGTTCAGGATGTCACTTTCGATGCCTTTAAAAATGCGGAAAGGAGCCAGCTCCTGATTGAGTGCATCAATTTCGGCCATTTGACTAAGCACCCGTTCGGGTTGCAGGCCATTGGCATAAAAGGCAGATTTGGAGTGATCACTCATCACCAGGTATTCATAACCCTGCTGTTTGCTGTACTCCGCCATCTCACGCAAGGTATTGATCCCGTCGCTGTAAGTGGAGTGGGTATGCACCACACCTTTAATGTCTGCAACTTCCACCAAGGTTGGAATCTCGCGGGTCAAACCCCAGGCCTCTTCCCGTAATTCGGCAGGAATAAAAGTTTGATTGACTTTGGCAAAAACAGCCGTTTCATCGGCTATATCCCGAAAATCCTGATCGGGGTATTTTTCCAAGAAGGCTTGTAAAAACGCCGGAGCAGCCGAATATTTGAATTGTTTGGAGCCAAACTCTGTAGCTGTACATTGAAAAATTCGTACCGGATATTCATTGGTCGACAATGCGCCGGTATGGTCTGCGTGAGTCAGGATATTTTGTAAGCCTATTTTGCTTAAAATGGGTTCAATTTCAGATTTGACGCCCAGCAATACATCAATGGATTCAAGCACATTGGCGCAACGCCGAAAAGCCCCGGTGAATTCCATTTTTACTTCTGGGAGTGCTTGTTGCAATGCTTCCAGAATTTGGAGCCCCTCCTTTTCCAGGGTCGCAAAATGAAACTGATGGCGTGTTTTAAGGAAATACTGCAACTGTTGCCGCAGTTCATTTTGGGTCTTTTCGCCAAATCCTTTCAGTTCCAGCAAGCGGTTTTCATTGACAGCATACAACAACTCTCCAATGGTTTCGATGCCCAACTCCGACCAAATAACCTTGATTTTTTTAGGCCCAAAACCTTTGATCTGCAACATTTCTTGCACACCCTCCGGAGTTTTATCCAGGTATTGCTGAAGGGTGTTCATTTTGCCAGTATCCAGTAATTCACGGATTTTTTCTCCGATGGCAGCTCCAACACCTTTAATCGCGCCGATTTCAGCTGCTTCCATCTCGGTGAGTGGCCGTTCCAGTTTACGGAGGGTCAGGTAAGCATTTTGGTAGGAGCGAATTTTAAAGGGATTTTCGCCGTGCAATTCCATGATGTCGCCAAGGAATTGAAAAACTTTGGCAATTTCCTTGTTGGACATAGCCGGGTGTTTTAAACAGTGAAATACTCGATGATGGTACGAACCTGGGCTTCAGCAAAAAGATCGATGATGTTGTCATCCATCAACAATAGGGCGTCCTCATAGTTGTCAAAAAAAAGGTGCTCAACCAAAATGGCAGGCATATTGGTTTTGCGCAGGATGAAAAAATTGGCCTCATTGTCGTGTTCGCTGCCACTGGGGGTGGTGCGCATGGTGATCGAAGTACCTTTGGGATACAAGGGGCGCAGCGCATTGACATTTTTCCAATGAATGGAAGCGACTTTGTCGGATTCAGTGACCCCTGGTGAAGTATAAATCTCGAAGCCCCTTGCCGTATGAGAAGTGAAAGCATTGGCATGAGTAGAAATAACCAAGCTTCGCTCGTACTTCCGAGCATACCAGTTGGCCATGTCCACCCGGTGTTGCAGGGAATTGTCCAGATAGTCGTGGTGCAAAGGCATGTAGGTGATGCCCAAACGATCCAGTTTCCGCATCACCTGATTGGCCAGCACCCGGTTCCATACGCCCTCGTAGAAGGTGGCTCCTTGGTGAAAAGTCCCCCTGGCGTGGCGAAACATCTTGGAGGGTGCAGTGGTGTACTCTCCAGCGCGATTGAGGCCTCCGTGACCGGCGTCGATAAAGATGATGGTGTTGGGAAACATGGGTGTAGGTTTTTAGGGTTTGAACAAGAGTCGTCCCAAATACAAACTGCGAAAGCGGTTGAATTTTGAATAGCCCCGGTCGTCCGCAGGGCCGATCAGTTCTAGTTTCAAACCATTTTGGATTGGGCTGCGCCCAATCATTTTTAATAACCGCGACGACACGACGACGCGACGGTTTCACGACGCTAGCGTCGTGTGGTGCGGAGCAAAACGTCGTGTAATCGTCGTGTCGTCGTGTCGTCGCGGTTATCAAAAAACAAGCAGCGAAGCTACTTTCAATCCGTTTTTGTTAGAACTGATCGGCCCTGCGGACGACCGGGGCTATTCAAAATTCAACCGCGTCTTGATTAGAATTTAGCCCGATTTTGACTTTTCAAAAATTCGGGATGAGTCATGTCTGAACTTTTTCTATTACGCTTGCGCCTTGGGTGTACTGAAGTTCAGTGGGAACGCTGGTTGTTCCTGTTCATCAATCGCACCGAATTGAGCCTCATACCGTTTGACGTTGTCTGCGAGGGCACGCATCAGGCGTTTGGCATGGTCGGGAGTCAGGATGATGCGTGCCTTTACTTTGGCCTTGGGCACATTGGGTACCAGCCGCACAAAGTCTACGACAAATTCCGAATGAGAATGCGAAATAATGGCCAGATTGGAGTAGGTTCCTTCGGCGATATCTTCAGGCAATTCGATGTTGATCTGGTTTTGATTGTTTTTATCGTCCATCGCGGATGTTTTTGAAAGTTGAGAAGCTGAGGAGTTGAGAGGTTTAGGCTACCGCAGCGATTTTGACATGTCCTTGTCTAAGTCACTGCGGTAGCCTCAACTCCTCAACCTCTCAACTTCTCAACTATTTTTTAGCTTTCGCTCCCTTCGCCGGCGCTTTTTTGGCAGCAGCTTTTTTAACTGGTGCTTTTTTGGCAAAAGCGTCGGGAACTTGTTCTTCAATGATTTTTTTCACTTCTTCCAGTGAAAGCAATGCTGCATCTTCGGCCTCCATTTTTTTACCATCGAGGCGTGGCAATTTCAGCATGTCTTTCTTAAAACGGATGAAGGGCCCCCAGCGACCATTTTCGATGCTCACTTTTTCATCGGGCCAATTTTGGATGAAGCGATTGGCTTCTTTTTCCATTTTGGCTTCGATGAGTTCGTGCATCTCTTCGGGCGTCAGGGTATCTAGGTTGTACTTCTTGGGTACGTTGATGAAGATGTCATTCCATTTGATGAAAGGACCAAAACGACCAGTGCCTTTCGTTACCGGAAAACCTTTATAAGTTGCAACGGGCGCATCGATTTTTTCTTTTTCCAAAATCAACTCCATCGCACGCTCCATGATCACACTCAGTGGGTCTTCACCTTTGGGAATGGAAATGAATTTTTCGCCAAAACGCACGTAAGGACCATAACGGCCAGTGCCTACTGCTACTTCCTGCCCTTTGTAATCACCCAAAATTTTGGGCAATTCAAACAACTTCATGGCCTCTTCCATTTCGATGGTATCGATGGATTGACCAGGTTTGAGGTTGGCGTAGCGAGGTTTTTCGCCGGGAATTAGCTCTTCGGGAGTCCCGATTTGCACTACAGGGCCCAGACGAGTCATGCGGGTGAGTACGGAATAGCCAGTGCCTTCCTCTTTGCCAAGGATCCTTTCGCGGGTAGGGCGATCGGCGTTGGCCATGGTTTCTTCCACCACTTCGTGGAAAGGCCAGTAGAAGGTTTCCAGCATTTTGGTCCACTCCCGGGTGCCTGCAGCTATGTCGTCAAACAACTTTTCGATTTCCGCCGTGAACTTGTAGTCCATGATTTTATCGAAATGTTGATCCAAAAAGTCACTCACCGTGGTGCCCATGTCGGTAGGAAACAAACGACCTTTGATCACACCCGTCATTTCCGACAATTCCTTTTTGCTGATTTGGGCATCCTTCAGCGTCAATTCGCGGTAAGGGCGTGGGGTGCCATCGCGGTTTTCTTTCACCACGTAGCCCCGGCCTTCTTCCATGATTTTGCTGATGGTTGGAGCATAGGTAGAAGGGCGACCAATGCCCAGCTCTTCCAGTTTTTTCACCAAACCTGCTTCAGTATACCGGGCTGCTGAGCGGGTAAAACGCTCGGTCGCAGTCATAAAATTGAGCGGCAACAATTGGCCTACCTTCAATGGGGGCAAAACACCTTGCGCTTCGTCTTCCTCGTCATCGTCATTGGATTCGAGATAGACCTTTAAAAAACCGTCAAATTTCAACACCTCACCCTCTGCCTGCAATTTCACGGCGGGCTGAGTAGAAATGCCGATGTCAACTACCGTTTTTTCCAATTCGGCCTCCGCCATTTGAGAGGCGATGGTGCGTTTCCAGATCAATTCATAGAGGCGTTTTTCATCACGATCTCCGGGAATGACCTGGTTTTCAATATAAGTTGGACGAATTGCTTCGTGCGCCTCTTGGGCGTTGGCATTTTTGTTTTTGAACCTACGGATTTCGACGTACTGCTTGCCAAATTGCTTTTCGATCTCCTGGGCAATCGAAGCAATGGCTGATTCGCTCAAATTGATCGAATCTGTACGCATATAGGTGATAAAACCAGCTTCGTATAACTTTTGCGCTGTCACCATGGTGCGGTTCACCGAAAAACCCAACTTGCGGCTGGCTTCCTGCTGCAAGGTAGAAGTGGTAAAGGGCGCGGTGGGGCGGCGCTTGAGCGGTTTCACCTCAATGCTGCGAATTTTGTATTCGGCACCGATGCAATTTTTGAGGAAAGTTTCGGCGTCTCCTTCCGTTTTGAGGCGATCCGGGCCTTCGGCTTTGAGGCTTACCGTACGACCCTGTTCATTTTTTACATTAAATAGGGCGTCGATTTTGAAGTAAGGTTCCGACTTGAAGTTGTTGATCTCCCGTTCTTTTTCAACCACCAACTTCACGGCTACAGATTGAACCCGGCCCGCCGAAAGTTTACCTTTTACTTTTTTCCACAAAATTTCGGACAATTCAAAGCCGACCAAACGGTCCAATACCCGCCGGGCTTGCTGAGCGTTGACCAGATTCAAATCAACGGTACGGGGCTGTTTGACCGCTTTTTCAATGGCCGGTTTGGTGATTTCACGAAAGACGATGCGCTTCGTTGACTTGGGATCTAGCCCCAATACTTCACACAAATGCCAGGAAATTGCTTCTCCTTCGCGGTCTTCGTCCGTTGCGAGCCATACCTCGTCGACCTTCTTGACCCAATCTTTTAACTCTTTGACTACCTTGTGCTTCTCTGGAGAAATGGTGTATTTTGGCCGAAAACCATCCTTTACATCCACCGCCTGATTGCCCTTGTCAAGGTCTCGCACGTGGCCATAACTCGAACGTACCGCGAAGTCCTTTCCGAGGTACTTTTCGATGGTTTTGGCCTTTGCTGGCGACTCTACAATGAGCAAGTTCTTCGACATATTCTTTCGTTTTAAAAAGGATTCGTTTTAACTCGACGGGACAAAAGTATAAATTTTATGATAAAACCTACACCTTCACAATTCACACTTTATACTGAGCAAGCGCAAGGGATTGCTCCAACTGTTTTTTATCTTTGCGCTTTTGAAACGAAAAAGAATGAAAAACATATACGTAGCGGCGACCAGTCAACATGTGGGCAAAACCACGACTACGCTGGGTTTAGTGGCCAATTTCATTGAAAAAGGCTACAAAACTGGGTATTGTAAACCAGTGGGTCAGCAGCACGTAACCATTAACGGAATTACTGCCGATAAAGATGCAGTATTGTTCTCAGAAGTGACCGGATTCGAAATTATTCCTGATTTGCACAGCCCAGTAATCATTGGTAGAGGGGTAACCAAAGATTTTTTGGATCGCCCGGATCAGTACCACTTTGAAGAAAAACTCCTGGCGGCCAAAAAAGTTTTAAGCGAGCAATACGATATTGTGGTGTACGAAGGCACCGGGCATCCCGGAGTAGGCAGCATTGTCAACTTGAGCAATGCCCGCGTAGCCAAAATCCTCGATGCCGGGGTCATCATGGTGGTGGAAGGCGGAATTGGTAGCACCATCGATATGTTGAACATGTGTACCGCATTGTTTCGAGAAGAAAATGTACCTATTGTGGGCGTGATTGTCAACAAAGTCAGGCCGGAAAAGATGGAAGAAACGAGGTTTTACCTCCAACGCAAGCTCGATCAAATGGGTTATCCACTTCTAGGGCTCTTGCCTTATGAACAGTCTTTGTCCCTCCCGATCATGGAAATGATCCGCAAAGCGGTAGATGGAAAAATCCTGATGAACGAAGACTGCATGAACAATAAGGTGGAAGACATCATTGCTGGTTCGTTGGTGGATGTGGATGAGTTCCACAAATTCGAAAACCTCCTCTTGGTCACCAGTACCATCCGGCTCAATCAGGTCATTGAAAAAGTGGAATCGGTGGCCCGGATGAAAAACTTAAAAACTTCTCCCTTATCGGGTGTCATTGTAACCAGTGATGGCCGGCACCACCGTTGGTTGGATTTAGCGGATTTGAACCATCCGTATTTTTCCAAACACAAAATCCCAGTCATCACTACAACGTTGGACACTTATGGCTCGGTGGTGAAAATCACCCGCATCGAAGTCAAAATCAACAACCGTACTCCCTGGAAAACCAAACGTGCCGTTGAATTATTTCACGAACACGTTGATATTGATAAACTACTTAAAAATGATGAGAGATGAATGATGAGAGATGAGAGATGCTACCGCAGTGACTTAGACAAGACTCTAGTCAAGAAACCTGCGGTAGCATCTCTCATCATTCATCTTTCATCTTTCATCTCTCATAACTCACAATCGTGCTAACCGCAATCTCTCCCATCGACGGCCGCTACGCCGATAAAACTGCAGCCCTGAGCAATTATTTCTCCGAATACGCGCTGATTCGTTACCGTGTATTGGTGGAAGTGGAATATTTTATTGCACTGGTGCGCTATCCATTGCCTCAATTGGCCAGTTTTCCCGAGGAAAAATTGGCAGATTTGATCCGCATCAGCAATCAAATGACGCTCGAAGACGCCCAACGCATCAAAGACATCGAACGGGTGACCAACCACGATGTGAAAGCGGTGGAGTATTTTTTGAAAGAAAAATTCGACCAGTTCGGTTTGCAGCGCTACAAGGAATTCATCCACTTTGGATTGACTTCCCAGGACGTCAACAACACGGCGATTCCCCTATCCACCCGGCACGCACTGGAGCAGGAATATTACCCTGGTTTGGAAAAAGTACGCAATGAATTGGCAACCATGGCCAAAACCTGGGCTGACATTGCCATGCTCGCGCGCACGCATGGGCAACCCGCCTCACCTACCCGCTTGGGCAAAGAAATCCAGGTTTTTGTGGCCCGTTTGGATCAGCAATTGGAATTGTTGAAAGCCGTTCCGCACAGTGCCAAATTTGGTGGGGCAACTGGCAATTTCAATGCCCATTATGTAGCTTATCCCGACATCGACTGGCAACAATTTGCCTGGGCTTTTTTGCACGATGATCTGGGCCTGGAGCGCTCCGAACCTACCACCCAAATTGAGCACTACGACAACCTCGCTGCCCAGTGCCAGGCAATCATGCGCATCAACACCATCCTGATCGACCTATGCCGGGACATTTGGACTTACATCTCGATGGAGTATTTCAAACAAAGGGTAATTGCTGGTGAGGTGGGCTCGTCCGCGATGCCGCATAAGGTGAACCCGATTGATTTTGAAAATGCGGAGGGAAATCTAGGCCTGGCCAATGCCATTTTTGCCCATTTGGCTGAGAAATTGCCCATTTCCCGCCTGCAACGTGATTTGACAGACAGCACCGTACTCCGCAACCTCGGGGTGCCTTTTGCCCATACGCTGATTGCGTTCCAATCCCTCCGCAAGGGTTTGAGCAAATTGCTGCTCAATGAAGCTCAACTGCGCCAAGACCTGGAAGACAACTGGATGGTGGTGGCCGAAGCCATTCAAACCATCTTGCGCCGTGAAGCGTATCCTGAGCCTTATGAAGCGCTGAAGGCGCTCACGAGGGGCAAGGCCAAGATTAGCGCTGAGGACATTCATGCGTTTATTGAGACCTTGGAGGTCAGCCAGGCGATCAAATCTGAGTTGCGGAACATTACTCCCTGGAACTATACGGGAAAGTAGTAGTACAGGCGCTTGTTTTCATGGTCAGTGACATACAAAATGCCTGAATTTCCTCCCTAAGGTGCCCTAAGGTGTCTAAGGTGGTTCAAATAAAAACTCTTGCGCGCAAGCGCGAAGAGCACATTTTTTTTTCACCACCTTAGACACCTTAGTACACCTTAGGGAGTTTGGCATCAATTATTTATTGATTAAAATCCAATAGAAAATGAAAACACATCTTTTTATAGCTTTTTTGTTTTTAAGTCTTATCTCCCTTCAAGCTCAAACTTACACCCCCAATTGGGCCAGCCTCGACCAACGCCAAACACCCGCCTGGTTCCAGGACGCCAAGTTTGGCATCTTTATCCACTGGGGCGTATTTTCCGTTCCCGCTTGGGCCACAACTTCCAATGCTGACGGTTTTGGCAGCGGTTACTCCGAATGGTACTGGCAACGTTTGTTTGCCACCAATCTAAAAATCCACCCGGAATTTCTGGAATTCCACCGCAAAAACTACGGCGATGCCACTTATCAGGACTTTGTACAACAATTCAAAGCGGAGCTGTACAAACCTGAAGACTGGGCCAAAATATTTGAAGAAGCTGGAGCAAAATATGTGGTACTGACCTCCAAACACCACGAGGGATTCACCCTCTGGCCCAGTGCTCAATCCTGGAACTGGAATGCTGTAGACGTAGGCCCACACCGCGATCTCGCTGGAGATTTATCCAAAGCGGTAAAAGCCCGAAATTTGCGCATGGGGTTTTATTATTCCCTCTACGAATGGTTCAATCCGGTGTACAAGGCCGATGTCAATAAATATGTAGCCGAGCGGATGTTGCCACAAATGAAAGACCTGGTCACCCGCTACGAACCTGACGTACTCTGGACTGATGGAGAATGGGATCATCCCGCCAAAACCTGGCAAAGCGAAACCTTCCTGGCCTGGTTGTTCAACGAATCAAAAGTGAAAGACCGCGTGGTGGTAAATGATCGCTGGGGCAATGATACCAAAGGTGCTCACGGCAGTTTTGCCACCTCCGAATACGGGCATGGTGGTGCAGACAATAAGGAAACGACCAATGGATTTGTACGCCCTTGGGAAGAATGCCGGGGCATGGGTGAATCCTTTGGTTACAACCGCAATGAGAACTTGCACCTATACCAAAGTGGAAAACAACTGGTGCACCAACTAATCGACATTGTCGCGCGTGGTGGGAATCTACTGCTCAATATCGGGCCAAGCGCCGATGGCCAGATTCCGGTAATTATGCAAGAGCGTTTGGCAGAAATGGGTGCTTGGTTGAAGGTCAATGGTGAGGCGATTTATGGCACGCGCAAGTGGGCCAAAGCGGCGGTTTACAACAAAGAGTCGCAGGTGTATTATACCCAAAAGGGTCAAAATCTGTACGTCATTCAGCGGAAATGGGCGGAACTGCTGCAATTAGATAATGTGGCCAAACCTAAATCAGTCCGTTTGTTGGGTTACGATGGGCCGGTGAAGTTTACTTACAAGAATAACGTTTTGCAAATCATCGCGCCGCAGTTGAATCCGAATACAATTCCTTGTGAGTATGCGTGGACTTATGTTTTGGAAGGGGTGAACTAGTCGTCTGTGGTGATTCTTAAGTTCCTTTGGTTCCTTAGGTGGTGAAAAAACAAAAGTCCTGCGCAGCAGGACCCTATTTCACCACCTAAGAAACTGAAGGCACCTAAGAATCACCTTAGTTTATTTCTTCTTTCCCCCATTCCGTACCAAATACGAAAAACTCAACATCACATACCTCGACAGCGCATTCACCTGCTCATCTACCAAGGTATTCAATTGAGCATTTCGACTGACGCCCTGATTGCGGCCCAACAAGTCGTAAGCAGAAAGGCGCAACTGCCCTTTTTTACCCTCCAATACATAAGCGCTAAAGGAGGCATTCCAAATCGGCAAACTGCGTTGAAAACCATCACCCAAGCCACTGTATACAATGTAATTGAACTGCGATTCGACGCTGTATTTTTCCTTAGCAAAGGGTTTTCGAAAATAAGAACCGAAGGTGCTTTGTAAAAAATTGCGGTTCAACTCGGCATTGGTAGAATACGTATTGGCCGTAAAGTTCATTCTGCTGCTGATCGACCATTCCCATTTCTTTTGCTTTTGGTTGGTAATGGACAAATTACCGCCGTGCCGCCGGGAGTAAGTGGTGTTTTGCAAACGGTTGATGAAGGTCAAATTGCGTTCGAAGCCGTGATCCGTTCCCATGCTGAAGCGAATGCCCCAAGCTTTCACCGGAAAAACGTAATAGATGTTGCTACTGGTGGAATAGTCGTTGCTGACGTTTTGAGGCGTGGATTTGGTCACCAATTGTTCATCTATTTCCTGTACGGTCTGGATTTTATCGGTGGTCAAAGTGCCATTGATACTAAAGAGGAAAGTAGTCCCCTTTTTGGAATCGAATAAGTTGTAGCGCAAAGAACCATTGTAGCGCAACTCCGGAGTCAGTGTAGGGTTCCCGATGTAGTAACGTAGCGCATCGGTGACTTCCTGGACGGGTTGCAATTGCCGGATGCTGGGCAAATTCAGGCTTTGATCCAGGTTGATGCTCAGGGTTTTGGATTGTTTGGGGCGGTAAGTCAAGTTAAAAGAGGGCAACAAATAATCATATTGCTGATTGACCGCTGCTTCCTGCAAAAATAAACCACCTCGTAGGAAAGTATTCTCCCAACGTACGCGGCCACCAAAGTCCAGTTTTTTGTAATCGGCTTGAATGCCTAAAGTGGTATGATTGCGAAATACATCACTCAATAGGTGGTTGCTTTGTTGTTCATTGATCAGCAACTGCCCGGAATCTTGTACATCCGACACGAGGCGTTTGTCGTTGTTGACCGAGGAGAGGTAATTGTAGGTGGCGTGCAGTGAAAAACGTTTGCTCAAGGGTTCCGAAAAAGAAATTTGTGCGCTCCAGTTTTCGGTATCACTGCCCGTATTGCGTTCCTGATGAATCAGCACTTCTCGTTCAGCAGCCGTAGCGGTGGCAAAAAAGAAATTGCGCGATTGATTGATGGAAAAATTTTGGTTGTCATTGGTATCCCAATCGAGATCGAGGTTCAGGTTGCGGCCTTTTTTGCCCAATCGTTTGCGAAACGTGAATTCAAGATTGCCGCCCAAGGTTTCGTTTTTGCCCCGATTGTTCCGTAGGCTGGTATTGCGTGGCCCGGTGAGTAGATCACTGGCGAGGGATTGAAAATCGTAAACGTTGTTGCCATTGCGCATGGACATGCCGCCGACCAGTCGAAAACCCCACATGGTATCCCGGCGATCGGATTCAAAGGTCAGGTTCAGATTTTGATTGAGGCTGTAATTGTCGTTTTTACTAGTATCTTGATTGATGATGGTTTGGGTGGCGAGATAGCGCTCCACTCTAGCAATCCGATCTACATTCCGATCCGACAAATTCAAGCGGTAATTGCCATAAATCTGCCACTTGCGGGGCAATTCCTGGAAAAAATTCAAACCAGAGTTCACATTGGTATTTATCCCACCTGAAGGCAGTGCGTTAGATTCCGTAAGCCCCCGTTCCGATACATCGTTGTTGCCATTGCGATTGACATTGTTGGCCGATAAGGTGCTGGTCAGGCGGCGTTTGGGAGAAAATTTATTTAAAGTGCCCACAGCATCGAATTGCTGCGGCGGACCCACGCCGAGGGTTGATTTGCCAAAATTGGCCTTTTGGCGATCGGGTTTGATTTTGATGTTGAGGATTTTTTCCCTTTGACCGTCGTCAATACCCGAAAACTCAGCCTTATCGGATTTTTTATCGATGATTTGGATTTTGTCCACGGCATCGGCTGGTAGCATCTTAAGCGCCATTTTGATGTCGGTGCCAAAAAACTCCTTGCCATCCACCATGATCTTTTTGATGTTCTCACCCTGGGCTTTAAGCGTGCCGTCGGGATCGAGTTCCATTCCTGGCATTTTTTTGAGCATGTCTTCCACCGCGTCGTGGGCTTGAACCTTGACCAGATTGGCGCTTAGTTCGAGGGTATCACCGCGCACAGTGATGGGAATCCGATTGGCGGTGATTTCGGTGGTTTGCAGGAGGTTTTGTCTGGTTTTGAGTTGTACATCGCCCAGGTTGATTTCGCGGGTTCCCTTTTCAATCGTCAGGATTTGTTCCCAGGTTTCAAAGCCCAAGTAGCTGATTTGCAGGCGATACATTCCCGGTTTCACCCCCAATAATTCAATCAATCCTGCATCGTCGCTCAAATCGTACCCAAACAAAGAAGAATCCTGAACAACATACAAGGCGGTGGTGGCGCGAGGCAGGATTTGGCTCGTGGAATCGATGATTTTGCCAAAAATGCGGGTTTGGGCTTGGATCCCACACACAGTGGTAACGAACAAAAAGAGCAACAAACAGTAGGTATGCTTCATGTACAGGTCAATTCTAACAGCTTCAAAGACAAAGATTGGAATTAAAGTGTTGCAGTGAAGCGAAAGGGCTGCTTGATTTTTGTTGTAAAATATACATTTATTCAAAAACTTCAATTAAACTCACTAAAAAAAAGATGCGCCTCCCCCACTCCTAGCATTGGGGAGGCGCCTTCACATAAAGCCAGTAATTAAACCCATTAATCAGTTATCTTTAAGAGTGAAAAGCGAAAAGTGAAAAGCGAAAAGCAAATCAACATCACTCTACTTTCAGAGATAACTAGGCTGTTCTGGCGTCAAAAAACATTTTCTTGACTTTTTTTATCTTTGAACGGTTGTGTGCGAATAACCAAAAGGCAAATTGTAAAATAGATGAAGCATTTTTTGCTTATTGTTTCACGTTTGCTTTTCGCTATTCGCTTTACGCTTTTCACTGTTTAAATAATCGTGCCAAAATGAAACCAAACTTTACTTTTTTTTCATTTTTTCTTTTTTTGCTGCTTTTTCAGGCCATTTTACCCTCAATAGGGTATGCTCAAAATGCCAACCAGCCCGGCATTTATCCCATCAGTAAAAGCACCATCGCCGATCGAGCCATGGTGGTAGCGCCACATCCCATTGCGTCGCAAGTTGGATTGGACATCTTGAAACAAGGGGGCAATGCCGTGGATGCAGCCATCGCCATCCAGTTTGCCATTGCGGTAGTGTATCCACGCGCGGGAAACATTGGTGGCGGTGGTTTGATGGTTTTGCGCAGCAAGGATGGCAAATTCAATGCCCTCGACTACCGCGAAAAAGCCCCCGGCAATGCTGGCCGCGACATGTACCTCGATAGCCTGGGCAACGTGGTGCCCCGCCTTAGCACTGAAGGGCATATGGCAGCTGGCGTACCTGGCACGGTTGCAGGGATGATTGCTGCGCATAAAAAATATGGAAAACTTCCCTTCAAAACCTTGATTCAACCCGCCATTGATCTGGCTAAAAAAGGTTACGCCATCACCCAAGGGGAAGTGGATCGCCTCAATGGGAATCAGGCCAATTTTAAAAAATACAATACCGAAGACAATGCCCTGGTCAAGGCCGAGCCTTGGAAACTAGGTGATGCCTTGATCCAACCCAATCTGGCGGCTACACTGGAACGCATTCAGAAAAAAGGGAAAGCTGGTTTTTACAAAGGTCAAACTGCCGATTACATCGTCGCGGAAATGGCCCGGGGCAATGGCCTGATTTCGCTGGATGACCTCAAAAATTATCAAGCCCGTTGGCGAGAACCCGTAGCGGCGAACTATAAAAACTACCGCATTGTATCCATGCCTCCACCTTCCAGCGGTGGCATCATCATTTTGCAGTTGATGAAAATAATGGAACGTTTCCCTTTGGCCGAATGGGGTTTCCAATCCCTCAATGCAGTCCACTTGATGGCGGAGGCCGAACGCAGAGTGTACGCTGACCGAGCCCAATACATGGGTGACCCCGATTTTTTCAAGGTCCCTCAAGATTCATTGCTGAACGAAAAATACCTGCGCCAACGCATGACCAATTTCAATCCCACCCAGGCTACCCCCAGCAAGGATATTTTGGCGGGAGATTTTCGCAGCATTGGTAAGGAAAGTTTTGAAACCGAACACACTTCTGTGGTAGACGCGGAGGGCAATGCGGTAGCCGTTACGACTACGCTAAATTCCAATTTTGGCAACAAAGTGATGGTCCACGGTGCTGGTTTTTTACTCAACAACGAAATGGACGATTTTAGCGCCAAAGCTGGTGTGCCCAACCAATTTGGACTGGTAGGCAGTGAAGCCAACTCAATTCAGCCCAACAAACGCATGTTGAGTGCCATGTCGCCTACCATTGTAGAAAAGGATGGGCAATTGTTTTTGGTGATTGGTGCGCCAGGCGGCTCGACGATCATTACCGCCGTTTTTCAGGTGATGATGAACGTGATGGAGTTTGGCATGCCGATCGATGAGGCGATCAAAGCGGGTCGTTTCCACAACCAGTGGCTACCTGACGAAATTTGGGTGGAAAAAGCGGCCTTGACGCCGGAGCGACGCAAGGAATTGGAACAAATGGGCCACAAATTGCGGGAAGTGAATTATATGGCAGTGGTAAAAGCGATTTTGCGCTTGCCGAATGGAAAATTGCAAGGGGCGGCGGATCCGCGGAACCCCGACGATGACGCCAAGGGGTATTGAAAGATGGGCTATCATCGTTCCTAAGACCTAAAGCGGCTTTTAATTATCACAAAGAAAAAAAAATAGGACACAGAGAACACAAAGCGAAGCGCTGTCAACGTCTAACTTTGTGTCCTCTGTGTCCTCTTTTTTAACTTTGTGATAATTAAAAGCCGCTTTAGTGGTACTGTCTAAATCGTTTTCCAACGCTCAGCACGCCACTCTTCCTGCTGCGCCTTATTCATAAACGTCCAAGCCAAAATGCGGCTGGATTTATTACCCTGGCCCATCTGAATGACTTTGATGTCGCTGACTCCGATTTTTTGTAAAGTTTTGTACGCGCTTTTGAGGTGAGACTGCTTCAGCACCAAACTCGAAAACCAATACATTGATGTGCGGAATTGTTGACTTTGTCTGACCATCAATTGCAAAAACGCTTCCTCGCCACCTTCATAACTCAATTCATTGCTGAGTATCCCGGTGAGCGGGCTGAGTTGTGCGTTCTTTTTAGGCTTGGGTACATCTGCTTTCGCAGGAGCGGTTTCCACCGCTGCGCCCATGTGGTAAGGTGGATTACAAATGCACAGGTCGAATTTTTCATCTGCCTGAACAATGCCTTCGAATAAATTCTTCACATTGTTTTGCACCCGCAACTCAACAAACTCCTGCAAAAAAGCATTGGCTTCAAGAATTTTCTTGCCGGACTCAATCGCTACCGGATCAACTTCCGAACCTACGAAAGACCAACCGTAAGCCTCAGCTGCAATGATGGGAAATACCAAACTTGCACCAACACCGATATCCAGGCAACGGATGTTTTTGCCCAATGGAATGGAATCGTGGTTGGTAGCCAACATGCTGGCAATGTGGTGGATGTAATCCGCCCGGAGTGGCACAGCAGGGCATTGATAACCAGCGGGGATATCCCAGGTTTCGATGCCGTAATACTGCTTGAGCAGGGCTTTATTCAACAATTTGACTGCCTCCAGATTGTTAAAATCGATGGATTGGTCATTGTGCATGTTCATTTTGATGAAAGGCTCCAGTTCGGGGCAAGCCTCCGCCAATAGTTTCAGGTCGTAACGATCCTTATGGGGGTTACGCGGGTGAAACTTGGGCATGTCCTTGGCTTGATCCTTATCTTTAGGCTTGTCCTTGGGCCGGCCTTGATGTGGTAAGCTGGATTGTACCTTCGCATTGGGTTTGGGCTTGGGTTTGCCACGATCGTCCCATTTGCGCTCAGGACGGTCACTGTATTTGCGCTCTGGACGGTCGTTGAATTTACGCTCAGGCCGATCTTCTGATCTACCTTTTGGGTAGTCGCCAGATTTGCGCTCAGGGCGGTCGCCAGACTTGCCTTTGGGATACTCACTTGATCTCCGCTCTGGACCATCACCCGTTCTCTTTTTGGGGTATTCACCAGATTTGCGCTCGGGGCGATCGCCGGATTTCCCTTTCGGGTACTCACTGGATCTCCGTTCTGGGCCATCGCCAGACTTCTTTTTGGGGTATTCACTCGATTTGCGTTCGGAGCGTTCTCCACTTGGGCCATTCGAAAACTTCTTGCCCTTACTGTCTGACCCACCGGCAGATCTTCCACCTGAAGATTCCCCAGGTTTGCGTTTTGGAGGGCCACTGCTTTTCTTTTTAGGCTTTCCCTCAGACTTACCTCTAGATTTCCCTTTGAAATCCTCTTCGTTTATCTTTGACATAAAAACTTTTTCCATTTGTAGGGGCACAAGTTAAGCATAAAAGCCAACACTATTGGTTTTTTATTCAGAATCAATATTTTCTGCGCATCAACTGGTCATGATGCAGCCATTATTGAAAGCCCAAAAACTTGGTAAACTTGCCCAAACGCAAGGAATCACTGGAAGGTCCACTCAATTGTAAGCCCGTACGCAGCAAACTCGCGCGAGAAGAAAAGACCCCTACCCCATCCGTCACATTGCTGTATTTGGGGCTTACCTGAGAACTGGTGATCCCCAGGTTGGCGCGGCTAATGCGTACAAAGTCGGCCATTTCTTTGCCTCCAGCAGTAATGGTCACATCGAAACCATCAAAAATACGGCGGCGGCTCACAGTGCCATCGATGTTGCTGGCGAGGAATTTATAAAACTGTTCTCCGGTGATGGTGTAAGCTACGCGCAACTCCTCGTCGGCGCGTTCGAGGTCTTTCACTACGGGCCACTCCAAGGTTTTGTTGACAAAAGTATTGCTGGAGGTCGACTCGCGGTAGTGAATCCGCAGGCGCAAATCGAACAAACGGGCCGTTACGGGAGCATTCCAGGCAAAAGTGATGCTGCGGTTGTAATCCACCATCGTGACCGGGCTGGCCGGGCGATCCAGGGATTGTAAATCGCTCAAAACCGTCGTTTGTGCACTGGCTGGAGCAAGTCCTTCTCCTGGGGTCACCGTCACTTTTAAGGTTTCGCCACCTTTTAAATTGAGTTGGCTGGCTTTGATTTTGTACAAGTAATTGGGCGCTTTGGCAAAAGGGCCTTCCTCGCGGGCGTAACCTTCCCGGTTGCCATCTACGCGGGTGAGTGCAAACTTTTGGGTAGTGCCTATTTTTTCCAATTCAACTTTGGCGTTGGGGAAATATAGATTATTGGGGTCAAGCGCCAGTTGAGTGGCGTCGCCTCCTCCAGTTAAAAACGAACGTTCTACCCGCACGTAATGGGCGGTATCCTGTTTGTTGATAAAAGCATACACAACTGGTAAGGACTCAAAATCTCCTTCCAGGTCAAAATCGGTGGTACAAGCCACACAAGTGAAAAGCGCCAAAGCAAGCACAAAACGCATAAAAACAGTGGTTTTTTCGTTCAATTAAGCGCAACAAAAGTAACAAAACTATTCATGCCGGGTCCAAGAAAAGCCAGGATGGCTTTTTGTCAGACAAACTTGGTTGTTTGTAACTATTTAGGCCGCTCCCATTTCGACCAAAAAAGGTCAAATTTCAGCCATCCTTCGCCTCTTTTTTCAGCCGATGCCCTGCATCGCCTTCAAAAAGAAGGCTCGACTGGCTAAAATTTGCCTTCTTTTTTGGTTCGAAACCGCTGGCCTAAATAGTTACTAATTTTTTATCTTTGCGCCTCAAATTTTCAACGATTGATCATGTCCGTCAACAAAGAGGTTAAACGCATCACGACCCACGTTTTGCAGGCGATGAAAGCCAAGGGTGAAAAAATCGCCATGCTCACTGCATACGATTTTTCTCTGGCGGGGATCATTGATGCCGGAGGGATCGACATTATACTGGTTGGCGACTCTGCCTCCAATGTCATTCACGGGCATGAAACCACCTTGCCAATTACCCTGGATCAAATGATCGACCACGCTTCGGCGGTAGTTCGGGCGGTAAGTCGGGCTTTGGTCGTGGTGGATTTGCCATTCGGTACCTACCAGGGCAACTCCAAATTGGCATTGGAATCATCCATTCGCATCATGAAGGAATCGGGCGCCCACGCCGTCAAAATGGAAGGTGGCGCTGAAGTGGCTGAGTCCATAAAAAGAATTCTAAGCGCAGGTATCCCGGTGATGGGGCACCTGGGGCTGATCCCGCAGTCCATTTACAAATTTGGCACTTACGCGGTGCGCGCTAAGGAAGATGCCGAGGCCATCCGATTGCAGGAAGATGCCAAATTGCTGGAGGAGTTGGGCTGTTTTGGCATCGTATTGGAAAAAATCCCGGCGCATTTGGCCAAAAAAGTCAGTGAAAGCCTGTATATCCCGACAATTGGGATTGGTGCGGGCCAACATTGTGATGGTCAAGTACTGGTCACCCACGATATGTTGGGCATCAACAAGGAGTTTTCACCGCGTTTTTTGCGCCGCTATGCCGATTTGTTCGATGTGATCAAGGGCGCAGTGGAGCATTACGTCAAAGACGTGAAGGCCCGCGAATTTCCAAATGATCAGGAACAATATTAATGCCCCACTACTTATTGAGATTCACCCACTTTTTGAAACCCAAAAGTTCATTTGTATCCTATGAAAATCCAGGCCCGCACACTGTTGATCGTGCTGTTGTTGTTGGTAGTTGGCCTTTACGCTGGCTATCGCATCATTTTGGGAGGCGCTGAAGTGCCCTCTAACATTGGTAACGACTTTCACGTAAAAATCCCCCGCAATGCTACTTTTGAGGAAGTAGTCGCCTTGCTCAAAAAGGAAGGCATCGTCAAAAAAGAAGGCGTTTTTCGCCGGGTAGCCGAACAAATGGGCTACAAACAAGACCCCATGCGCAGTGGTCGCTACAAAATTGAGCCCGGCTGGACGGTGATTCACCTAATCCAACATTTGCGCAGCGGTGAACAAGCCCCGGTGAAAGTGATCCTCACCACCGAACGGACGCTGGAAGAAGTGGCAGAAAAAGTATCTCGTTTCATCGAACCCGATGCCAAAACCCTCGAAGCGCTTTTTTTTAACGAAGCTTACCTGAATAAAATCGGCTACACCAAAGATAACCTCATGTCGGTCTTTATCCCCAATACCTACGAGGTGTACTGGAACCTGACGCCCGAAGAGTTCATGGAACGGATGTTATTGGAACACAAACGATTTTGGGATCAAAAAGACCGTCTTGCCAAAGCCAAGGCGATGAACATGACACCCGAAGAAGTGTACACGCTCGCTTCAATTGTGGAAAAAGAGACCCTCAAAGAAGAAGAAAAACCCACCATTGCAGGCACCTACCTCAATCGACTCAAAATTGGCATGCGTTTGCAGGCGGATCCGACGGTGGTTTTTGCCACCCGCGATTTTACGACCAAACGGGTTACCAATTACCACACCAGTTTTGAATCTCCTTTCAATACTTATATGAATGCGGGTTTGCCGCCAGGGCCCATCACGATGACTTCCATTTCAAGCATCGACGCGGTGTTGAACCACGATAAACACAACTACACTTATTTTTGTGCGATTGGGGATGGATCGGGGTTGCACGCTTTTGCGGAGGACTATGATCAGCACTTGGGCAATGTGCGGACTTATGTAAGGAACTTGGAGGCGAGGGGCTTACGCTAAGGTTTTCACTTTTTCAGTTTATGGATTGGTTGTTATTTATTGAGCGCCTTTGGCGCATCCTTTCTAAGGTGCCCTAAGGTGTCTAAGGTGGTTCAATTAAAATGTCGCTTTGGTTTTTTGAACAAACCTAGTTTTTTTGAACCACCTTAGACACCTTAGGGCACCTTAGAAATGTTATTTCTTAAGATTTCCTGCTCTGCTCCCATTCTAGCCAGTCTTTTATTCTCAACTTCAATAATTTGGGTTTGACCTTTTTTGCAGCGTTTTGAAAAAAACACTTGCGGGATAAAAAATTTAAGCTTAACTTTGAATTACAAAGTACTTTATGAAATTCAAATCGAACTTACTTTTCACCCTGCTAGCCATCAGCCCAGCCATGCTCTTCAAATGGGCACAACGCGATTGGAGCAGCGATGAATTGCGCTTTTTGCTCTACCCGGTGCAATGGTTGGTTGCCGTTTTTACTGGCCAGTCAAGTGTGTACATCGCAGGTGAAGGTTACCAATTCACTGGATTCATCATTGAAAGATCCTGCGCCGGAGTCAATTTCCTGGTCATTTGTTGGTGTACTTTGGCCTATTTGAGCATACAAAACCAGCATAAGCAGTCGATAAAAATCAAAGCCTTGTTGTGGAGCATTCCGCTCAGCTACGGTTTGTGCATCCTGGCCAATACCTTTCGCATCCTCAGTGCACTGGTTTTACAACGTGTGTCTGGTCTACATGGCCCCAATGTACACGAGGCATTGGGCGTGGTGGTTTACCTTTCCGTTTTATTGTTGGCCACTGCTCTTTTTCATCACTATTTAAACCTTCCCAAACATGCAAAATTGGCGTAGCCCCTGGTGGATTTTAATCAGTAGCGTATTCCCAGTGGGGGCTTTGCTTGCATTGGCTACTCAAATTTTTTACATCATTGAACCCCAGTTAAACGGAGAAAATAAAACTGCCTGGTTTACCTTGGGCTTAAGTTTGAGCCTGATGGGGTTGGCGCAGTTAGGGTATTACCTGTATTTGCATTTCAGTCGAAAAAGAACCAGTTTGGCTTACCACATCGCTGTTTATGTACTCTATTTCTGCTGGTTAGTGGGTTTCCTGATCAATGGCGAAACACTTATTCCCAATGACATCCCCAGTTGGATGGTCAGCGACGAAGCGCGATTGTACCCGGTGGGGTTTTTGATGCCCAGTTTGGCTTTTTCTATGTATGGTGTCATTGGTTTTTTGACCGATTTTGAGAAAAACCCTCAACCTTTGTTCAATCTTTTAGGCGCATTGGTCGTAGCGCTAGGTGCTTATATGGGAATCAATATCCTGATGGTCAGTGGTATCCCGGACCGGTATGTGGCACACATTGCCATCGTTGGTTTGTTTTCAACGTCTACCCTGTTTTTTTTCTTTTTGGGACGCAGCATGTACATATTTGGAAACCGCCCCTGGTCGGCCTGGTCAAAATGGGATATTTTGATAAAAGGGGTTCTAGGAATCGCCTTTCCCATCTGGGGTTTGATGCTCAACAACAGCAAGATTGGATACATGCCCGAGTATATTTTTGGCAATTTTTCCAGCCCATGGTTCTATTCATTAGCAGTAGTCAATGGTGTACTTTTCAGCCTTCCCAATTATCCCCAGCCACTTTATCGCGCAATTCTTTTCTTGTTGCGCAGTTTGTTTTTCCCTTATATCTTGTATTTCGCTTTGGTTTTTCTGCCCTTTTTGCCTTTGGCAATTCCGGCTATTCTTGTTGTTGGAACGGGTTTTTTAATGCTGACTCCGGTTATTTTGCTCGTTTTGCAATCCGCAACCTGGTTTAAAGACTTGCAATACTTACAAAATCATTATCCAAAGTCCGGCATAATCACGGGTGCGGTGCTGTGCGCCTTATTGCTGGCGACCTTTTTGTACTTCTCAGCCGTCCAGGATCGGAAAGCCCTGCATCAGGCGCTTGACTACGTCTATGCTCCAGACTTTGAGCATCCGCATACTTTCAAAATAGCTGATGCCAGATTGGCCAGGGTTTTTAGCACCATTCAACAAAACAAGCGTCGCCAGTCTATGGACTTTGGTGGCAACAGCACCCCTTACCTCTCCCATTTTTACAACAGCATCGTGCTCGACAACCTGACCCTTTCCGACCGCAAATTGAACAAACTTGAAGCGATCTTTTTGGGCAAAGACTTGCAATTTTTCCCCGAAACCATCCAACGCAATTCCGTTCCCCAAATCAAAACCGCCCAGGTAGACTCCAAATGGGACGAGATCGACCAATCCTGGACCAGCACGCTGCACCTCGAACTCGAAAATCCCGGTGAAAACCTGGAAGAATACCACACCCTATTTTCCTTGCCCGACGGCGCACTTATCCAGGATTATTACCTCTACATCGGAAAAGAAAAAGTAAAAGGTGAACTGGCGGAGAAAAAAACGGCTACCTGGATTTATGAACAAATCCGCAACAATTCCCGGCGTGATCCCGGGCTTTTGAGTTATTTGGATGCCAAAACTTTGTCGTTCAGGGTCTATCCTTTCCAAGCCAAGGAAGTACGCAAAACCGGGTTTACCATCGTCCACAAAGAGGCATTTCAACTGACTTTAGATGAAAAACATGAGTTGACTTTTGGTGAGCTCAGCCGCAATCAAAACCTTACTGCGCCGATCATCCTAGGCAATGGCCAGTTGGCCTACATTCCCACTGCCCTAAGTAAAACCTTGCCCAAAGTCAAATTAGCACCTCATTATCACTTCATTGTGGATTGCTCGTCCAGAAGCAAAAAGCAGATCAATGCACAGATTGCGGATCTGGAAAATTTAATTCGGGAACGAAAATTGCCGAAAGAAAGTCTCCATTTCCATTTGACCAATCGTGAGGTAAAGACCCTTTCTCCAAACGAAAACTGGCAGGAGGCCATTCGAAATCAGGCCAAAGTAGGCGGCTTTTTTGCCGAAAGAGCTTTTGAAAAAATCCTGTACACCTATTCCGCTCAAGCTTTGAAACATTATCCAGTGATGGTGCTGGTGACTGAAAACTTACCCATTCTACCCGAATTTACGCCACGAATGGCTCACTCGGTGTACAATGGAATGCGGTACTACCACTTGGAAGATAAGGCTGTAGAGGAGATTAATTTTGGAGGAAAATCGGTGCCAAATGGAGTCGAACCACAAGCAATTGAAGCGGTAGCCTATCCCAATGCTCAAAAACCTTTGGCTTATTTGTCCACCGAACAATTGATCCGCTTGCCCAAATACCAAGCTACTTCAAGCCTCAAAAAAGGAAGCTGGGAATCCGCCGCCCTGCTCCAAGCCGAATGGTGGCACCAGGAGGCGCATCCTGAGTTGGGGGAAACTGCCTGGCAAAACTTGATCAAAAAGAGCTTCAGCACTGGCCTCCTCACGCCTGAAACTGCTTATTTGGTACTGGAAAATGAATCTCAGCGTCGCTTGTTGAGGGTCAAACAAAAACAGGTCTTACAAGGAAAAAAAGCCTTGGATGTCGGTGAAGACCCAGTGCAGATGTCGGAACCGGGGTTTTGGGTATTGTTGTGCTCGATATTTTTATTGTTGTGGTTGAAATTGCCTAGATCATGAAGTACATCTTTATTGGCGTTAATTGGAGTATAAATTTGTTTTTACTCTATCAAATTGTGTCCAATTATCGATTGGGTGATTTCCAAAACACTGATTGGAAACAGATTTTACTGTTGGTGGCTTTTGTCATTGCAGCTAACCTAATTAATTTGGGACTTTACAGGCAACTAAAACCAGCTTTCACTTTTTTTGAACTCCTCATTTCAGTAATCACCATTTTGCTCGTATGGATTGCGTCGTTTTTTGTGTACATAGTGCTCGCTTTCTTTATCGTTATTTCATCAATTGAAGGTCCACTTTTTCAAAACTAAGCAGAACCTGACACCAATTAATTGAAATTGCCCAAAATACCCATTACAACCCCTGCAAAAAAAACACCTTCGGATTGATTTTGCACAGAAATAACCCATATTTGCCTACCCAATATCCTATCACCAAGCCTACTTTTGTCGAAATTTAATTCCCTAAATTTCAACTCTGGCAACAAGATGGCTCGAAATCCACATTACTTTTCTCAATTGGCCCATATAGAAGTACTCAGCACCGATTTGGAGGCTTCCGTACGTTTTTTCACAGAAGTAGCCGGTATGGACGAAACCGGCCGCGAAGACAACTCAGTTTACCTCCGCGCCTGGGGTGATTATTTCCACCACTCCCTCAAACTGACCCAAAGTGATCGCCCGGGGATGGGCCACCTGGGCTGGCGGGCCGACAGCCCCGAAGCACTAGAAGATGTAGTGCAATACCTGGAAAGTATCGGAGCTGGCTTAGGCTGGCACGACGGTGACCTGGGTCATGGCAAGTCTTACCGCTTCAAGTCCCCTGATGGGCACCTCCACGAAGTGTTTTGGGATGTAGTGTGGCTGCGGGAAGTAGGCAAAAGAGGCAGTGTATTTGCGGATCGCTACGCCAGCAACCGCCGGATTGGCGTCAATCCTAGGCGTTTTGACCACATCACTTACAATACCAGCAACTACGCCGCAGAAAAGGCATTCTGGAAAGGTTTGGGCTTGCGCAATCCTGATGAAGTACGCATTACGGATGAAATTCCTCCCGTTGGTGGGCTATGGACAACCGGGAACCTTTCTCACGATATTGCCATTTTTACCGATCCTAGTTTGAAACCGGGGGAAGGAGCACTGAATCACGTGGCCTATAATTTTGACAGCCGCGAAGAGGTTTTGCTTGCCTGCGACTGGATCATTGAAAACGGCTACAAACTCGCCATGGGTGCACCCACCCGCCACAAAGCCGACGAAGGCTTTTTCATCTACGTCGACGAGCCGGGTGGCAATCGTTTCGAATTCTACGCAGGCGCCCGCCTGATTTTTGCCCCCGACCACGGGCCAGATATCCACTACCTGAAAGACAATCCGAACGACGCTTGGGGCAATACCAATCCCTGGGCGGGCGGCGATGGATCTTTCAAAAAGGAGCACGCTTCAAACAAACATTAATTTGGGTTGAGAACATGAGTCATCCCGAATTTTTGAAAAGCCAAAATCGGGCATGAACCTAATCGCGGAGCGATTGAATTTAGAATAGCCCCGGTCGTCCGGGGTAAATAGTTGGGTCAAATGGGCGGCAACCACGGCAGTGGTTGAACTCAATTGAGCTAAAAGTTCAACCGCATCCGCGGTTGCGAAACCTTTTGCGACCATAATGACCCCGGACGACCGGGGCTATTCTAAATTCAACCGCATCCGCGGTTTGTTATCCCAAAAATTCGGGGTGGCTCATGTTCTCAACTCCACAACCCTATCAACCATGTGGCACTATTTTCCTGACCAATACATGCCCTCCTATCAGCTGAACCGTGCGCTGAGTCAAGCCCATTACGGCGGCGGGGAATTTGCGGAATGCCTGGAGGCAGCCGCTGAAATCACCCCTGGCGACAACGAGAGTTTTCACCAGGCTTGGGCTAAAATTGGCAATAAAGTATACGCTGAAGGCGAAACTGCGCTGGAAAAAGGCAATCGGGTAACTGCTCGTCGGCATTTTTTACGCGCATTCAATTACCTGCGCACCTCCGAATTTTTCCTCAAACCTTCGGATGAACGCAAGCTGCCGACCTATAAAAAATGTATCCAAGCCTTCCGTACCGCTGTACCCTTGATGGACAATGTGCCATTGCAATTCCAGGTTCCATTTGAAAGTTCATACCTACCAGGGTACCTGTTCAAACCAGATCGGGTAGCCAATCCGCCCATGATGATCATGTTTGGCGGTTTGGACAGTCTGGCTGAGGAGCTATATTTCGGGCCAGCCAACTGGCTCAATGAACGGGGTGTCGCCCTCATGGTGCTCGATGGCCCCGGCCAGGGTGAAAGCCTGCGCATCAACCACGTTCACTCGCGTTACGACTACAATGTGCCTGCCACCGCTGCTTACGAATGGGCCGTAGAGAATTTGCAAGCTGAAATCGACACCACCAGCATTGGGGTAATGGCGGTGAGCATGGGGGGCTATATGGCTGCTCGTTCAGCAGCTTTTGAGCCACGTTTCAAAATATGCGCCATCTGGGGGGCGGTTTGGTCTTATTACGACATCTGGAAGAACCGGCCTGATAATCACCCTTTAGCCGAAATTGTGATGCACATTGTCGGCGCAGAGAACATGAACGATGCCCGGGAACGCCTCAAAAATTTCACATTGGAAGGGGTAGCCGAAAAAATCTCCATGCCGACTTACATTTTGCATGGGGAAGACGATCGGCAGAATTTTGTCGAAAACGCCTACAAAACCTACGAGGCACTGACCTGCGAAAAATACCTAGAAATAGTACCCAAAGAAAGCAGTGGTTCCGCCCATTGTCAGGTCGACAACTTCACCAAAGTATTCAACCTCTACGATTGGATTGCCAAAAAGCTGCACGAATGATCCGCCAACTCAAAAAAGGCATCACCTATGCAGAGAGCCAGGATGCTGATGCAAAGGTACGCGCTACTGTGGAAAGCATGTTGAAAGCGGTGTCCGAACGTGGGGACTCGGCTGTGCGGGAATACTCGGCCAATCTGGACAAATGGTCGCCAGCAAGTTTCCGCTTGTCCCTCCCTGAAATTGAAAGCATCATCGCTGGTTTGCCACAACAAGTGATCGACGACATCACTTTTGCGCAAACTCAAATCCGCAATTTTGCCCAACATCAATTGGCTGCCCTCAAAGACATTGAAGTCGAAACCTTGCCTGGGGTATTCCTGGGCCACAAAAATATCCCTGTAAACAGTGTAGGTTGTTACATTCCCGGAGGGCGCTACCCCATGGTAGCCTCGGCGCACATGAGTGTGTTGACCGCTAAGGTGGCAGGGGTAAAGCGGGTGATTGCCTGCACTCCGCCGATCAATGGAGCCATTCCCGCAGCAACCGTTGCCGCCATGCACATGGCTGGCGCGGATGAAATTTACCTGCTTGGTGGTGTACAAGCGGTGGCCATGATGGCACTGGGAACCGAAACGGTACAAAGTGTAGATATGCTCGTCGGCCCGGGCAATGCCTATGTGGCTGAGGCCAAACGGCAGCTCTACGGCAAGGTTGGCATCGATCTTTTTGCTGGCCCAACCGAAACCCTCATCATCGCCGACGATACCTGCGATGTGGAAACCTGCGCGACCGACTTGCTGGGACAAGCAGAACATGGGCCTACATCTCCCGCTATTTTGCTCACCACCAGTAAAAGTATTGCCGAAGGCATCGAAGCTGAAATCGAGCGTCAATTGGCAGTATTGCCTACTGCCGATGTGGCCGGGGTAGCCTGGCGTGATTATGGGCAAGTTATACTGGTGGATACAGTGGATGAACTGGTGCAGGAAGCCGATCGTATTGCCAGCGAACACGTGCAGGTCATGACCGAAAACCCAAGGTACTTTTTGGAAAAAATGACCAATTACGGTGGTTTGTTCCTGGGTGAAAAGACAAACGTGGCTTACGGGGATAAGGTAATCGGCACCAACCACACCCTTCCAACCCGTGAAGCAGCGAAGTATACCGGAGGACTTTGGGTAGGCAAGTTTTTAAAAACCTGCACTTATCAGGAGATTCGTACACCAGAGGCGAGTGCTTTGATTGGGGAATATTGTTCGAGGTTGTGCGCCATTGAGAACTTTGCCGGGCATCAGGCGCAGGCGGATTTGCGGGTGCGGAAGTACAAATAAACGACGAGGTGTGAAAAAGTGGATTTTTTTGGCGGCTTCGCCGCTTGTTTTTTCACCATCTAAGACATCTAAGAGACACCTCAGGGGCATTGCTTTCTAAGATGTCCCTTAGATGTCTTAGATGGTTCAATTATAAATGCCTAATTGGACAAGTATTTTTGCAAATGGATTTAACAGGAAAAACAGCATTGGTAAGCGGAGGTGCAGGCGGCATCGGTTCAGCCATTTGCCGTAAATTGGCAATGTGTGGGGCCCAGGTCATTGTCACCTACAACAGCAATGCTGCCAAAGCCGAAGCCTTGTTGCAAAGCCTTCCCGGCCAGGGACATTCCTGTTTCCATGCGCCAAATACCGACGCTTCCAAACTGGCTGAACTGGCTCATTCGATCCAGGAAAAATACGGCAAACTGGACATTTTGGTCAACAACGCGGGCATCACCACTCCCGTAACCCATGCCGATTTGGATGGGCTCAGTGACGAGTGGATTGACCGCATTTTTCAAACCAATGTGCGGGGTTCCTTTGCCATGATTCGAGTGTGTAAAGACCTTTTATTGGAGGCAGCAAAAGAAAGCAACTCGTCCAGTTTGGTGGTAAACATCTCCTCGGTCGCTGCGGTAACGGGCATCGGCAGCAATGTGGCCTACTGTGCTTCCAAAGCAGCCATCGACAGCATGACCCGCTCTTTGGGGCGGGCGTTAGCACCCCAGATTCGGGTGGTTTCGGTATCTCCCGGCTGGGTACTTGGCGAATACAGCCAAAACATTGACCCAACTTACCTGAAAAAACAAGAAGAACTTACTCCACTAAACCGATTAGCCAATCCTGACGACGTTGCCAACGCGGTACTTGCCTTGGCGACCACCCTAAGCTTTACTACTGGTTCAATTATTCCGGTAGATGGAGGCAGGGTACTTGGATGATCAGTTAAAGTGTTCAAAATTCATACCTATGTCAGCAGCAAAAAAAGTACTCATCGTAGGCGGCGGAATTGGTGGACTTTCCGCAGGCATTGCCTTGCGCCGGGCCGGCATCGAGGCAGAAATTGTTGAATTACAGACGGAATTCAATGTATACGGCGTGGGCATCATCCAGCAAGCCAACGCCTTGCGCGCACTTGATGCGCTGGGTGTGGCCGATGAAGCCATGCGTAGAGGATCACCTTATGGCAAAGTCAAATTGTGTGCCCCGCATGGTTTTCAATTTGGCGAAACGGGCACTCCCCCCATTGGTCGTTTCCCCAGCCACAATGGCATTTCCCGGAAAATTTTGCACGATGTGCTCTATGAAGCTGCGCTGGAAAACGGCGTGGCATTCCGCATGGGCATCACCGTTGAACACATCGACAACCAACCTGATCAAGTTGTGGTTCAATTCACCGACGGCAGTTCTGGTACTTACGACTTATTGATCGGTGCCGACGGGGTCAACTCCAAAGTGCGGAGTTTGATTTTCGGACAATTTGCGCCCAAGTACATCAATGCCTCGGTGTGGCGCTACGCCTTCCCACGTCCGGCAGGCCTGGAAACGGGCTACATGTATTTTGGTAAAAAAACCAAATTGGGTTTGATCCCGATGACTGCGGATACCATCTACATGTTTGTGGTTTCTTCGGAAGGGGAAGACAATCCCTTCATTCCCGAAGAAGAATTGGTGCCTCGTTTAAAAGGCTATTTGGAAGAATACAGTGCTCCGTTTGTACAAGAAGTTTTGCCCCAAATCACCGATCCCAAAGGGGTCATTTACCGCCCCCTGGAAACCTTGATGACGCCCGCCCCTTGGTACAAAGATCGGGTGGTTTTGATTGGGGATTCCGCCCACGCGACCATTCCACAGCTGGGTTCTGGCGCGGCATTGGCCATTGAGGATGCCGTGGTACTGGCAGAATTGTTGCAAAAAGAGAGTGCCATGGCCAGCGTATTGGAGCAATACATGGAGCGGCGGTACGAACGTTGCAAATTGGTGGTGGATGTGTCCAATACCCTCTCCGAATGGGAACAAATGGAATGGAAGGGGTTACCGCTGCCCGAGGGCGCCAACATGGGGGCTTTGATGGGCAAAACATTGATGGCCTTGACGCAACCGATTTGATTGATTTGAACCTACAAAAAATAATTAATTCTTGATACTTGCTAACGCCTTAAATGCTTAGTTTCTAAGGTGTTCTAAGGTGCCTAAGGTGGTTCAATTTAAAACGCTTTGGTGTTTCAAAATCATGTTAGATTTTTATTGAACCACCTTAGGCACCTTAGAACACCTTAGTTATAACGCATCTTCGATGCTCAGGAGTAAAAGGATTAATACATCCCTACAATCACATGAAACTTGTAACATTCAAAAATAAAAGCGGGCAAATCCGCAGTGGTTGGCTCAATGGCGACGGCGTAGTTGACATGCAGTTGGCCGATGCTCAGTTGCCCAGCGACATGCTCAGCTTCATTGACGAACACGAGCGTTTTTTTGCCCTGATTGAGGAAAAAGGCCTGAAAAACCTGGCCGCCCACTACCCTTTATCCGAAGTTCAACTCCTCGCTCCCCTACCCAACCCCCGCAGTTTTCGGGATTACATCGGGTTTGAGCAACACATGTTGAATGCTTCCAAGACTTTTGGCCACACGGTAGGCCAAGCCTGGTACGAAATGCCCATTTTTTACTTCACCAATCACCACGCCATTTACGGCCCCAATGACGACATCAAACGCCCGGCCAAGGAAACCCGCCTTGACATTGAGTTGGAAATGGCGGTGATCATGGGCAAAAAAGGCAAAAACATCAGCGCCGCCGAAGCAAATGACTACATCTTCGGGTACACTGTTTTTAACGACTGGACTGCCCGTGCCATCCAACGCCGCGAAATGGAAGTACCCCTTGGCCCGCACAAAGGCAAGGATTTTGCCAACGCCATTGGCCCATGCATTGTGACCAAAGACGAAATGGAGCAATACCGGGTGGACAATGATCGCTTCGATTTGGCCATGACTGCCCGCATCAATGGTGCAAGCATTTGTGAAGGCAACTACCAAACCGTGTACTGGACCTTCCCACAAATGATCGAACGCGCTTCCGAAAATGATGTAACTTTATTACCGGGTGAAATCCTGGGCTCTGGCACCGTGGGTTGGGGCAGCTTGATTGAGAACAACTTTTCGGTGCATCGCCCGCTGGAACCCGGCGATGTGGTGGAATTGGAAATCCAGGGAATTGGAATTTTGCGTAACCAAGTGGTCTAAACCATGGTCAACAAAAACAAAGAATGGCAAGCGACTTTATTGGATCCAACGGCCTTGGGTAAATTCCTGAGTCCCGAGCAGGGTTGGGAGCAACAAATCCTGACCCCCTTGCACCCTTGGTTCCAAATCAACCGCATAGAGGTGTTTCGACCTTACCTCAAGTTCCCCTTGGCACCCCATCGCAAAACGGTATACGATTTTTTGTTCCTGACCGCTGGAAGTACTACCCGCAACAAAGGCATTGACAACTACACCCTTGGTCCCAACACTTTTTTCTTTTTGCCCGCTTATCAAATTCTGACCAGCGAGGCCATGAGTGAAGATGTACAGGGGTATTATTGCCATTTTGATCCTGAGATTTTTAACAAAAAATTCATCCAAAGTGACTTATTCAACGAGTTCAACTTCTTGAAATACAATGGACATCCAATAGTAACGATCAGTGATGAAGCATTGCCCAAAGTTAAATACCTGCTGAATCGCCTGGGTGAGGAATACGGCACCGGGCGCAAAGAGTCCCTGGATTTGATTCGCTCCTACCTGCTCACCCTGTTTTATGAGTTGCGGCGTTTTAGTCAACATGAAGACATCAGCTCCAACGACTCAGCCGCACAACTGACCCAACGTTACAAAGAGGCGCTACCCCAACAGGTCTACACTTTTCAAAAAGTATCCGATTTTGCCAAGTTTTTGAACGTATCCCCCAATTACCTCAACCGCTGCGTACAGCGCACCATGGGTAAATCCGCCCACGATTTATTGAATGAAACCATGCTGTTGGAGTCTAAGGCCTTGCTCAAACAATCGGCGCTCAGTATCAGTGAAATAGCCTATAAGGTGGGTAAAAAAGACCCCAGCGATTTCAGCCGGTTTTTTAAAGCACAAACGGGGATGACGCCCAAGGAGTACCGGGAGTAAGCCCATAGCCTTTAGGATTGATTTTGCCTATTCTTGACCTTTTTTTGCCTAACTCACCTTTTTACCATCAATTAATTTTACCTCAACGCATTTTGTAAAATTTTATATCGCAATTCTCTAACAGCACCCTTTTTATGAACCTACATCAGACGAAAGCCTGGGCAGTAGCCACGCTTATTGCCCTTGGTATGTGCTTTGCCAACTTTAGCCTAAGTGGCCAAAGCATCAGCGGAAAAGTAACCGATTCGAATAATGAGCCACTCATCGGCGCTTCGGTGCTCGTCAAAGGGACTACCCTAGGAACGGTTACCGACATCTCCGGCCAATTTACCCTCGACAATGTTCCTACTTCCAGCACCCTGGTCATCTCTTTTGTGGGTTTTGCCAGCAAAGAAATTGCTGCAGCCAACAATCTGGTCATTGTACTGAATGAGGGGGGAGCCCTCGATGAGGTGGTGGTAACCGGGGTATTCGATGCCCGAACTAAAATGAATGCCTCTGTAGCGATTAGTTCGCTCAGCTCGAAACAACTGGAAAAAATGGTACCCAATAGTGCCATTGACGTCTTGAAAAACATGCCCGGAGTATACGTGAATACAGCTAGAGGTGAAGTGGGCAACTCAATTTATACCCGTGGGCTCAACTATAGCGGTGGCTTTTTCTACGTTTCCATGCAGGAAGATGGTCTGCCCGTGATGGGTATTTCAGGTTTGGTCAACCCGGATGGTTACCTTCGGGCGGATGCGACTATCCATCGAGTGGAAGCAGTACGGGGCGGCACCGCCTCTATTTTAGGCCCGAATGCTCCTGGAGGAATTTTTAACTACGTTTCCAAAACGGGTGGCCAAACGTTTGAAGGCGAAATCCGTGCCCGCTTTGGTCTGGAAGGCGATGGCCAAAATCCTTACTACCGTGCCGACCTGAACGTAGGTGGGCCCCTCAACAAAGCCAAAGATTTGACCTTCAACATTGGTGGCTTTTACCGCAATGCCGATGGCCCGAAATACCCCGGCTACACCCTGAGCTACGGCGGGCAGCTCAAAGCCAATTTGCTCAAAAAATACAAAACAGGTTCGCTAAAATTGTATGCCAAACTGCTGGATGACAATACCGCCCCCTTTGAATTCACCCCAACGGTTGATTTTGAAAAGCCAAAACCCGCCGGTAGTTTCACCAATACCAGTTCCACCCTGGTGCAGTCCCAACAGTTCACCGTGCCTGGCTCGATCACCGCAGGAAAAACCCTGGAGTACGATACCCGTAAAGTGGGTGCTTACAATGAAGTGGCCGGAGGCCTACAATGGGAACAACGATTGGGATCAGGCTGGACCTTCAACAACAACCTCCGGGTTTCCAGCAAAGAGCACATCGCCCAAACGACCGCGGTAGTCTTTCCTTTCCGGGTGGATCAAATCGTTTTTTACGGTGTGAGTGGCAACGTGGCTCGCTTCGGTACCTATGAATTTTACGATCCTAGTTCCAATAAAAGTTACGGCACGGTACAACAACTTCCTCCTACTGGTGCGGGGCAACCAATCCGTTTTATCCCCAACAATTTGAGCTTACCGGGTGGCAATGTGTTGCCCAATGCGCTGTTTTACAACCCAAATCCTTACAACGAAGTCAACTTTACCGACATCATCGACCAGGCTACTTTGAGCAAGAAGTTCAAAAACATGAGTTTCACTGCTGGGATGTATTACGCTTCAACCAAGGCAACTCGTGAAAACCTCATTCCAACTGCCCAGGGTTTTGCTACCGTGGAGGATCGCCCCAAAACGGTAGGCATTCGATACACCAACCTCGGCGGTCAAAAATTCGACCTAACCAACCCAACAGGTTTGGCCAATATCGGTGCCAGTGGTTTTTACACCAACGATGCCCGCATCAATCAGACCGCTTTTTTCCTGGGACACAACTGGGAAATCAGCAACAAATTGAACCTGGACTGGGGCTTGCGCTACGAGAACTTTGCCATCAACTCCACTTTCACCACGCCACGCCGCATCCTGCCGGATAGCCCAACCGGGGCCGACGGCAATGCTGCTACTTTATACGACAACCGCCAGTGGACCATCAACCCGGAGCAAAGTTTTGAAAAAGACTTGCCGTCGGTTTCCTACTCCGTTGGGATGAATTACTTGGCCAACGAAAACTTCGCCGTCTATGGCCGTTACTCCCAGGGCCGCAAGTCGCCCGACCTGAGCTACTTCATGGACATTGCCAACCAGCAGCTGACTTCCAGCATTTCGGTAGAGGCGCAAAGTGTTCAAATGGCAGAATTGGGTTTCAAATTCAAGCAGGAGCGGTTTAATCTTTTCGTGACACCGTTTTACACCTTGTTGAGCAATGTGCCCAACTTCCAGATTTTCCAAAATCCAGACGTGACCTACTATGCGCCGCCACGGGTTTATCAGAAAATTCGGACCATGGGCCTGGAACTGGAAGGCAATCTCGCCTTAAGCGACAACTTCAACATTAGGGGTGTAGCCACCTTCCAAAATTCAAATGCGCTGGAATTTTCGGTCTTCCTGGCCAACGCCAATGGCCCGCAGGATGACGTAAAAGTTTCCTACGATGGCAACAAAAACGACAACATTGGCACCATGCTGATGATCACACCAAGCTACAACAGTAAAAAATTCAGCGCTGCGCTCAACTACCAGTACATGGGCAAACGTTGGGCAAACGTGGGGAATGCTTTTCAATTGCCTGCTTTCAGTGCCCTTGATCTTAATTTGGGGTACAACTTTTCGGCCAAATTCCAACTGAGTGCCTCCGTCAACAACTTGGCAAACACCTATGGAATTATGAGTTGGGCAGCACCAGGAGGTTTCCCTGCGGCATTGGATACTCAGGGCTTTACCACAAGCATGTTGGAAGGCAATCCAAACGCGGTGTATGCCACCCTGTCCATCATGCCCCGGGCTTATTTCTTGACGGCAACGTACAAGTTCTAAATTTCATACAATTCAATTTTTCTGCTAGAGAGAGAGGGGCGAATGTTCCTCTCTTTTTTTATTTTTGGGAAAAAGCTAAACTGTATAAAACCAAATCTGCTGCACATTAAACCAAAACAATGCAAAAAAACATTCGACATTCGGTGATTTTCAAATTTAAGGATGGGGTCAGTCCAAGTGATGAAACGGCGTTTTTTAATGCTGCCAAAGAACTGGCCAAAATTCAAGGTGTACAACATTTTGAACTATTGAAACAAACCAGTAAAAAGAACCCCTATGCCTATGGCATTTCCATGGAGTTCGCTACTCAAGTCTTATATGAGCAATACAATAATCATCCAGCCCATACCCAGTTTATCCAAAACCACTGGTTGAAACAGGTTGCTGATTTTTTGGAAATAGATTATGAGGGAATGGAATAGCCACGAATCCTGAAGCAATGCAAAACCAGTAAGCAAATTAGGGCCAGGATTGAAATTGCATAGGTTTGGTAGCAAAATGGCTACCCTAACGGCATGAAAATGAGTATTTTGAGACCCTATCGGTTCCTTAAACATCACCTACATGCAGATTAACAAACACTCGGATTATCGATCCATCCTTACCTTGTCCTTCGGCTTCATGCTGCTCAACCTGGACAGGTGGATCATTGCGCCCCTTTTCCCCGTCATCCAAAAAGATTTGGGCTTCAATTACCAGGATTTAGGCGCAGTGGTGGGCGTAACGGCCCTGGCCTGGGGTCTGGTTTCCCTCATTTTTGGCGGCTTGTCGGACAAATTGGGCCGCCGGAAAATATTGATTCCGACCTTGGCGGCCTTGTCCATTTTTTCGGGCATCACGGGATTGGCTTCGGGTTTGGGCACCATGCTGCTGCTCCGAGGAGTATTGGGCATTTTTGAGGGCGCGTACGTTCCAACGGCATTTGCAGCCGTAAAAGACGCTTCGGTTCCCCATCGGGTGGGTTTCAACATGGGTTTGTTGGGTGCAGGCAGTGGGTTGGCAACGGCGATTGCCCCCATTCTGGCGACCCAGCTCTTGTCTGCCGTTCCTTCCTGGCATTGGGTTTTTGTATGGGTATCTATTCCTGGATTGATTGTGACCTTTTTGTTGTATCGTTTCATCAAGGATCAGCCCCAGCTTGAAAATCTCCCGGCAAAAAACATCAACATCAAAGCCGTTTTTAAATACCGCAACATCAAAGTAGGAACCCTAGTCATGTGTGGGGTGATGGCAGCTATTTTTGTACTGACCGCCATGATGCCCAATTATTTGACCGATTACCTCCATTTAAGCCTGCAACAAATGGGCTTTGTGGCTTCGGCCATCGGGATCGGTGGCTTTTTAGGCATTCCCTTGGTCAATGGTTTGTCGGATCGTTTGGGACGAAAGCCTGTGATTATTGGGGCGCTGGTAGCTGCGGCGCTGGCGATTGTCCTATTATCCAATATCGGAGCCAATCCCCCCGCGCTGTTTGTCATCCTGTTTTTCACCAGCGCTTTTATTTTGGGCAGCCTGGTCATGTTGGACGGCCCGATTGCTACCGAAACGGTTCCTCCTTCGATGATCAGTGCGGCATCCGGGTTGATCATTGGGATTGGAGAAATTTTTGGGGGCGGCGTAGCGCCGGTGATTTCGGGGATCGTAGCAGAAAAATATGGGATTGAGCAGGTACTGATGGTCGCGCTGGTTGGGGTGATTTTTGCGATTGGGTGTGCCTTCTTTTTGGTAGAAACGGCTCCTGGGAAAGCAAAAGTAAAGGAGTCTACTTGAATGCCAAAGCGACCTTATTTCACCACCTAAAAAAAATGACACCATCCATAGTGGGCAATAAAAAAATAAGTATTCATTTTGCCCCACTACTATTACAATAAAAACCTAGTCAACTCCATGCTCATCTGCCTCGATACCGATTACCGCGACCCCCGAGCTCAGTGCGCCTACGTCCTCTTTGACTCTTGGACAGCCGCTGAACCTGTGCAAGTCAATTGT
Source organism: Saprospiraceae bacterium (assembly GCA_027488855.1). Lineage (GTDB taxonomy): Bacteria > Bacteroidota > Bacteroidia > Chitinophagales > Saprospiraceae > Haliscomenobacter. The sequence continues at coordinate 45,026 of JAIYAV010000194.1, forward strand.
GTGCAAGTCGAGCAGGTTGCGCCTTACGAACCGGGAGCCTTTTACAAGCGGGAATTGCCGGGTTTGTTGCAGGCCCTGGCCAGCATTGAGTTCCCTTTGGAAGCCATCCTCATTGACGCCTACGTATGGCTGGATGAAGGGCGTGGGGGGTTAGGCTGGCATTTGTATGAAGCTTTGGAGGGAAAGATTCCGGTGGTGGGAGTGGCCAAAACGCGGTTTCAACCAGCAGAAAAAGTGGCCATTCCAGTGCTGCGGGGCGACAGTCAAAATCCACTGTGGGTAACGGCGATCGGTATGGAGGTAGCTTTTGCGGCGGAGAAGGTGAAGGAAATGGCGGGGGAATTTCGGGTACCGAAGTTGTTGAAAATGGTCGATGGAAAGTGTCGGGAGTGGTTGGAATGACGAATGATTCGAGTGACGAATCGGGTGGTAGAACTCTGTTCGTTGCTTGATCTAAGTAGCAAGTCAATCAAAAAGTGATAAGTTCAAAAGGCCACAATGAGTCTCATGATATAACTTATCAGAAATTGGTTGACTTGCTAGTAAGCGTCACTCAAGTAATAATTTTTACCATCCAGCTGCTAAATAATTTCCTTATCCTTTACTCCCTACTCACCACATCCCCCGAACCCGAAACCTTCGAGTTCATCCGTGGCCGCCCCTTGTAATACACATCACCAGAGCCGCTGATGCGCACATCCAGGTTTTCGGTACTGTGAATGGAGGTATTGCCGGAGCCTGAAATCTGGATCGTAGCGGCTTCCACCTGCAAACCAATCGCAGAAATATCCCCAGAACCAGAGACGCTGGAATTCCAGGACTTGGCATTTCCTTTCAAGTTCATGTCTCCAGAACCACTGATGCGTACTTCTACATCCGTTGCGTCAAAATCGAGGTTCATGTTGCCGGAGCCAGAAATACCCAATGCCAATGCGCCGAGGTTTTTGAATGCGGTTTCTCCTTTTACATCACCTGAGCCGCTGATTTTTACGGCATTCAGTGTAGGCACGGTGATGTAGACGTTGAATTTGTCGTAACGACCTACGTTTTCGGTGAAGCGGATTTTCCAATGTTTGTCTACCACTTCTTTGGAGAGCAAACTGATCAGGTTTTCGTGTGATTCCACCTCTATTTTCTGTTCATTGCCCTGGCGTACGTAAACGTTGCCAGAGAAGGTCAAACTGAAACCCTCGAAGGAGGAAACGTCGAGTGTTTTGCGTACAATGGCACCTTTGCCTTGTACACCATTGCCCCAACCCCAGGAGTTTTGGGCAGATACGGATAGGCAAGTCAATAATAAAGTCAGGGTGAACAATGAGCTTAATGATTTCATCGAAGTGTTTTTTAGTATTCTCTTTCTGAGATGCTAAAAAGGACGGGTGCCCCCCAGCATAGGTTGCTTTTTTTGGCAAAAATCTTTTTAAATCATTTTTTTTGGTTAAAACAATCCTAATTTCCCTTCAAAAAGAGCGAATTTTTGGCAGTTATGTTAAAGTAAAGTTACACCCATCGCTGTGCTTTAAACTGAGGCTTTTCGAGCCAGTCTAATGGACAAATAACCAAAAAATCCTGTTTACTATGAAAAAGATGATTGCTCTGCTGGCGCTGATTGTGCCGATGTTCTTGCTCGGAATGGTTGATGCACAAGCGCAAGGCCGCTGGGAATTTTTAGGCAAACGTGCCGTCAATTATGGTTTGGATCGCGATGTGATCCCGGTGACCTGGCGCGATGGTGCTTTTGATGGGCTCAAAATTGAAGTCAAAGGAGGCGCGCTGAACATGCGCAAATGTGTGGTTCACTTCGAAAATGGCGGCAAACAAGAAATTGACCTGCGTCACAACTTTGACCGTGGCAGTGATTCAAGAGTAGTGGATCTGCGCGGCAACAACCGTTTGGTTGAAAAAATCGAATTTTGGTACGATACCAAGAATGCTGCTCGCAATAAGGCGGTGGTGTTTGTCTACGGAAGGCATTAATTCCAAAAGAATAGACTGCTTTTAAGTCGGGTTTAAATGGCGAAGGCAAGTTCAGTTCAACTGACTTGCCTTCTTTCGTATCACCTCAAATGGTGTGTAAATAAGCGAAAATAATTATAAGCAGTTGATGCGTTTAAAATGCGTTCACCCCGTTAACGGTGGTGTATTTAAAGCTCAATTTTTTATCTGGATTCACCCGTTTAAAGGCCGACTGGCACATCAAGGTAGCTTCGTGGAAACCGCACAAGATCAGTTTCAACTTGCCTTGGTAAGTATTGATGTCACCGATGGCGTACACTCCCGGGATGTTGGTGCTGTAATCCAGGGTATTTACTTCGATGGCGTTTTTATCTACATTCAAACCCCAGCTGCCCAAAGGCCCGAGTTCGGGTGACAAGCCAAAAAGTGGGATGAAATAATCCGTAGGGCGTACCACTTCTCCCTTTTCTTTGGTATCAATCACCACATCGGTCAGGACTCCATTGCCCCGCAGACCAGTCGTTTGTGAGTCGGTCAACAAGTCAATGCGGCCACTGTGAGCCAATTCATGTACTTTCTCCACCGAATCGGGTGCACCACGGAAGTCCTTGCGGCGGTGAATCAGCGTCACTTCACTGGCTACTTCGGCCAGGAAAATAGTCCAATCCAATGCCGAGTCACCTCCACCTGCGATCACTACCCGTTTGTTGCGGTATTTTTCTGGGTCGCGGATGATGTAATCGATGCCTTTGTCCTCAAAACGTTCCAGGTTCTCCAATGGTGGTTTGCGGGGTTCAAAACAACCCAATCCACCAGCAATGGCAATTACGGGTGCCTGAATTTGGGTGCCTTTGCTGGTAGTCAGCACAAAGTGCCCATTTTCAAGTTGTTCAAATTTTTCAGCCCGCTCGCCCAGGGTAAAGCCGGGTTTGAAAGGCTCAATTTGCTCCATCAGGCGATCAACCAAATCACCAGCCAAAATAGAAGGATACCCAGGGATATCGTAGATCGGCTTTTTTGGATAAATTTCAGCCAATTGACCACCAGGTACGGGTAGTGAATCCACCAGATGGCAGCGCATTTTCAACAATCCGGCCTCGAATACTGTGAAGAGCCCTACTGGCCCTGCTCCTACAATGAGAATGTCTGTCTGGATCATTTGTTTGGATCAATTTAAACAGCAAAAGTACACAAATTTACAATTTTATGGGCATCCCTTCGTGGGCGCCCTTACGGTTGGGCACTCACGAAGGGGTGCCCTTACTTGTGTTTGTTGACGAAAAAACCCGGATGCAATCCACATTCTGTTTTTCCAGTTCCTGCCCAGCGACCTTCACGGCCTTTGCCTTTTTGGGTACAATGGGTACATCCAATTGAACCATAACCCTGACTTTCCAGGGGGTGCTGAGGCAACTTGAACCAGGAAGACCAGTACAAGTAATCCCCTTCACTCAGGTCGATCAATGGATGGAATTTTATGATGTCGCCCTGCTGCTCAAAAATGCGCAGGTGCGAACGAAAATCAGTTTGATACGCCATCAGGCCCGAAATCCACACTTTGTGTCCTTCTTTTAGCGGCTCCAATGGAACCACTTTATTGATGGAGCAACACATTTTGGGATGATCCTTCCACCATTCCTCCTCACGAGTCAGGGCATTTTGGGTCGGGTCGGGAAGAACATTGATTACATTGAGTCGATACAACTCGGTGAGTTCTTCTTTGTAGGCAAGGGTTTCGGGAAAATGGTAGGTGGTGTCGATGAAATATACCTTTTGGCTAGGCCGATGCTCCGAAATCAGGCGCAGCAAAAATGCAGCACTGGCACCAAAAGAAGAAGTCATTAAGACCTCATCTTCACCGAAAATTTCATACAACTTCTGAATACGCTCCTCAAAATTCAGTGGCTCAAAAATCTCATTCAGGTACGCTACACTATACTCCTCTACGTCGAGTTCAGGAGTAGGTAAGGCTTGTGATGTCGACATGCTATTGGTTGTGTTGAGGAGGTTGAGGAGTTGAAAAGTTGAGGAGTTGAGAAGTTGAGGCTACCGCGAGGGACTTGGACAAGGACCTTGTCAAAATTTCTCGCAGCAGCCTCAACTTCTCAACTCCTCAACTCCTCAACTCCTTAACTATCCTATTTTTTCAAAAATTCAATACAATCTCCCGTGCAATTGCCCTTACATTCACATCCCACCATGCCCGTTAGCAAGGTTGAGGTAATTTGATTGAGCATCCGCACTTTATGCGCGAAATCGCCACCGAGTCGGTCGCGGATTTCGTTGAGTTTGGGCAGCAGGTCTTCCACTTCTTCCGGCAACGCGGCCTCCAATACCTGGCGGAAACGTTTGGCAAAAGTGGGCGACTGCCCATTCGTTGAAATACCAATTTTCAAAGGTCCGCGGGTCACGATTGATCCGAGGTAAAAATCACAGAGATCAGGGGTATCGGCCACGTTGATCAACTTGCCTGCTGCTTTGGCGGCTTGTTGCACCTCTCGATTCAGTTCCGGGATGTTCGTCGCGGCAATGATCAGGTCATGCCCCTGAAGGTCCTCGATCTGAAACGCCTTGTGCTGAATTTGCACGAAGTGGGTTCCGATCTGAGTCAGCAATTTTTCAATCTCCGGGTTTACCCAAGTGGCTACCATTGTAACCTGGGCTTTGGGGCTGCTTTTGAGGATGAACGAGAGTTTTTCGTACCCCACTTCCCCGGCACCTACAATGAGGGTACGCAGGCTGTGTAGTTTCAAAAAAACCGGATACAACTCGTTTTGCTCCATCTTAGACGCTGATGTGTTCATTGGTAACTTTCCCCTTTTTTGGCAAAGCCACATAAGTTGGCTCGGCTTGTTTGTATTGAGGGTGCAAAGCTACTACATCTCCAATAACTATAATGCCTGGTGAGCTGGCATCAGCCATTGCTACCCGTTCAGCCAGGTTGTGTACACGCCCCAGGACAATTTTTTCTTCGGGGGTTGATCCATTTTGAACCACCATTGCCGGGGTATCTCTTTTACCTAGAGCCGCATAGATGTTCATGATGTCTCCCAATTTGCGCATACCCATCAGGATGACCGCAGTGGCACTCGACTGAGCCGCCAGTTCCACATCTTTGGAGATGCTGCCTGAGCGGGTTGTACCCGTTACCACCCAAAAACTTTCATTGATGCCCCGACAAGTTACCGGAACGCCTTGTAGACCTGGAACGGCGATGCAGGAAGAAAGCCCGGGAACGATGTCCACTTTGATGCCAAACATGGCCGCATGCGCCATTTCTTCGTAGCCACGGCCAAAAACGAAGGGGTCGCCCCCTTTCAGCCGTACCACGTGGCCATGGTTCATGGCGTATTCTACCAGCATCCAGTTGATGTCTTCCTGGGGGTGGGTGTGTTTGGA